>JAFGGO010000045.1 GCA_016930515.1 Promethearchaeota archaeon | reverse complement strand
TGATTTCTTATATTATCAATAAGAAATGTAATATAATTATCGTAATTTTCTTTAATTTTCTTCTCTAACTCGTTAACAACGCTATCGTTTAGTTCTTTAACTAATTTTAATTTTAAATCAAGAAATTTTTGATTCATTTCTATAAGAGTTGTAGATAAGGAGTTATTGAGAATTTCATTTGCATATTCTTCAAAATAATCCCGAGATTTCTGGATATCAAGGACTAATTCTTCTCTATATTTTTTTTTAATTTCTGCTTTTTGAAATAATGTTTTTTGATTTAATTCTCTGATCTCGTTTTTTGCTTGATCTATCATGTAAATTCCAAGATTTCCAAAGTTCTCTTTTAAATTTTTATCGTCAGTAATGTGTTCTCCCCTCCTATATAATTAATTTTTTAATTGAAGTCGTGATATGGTTCCAGAACGCATCATTTATCTCAATATTAGGTTTAAATATGTCTGGTAAATAGTATATAAATGGAGTTCTATTATTTAGTTTGAAATCTACTATAAATTCCACCAATTGTTGAGTTAAATCGAATGCAACTATTATCATCCCTATTGAAGGTCTTTCAGTTAAATCCTTGAAAAGTGGTAAAAATTCAGATTCTTCTTTAATGATAGTACCATTAACTCCAATTAATCCAAATAAAATGACGAGATCGTCGGTTCCTATAACGTGTATTTCTTGATCAACCATTAAAATCAAATCCAAGCTTATGAATAATGTTATTAATCACTATTTTTTTTTGTTTTTGATATTCTTGCTTGATATCTTCAAGGGCTTTTATTATTTGATTATCAAAAATTTGCACACCCTGTTTTAATTCTTCTAAGAGCGAATCGATATTTGATTTTATAAATTCGTCGTTTTTATCATGTATTGTTTTTAACATCTCTTTCTGTTGTTTTTGATAATTCTCAATTTCTACCTGGTTTTCAAGCCTAGCTTTATCAACTAGTTCTTGATATACTTTCTCAATTTCATCAACCCAATTGAATATATCCATGTTTTTATATCCCTCTATCCTCTAGATTCCATTTTTTCGTATTTTTCGTGAAAGATATTAATCACAGTTGGAAGAATCGCAAATCGAATTTCTTTTTCTTTTTTTATTATCAACTCAATTATTCTGTATATCGTTGATTGTGCAATATCTCCTCTATTCATATGAAATTTTTTCATTATAAATTCTGAGTATAAAGCCTCAACAGACCATACAAAATGTTCTCGTCGTATATTAATTTGATCTAACAGATATTTTATATGAATCGATTTTCGTAGGAAAAATTCGAATTGTTTTAAAAATTCATCAATATTTTTCTGTGCTATTAATACTTCAATTTTTTCTCTATCTAAGAAAAAATAGTTCCCAACAATAAGTTGACGTAATAAATTCTTATCAATTTTATTGATAACGCCTCGATAAATCACTTTAAGATTATATATTTCTATTGCAAAATCGATGAATGTGTTAATGATTTCGCTTTCTTTTCTATTATAGAGAAGTTTTTCGGTTATTAGCATCTCATAATATAAACGATCCAAAAATGCTTCTAATACAAAAACTTCGTTTGTATTACGGTAATATAAGATGCCTTCTTTTACAACTTTTCCGTATTTAGTACCTTTCAAAAACAATTGTATTTCTTCTAAGCTTTGAATTTTGATAAGATCTTTAATAAATTTCGTATTTTCAAGGTATTCTTCTATTAAAAAATTGATATTTTTTGATTTTTCTTTAGCACTCATTCCAACAATAGATCCAAGAATTATTTCCTTGATATTCAAAATCTCATATTTATAAAGATAAGTTCTAAGAAAATTACGCATGTTAGGTGGTGAGACATGCATTAATTTACCAATAATTTTAATATATGCATTATAAACTGCCCTTTCTAATTCTTCAATGATCAAATCTTTTATTTCTAAAGTCGGATAAAAAGGCTTTATAAAATCAATAAATTCTTGTCCATCTCTTATTTTTCGAAGTTTTAAAAGCGAGGTCTCATCCATGATTAATTGCTTGAAAAATCCAATCTTGACATGAGTATAGGCATAGCTTGGAATTATGATGCTCGTTTTCTTTAAACCCCGCTAATAAATTCTTTAATTGTTTTTAATTTAACTTGAAGATTGATCAAGGAATTTTTGTCCAAAGCAAGATGCTAACAATTAATCCATAAATCGCCAAGGTTTCAGCCAAAGCTACTAATACTAAGATTTTTCCAAATGCACCTTCTCGTTCCGTTATTGCAGAAACGGCCGCTGTAGCAACGGTCTTTAAAGCTAAGCCCGAACCAATAGCTGATAACCCTATTGATAAACCAGCAGAGATGGCTAAAGCCATTGATGTTCCTGAATCAGTTTGGGTTGTTTGGGCAGCTACGGGTGTAATAAATTTATCGACCGTTAGATAAACTAAAACCACTAGCAATATTTGAAGCAATAGGATCGATATTCCAAATTTTCTTTTTGTATTCATGATGCTTTCATTTTCTAAAAGTATTGTAATTTAAATAAATAAAAGAAAAAATTCCGTAAAAAGGTTACTACGAAAAATAAGAGAAAAATGCATAATAAGTTCATAAAATTTAATTTAAAAAATCTATGTCTTATGATTTGAAAAAAACGCATTAAAAAAGAATATTGTATAATTTCTTCTTATTGATAAACGAGAACGCGAATGAGATCGGCTATATCATGCATTCGATCCGCCAATTCTTCTAAAATAATGATACTATCTCGAATTCTCAGAAGCAATCTGATGTCCAATGCCTTGTCATCGTAAATGTAATTCATAAATTCCCGAAATATTTTATCAATATTATTTTCCATTTCGTGAATCTTTGTCGTATTTTTAAACACGATTTCGGGTTTATCTCTTAAACTTTTTATCGTAGCTTTTAAAACATCTGCCATTTCGATTATAGTATTTATTAACTTATGATAGCGACTTTTAATTTCTTCATTTATTTTTGCACTAATATGACTAATTGCTTCAACGAATTCTATCGCTGAATTAACTAGGTTGTCCATCTTTAGAAGGAGTTCCACATATCCTCCTAGTCCTTGTGCTCCCGCTTCCGAAAACTCTTTGATCAAGCGTATCTTTATGCTATCTCCGTCTTCTTCCAATAATTGTATTTTATTTTGCTTTTTTTCCAAGTTTTCAGCTTCTTCTTGGCCATTTTCCGCCCAATTCGAGTAATATACTCCCATTTCGCTTATAACGGAATAAATGATCCTTGAATGCTCGATGAGCATCGTTATCAATTGTTCTTTGAATTTGTTCATTATTAACAGATTTTTTAATTTTATATATAATATACAAAAAGACCAATAAAAATAATAGTTTTTATGAGTTAAGTTATAAAAATTTTTAAATAACACCTGTCTTACATAAAATCCGCTTTAATAAGATTTTTATCCTATCCAAATTAATTGAATTTAAAGTCATCATATTTTTAATTAAAAATGTCATTTATAAAAAAATTAAGAATTTATAACGAAATAACCGATTACTCAGCAGTGGCTCGAAGGTATTTTATCAATAATTTTTACGATGGAAATTGATGTGAGAATTCTCTCTATTAACCATAAACCTAACAGTATTAGGAATATTATTGGGATTCTTTGTCGTCGTACTTAAAGATCCCACCCAACCAACTATACCTTCGGCTTATGTGATATTAACTGGATTAGGAACGGCTATTTCAATGTTCATATCTGGCTTATCTGGGTCTTATTTATCCGAAAGAGCAGAACAAAAAAAAAGTGAAGCCGATTTACAAAAAGCAATGGGAATCGTGGAACGAGAAGAGGAAGCGGAGGAGAGAATTGACATTGACCTACAAGCTAACGAGATTGAAAAAGCAATGTTGAAGCCCGTAAAACTAACCCTTTCTCAGAAGAAGGAGAAAAAAGAAAGAAAAATAAAAACACTTCATCACAAGGCTGAAAGCTTTGCGGGAATCATCGTGGCCATTGTAAATGGAGGATCCCCGTTTTTAGGAGGACTAGTTCCGTTAATTCCTTTCTTCATAGTTGCCAGTGCTAGCGTGATAATATTCATAGTATCGTTCATTATAATTGTATTGTCTATCGTATTATTGGGGATTTTTCTTGGAAGAATTTCAAAAGAGTCCATAATAAAAAATATATTACAGATGCTTTTTGCTTTTGTGTTAACCATGGTGATCATAATTATATTTTTAGGGTAATTTACAGCTTAAAACGATAAAAACATCCATATTTTTATTCAACTTATATTTAATATTTCCAAATGTGGATATTAAAAATCTCAACGAGATCATTGATTAAAAATTATTAGATTTTTGAAAGAACGAAAAACTATAGAATATTCATTACAACAAGTTTAATACTTTTTGAATATTTAATGAATAAACGATTACTGATAAAGAAAATTAAGTATTTAGTGTCAAACAAATGTTAAGCGTAGGAATAGATATTGGCTCGCTAGCGAGCAAGCTTGTTTTGATGGATGGCAGAAAACTAGTCGATCATCGTGTTGATAGATCGACTTACGATTTCAAGCGAATTGGAGGAGATCTATTTAAAGATCTTTTAGAAAAAAATAATCTCAAAAGAAGCGATGTTTATGTGATGTCTACTGGATACGGAAGAAATTCCATCGATATTGCTGACGATCGAATAACGGAAATAACCGCTCACGCAAAAGGGGTGCAATTCTTTTATCCTGAAGCAGCTTCGGTTATAGATATTGGTGGCCAAGACAGCAAGGCGATTGTAATGTCAAAAAAAACTGGCAATGTCATTGACTTTCAAATGAACGATAAGTGCGCAGCAGGAACAGGGCGTTTTCTCGAAGTCATGGCACACGCATTGGAAGTATCAATTGAGGATATAGGATCTTTGGCCTTAAAATCCAATTCTCCCGCATCAATAAGCTCTACTTGTACTGTTTTTGCTGAAAGTGAGGTTATATCGCTCTTTGCTCGTGGTACTTCGAAACAAGACATTGCGAGTGGTATCCACAAATCGATTGCGCGAAGGGTTGCAGGAATGGCAAAGCGTATAGGTGTTTGTCCATTACTGGTTTTTTGCGGTGGAGTTGCGAAAAATGTTGCGGTAAAGCAATATCTTGAAGAAGAATTAGGCTTTAGTATCGTGACACCAGAACAACCACAACTCACTGGAGCTATAGGTGCGGCTCTCATAGCTCAAGATAATAAAAGCAAATAAGCTCTTGACTTTTATTCATTTTAATAGTAGTAATAATAATAAATTTTTTGAATTATTATCCCCTTTATCACTAAACTTTTCAAATGATATTATACAATGAACGATACGGAACTTCTTTTAGAGTATTACGAATACTTAAAAGAACAAAAAATTCAAGGAAATAAAAAAATCGTAGCCTTCATGGGACATGATAATGTACCAGAAGAATTGATTGACGCTTTTGGAATGATTCCATTACGCATGATGTTTGCAGGCAACGACGAATTAATGAATATTAGCAATGATTATCTACCACCTTCTACCTGCAGTTTCGCACAATCCTGTATTGGTTTGTTTTCTTCAAAACCTAACGCGTTCAAGTTTTTAGATTTAGTCGATTTTTTTATCGTATCTAATCATTGCGTTTCAGATGCTTGCTGCTCGGAAATCATCACGAAATATTTTAACATACCAAGAATAAACTTTTTTGTTTCCTATACCCAAACTACCGAAGCGCTTAAATATCTCAAATTAGAATTATTAGATTTGAAGGAGCAATTGGAAAAAATATCGGGAAAAGCGATTTCAAGCGAAGAGATTATCGCCAGCTTGAAAAAATACGATATCTTCAAGAAAAAAATTGCTAAATTGCACGATCTAAAAATAAGAAGTGCTGAAAAATTAAAATTAATACAGAAAGCAATATTATATGGACCTGCCTTCTCTGACGAAATTTCTAAGATCCTTCAAAAGCTAGAAAAAACTGATTTTCAGGAACATGAAAATAATGTTGTTAGTATAATATTTACGGGCTGTTCGATTTTTATTGGAGATTACCTCATAGATCTTATCGAAGATTCGGGTGGAAATGTTGTTTTTTTCGACACCTGGATTGGTAGCAATTATTACTCAGATGTTTTGCAAGAAAGCGATTATACTAATGTTCAAGATCCTATTGACCTATTCGTGAAAAGGTTTGCTGAAAACCTTCAGGGTGATCATTTCGTTCCAAACTTCCTTGAGAACAAGGTGAACTTTTTAGATAATTTAGTAAAAAAGTACGCAAAAAAAGATAACGGAAAAGTTGGTGTCATCAATCACATCATTAAGTTTTGCGATCATATTAATATATTTCAAACCTTTTTGAAACAAAAATTGCAAGACCGAGACATTAGGGTTTTAAATCTGGAAAGGGATTACTCCCGTTCAAATCGAGGACAACTTTCTACGAGAATAGAAGCGTTTATGGAGATGATGTAGTAAATGAGCGCATTTGGAGACGATGTTGTAAATTTTTCTTCGGTCTTGAAGATGGCGTATAATTTTTTATCGGGTAGAGATTATCTTAAAAAACTCAAGTTTAGAGAAAAAAAGAAGTTAATTTCGGTCGTTTTGCCCTTTTCAGATCTTGTATTTGCAGCTGGTGGTGTACCTGTTTTTCCTATAAGGATGGAATCGTTTGTTCTCAATCAATACCTGGTTGCGCTCAATTCAGCTTCTTCTTTTCTTGGTTGGGGATTGACTTCAAAATTACTTGGATTTATAAAACAATTTGACGCTTTAAAAATCCTTGATACAATCCTTGATGATGTCATCAAATCGATTAATATTAAATACAATGAAATGTGCGATCTTGGCGTTGAAAGTGGGATATCAAGTGATTTTTGTTATGGAATTAAAAATCTTTTTGGAATGCATGTTTCAAAAGGAAAAAATGTCGATGCTAGCTTGTACTTCACCATTCGATGTAGTGCGTTTAACAAATATCACGAATCCTTGAAATTACTCGTCCCTAAACAACTCTGGGTTGACATTCCTCCGAGAAATATTGGAAATTCAGAAGAATTACTGGCTGAACAACTTCGTAAAACTATTCAAAACTTAGAGGAAATTACTGGAAATAATGTTACCGATAATTCCCTCAATAAACAATTCAGAATAAGCAATCAAATCAAGCGTTATTATAAAACAATTCTGTATGAAATTAGTGCTTCCGACTTTTATCCGTGCAATCCTGCAACTTTTGCCGTCATTCTAAGCTTGATTAGTATTTCGTTCCAAGACTTAAATTCAAACAGCCAGCAATATCTTGAAAATATGGCAAATCTTGTCAAAGAGATGCGAGAGAGAATGAGGAAAGGGATTGGAATGGATGTATCTCACATGCCAAGAATAATGCTAACACCAATGTTTGGAGGTTGGGAGCCTGAAACTCAAGATATTCTATACGAGATGGGTGCAAGAACGATTTACGCGGATTGGGATGTATTTGGACTTCTTGAAGAGGTAAACGTTACAAAAAATAACGACCCGATTCAAGAATACGCTAAGTTTTTAACGAACGCAACAAGCAAGATTGGTTGTGACAATAACACGCTTACGGATTCGTATTTAGCTACTGCTGAGCGTTTAAATGTAGACGGTATGGTTTTTAATCAGCTATTTGGTTGTCATTCAGTATCAAATTGCTATAGCATGTTAAGAGAAAAAGTCCGAAGAACACTTGAAATTCCAATAACTTACATAAATTTTAACAAGATAGGCGAAAACATAGAACAAGTAAAAACTCGATTAGGTGCTTATATGGAAATTCTAAAATAAAAAAAGAAAGAATTTATGAAAATTTTAGTACTTAGTATGAGAACATTGTTCATTTAATACTTCAAAAGGAGAATAATTTTAATTAAAAAACCATTTTCATACTTAATTGTATAATACTCATCTTAAATGAATTTAAATTATTTAAAGGTCCTTAAATTTTGATTAAAGAATCCTTTAAATAGAAATAAAACAAGTAAGATAATAAGGATGGATTTATCATGACAACTCAATTAGTAAAATCAAAGGGAGAAACCAAGAAACTCGGCGGTTATTCGCAAAATAGACTTAACGTAGATTTAACCACGGGTAAAATTGAAGAGGTCTCAATATCCGAAGATTTTTGTCATAAATGGATTGGTTGCTATGGATTTGCAGCAAAGATTTTATGGGACGAGCTGAAACCTGGCGTGGATCCTTTAGGTCCTGAAAATGTCTTGGTGTGGGCAACAGGTCCTATTTCTGGAACAATCGCACCTTCCTCATCAAAATATGGCGTGTTTGCAAAATCTCCTTTAACGCATTTTTTTGGTTTTGCTATTTCCTCTGGGTCAATAGCCGCTCAAGCCAAACGAGCTGGTATTGATTTAATTGTATTAAAGGGAAAAGCTCCCGAACCTGTGTATCTCGTAATTGACGATGACAATCGGTACTTGGTACCGTGTAAGGACACTTTATGGGGAAAAGGTTGTTGGGAAACAGAAGAGATTCTCAAGGAACAATTTAACGACCAAAGATTAGCCGTAATGAGCATTGGACCTTCGGGAGAAATGATGTCCCGTTTAGGTTGCATCACAAACGATAGAAATAGACAAGCGGGACGAACAGGAATGGGTGGCGTTATGGGTTCTAAAAATTTAAAAGCAATCGCTTTTAGAGGAACAAAAAACGTTTCAGTAGCTAATAACGCTGAATTTTACCAATTTGCAAAGAAACTCATTAAAGACACGCAAGGGCCGCGCACGATAAAATATCGCGGTTTAGGGACCGCCGCTGGAATGGAAAAATACAGTAAATTAGGAATGTTACCTTCTTACAACTTCCGAGAAGGCGTGTTTGATAAGATAGATTTACTCAACGCCGAAGTATTAAATAACGAATGGCTCGTGAAGAAAGTGGCGTGCTCACAATGTAGCGTTGCGTGTGATCATTTAGCAAAAGTACCTAAAAAACACTCGAAATATCCTGGTTTAATCGTTAGTGTCGATCACGAAATGCTTTATAGTTTTGGATCTGCAACTGGTTGTACTGATTGGCCTAGCATTATGAAATGCATTCAATTATGCGATGATTTTGGGATAGACGCCATATCGGGAGGAGCAACTGCCGCAATGGCCTGTGAATTATACGATATTGGCTTAATCACAAAGGAAGATCTTGGTTACGAGCTCCCGTTCAGCTCCACGGATACATTGGTTAAATTTACCGAAGAAATGTGTCTCAAGAAAAATTTCGCAGGTAAGATTTTTGGAGACGGTACTAAAGAAGCCGGAAGAAGATTGGAGGAAATGGGGCGGAAAAATGCGAGTTATTACGGAATTCACATTAAGGGGTTGGAGCTTCCCGCTTTTGACCTTCACGGAATGAGTTCTTTTGCCGTTGGGATGGGTGTATCAATACGGGGAGCATGTCACTTGAGAAATAGCGCTTATGGTTTGGACCTTAGGGGAAAATACGATCGCTTCAAATACGACGACCCTGTTGGGAGAGGAAAGGCTATCGTGGGATTAGAAGACGATTCAACTCTTACGGACTCCCTCATAATGTGCAAGTTTGCAAGGGGTGTTTATGAAGTAGACGATTTGGCTAAAATGTTTAATTTGGTTACTGGTTTTAACACTGATACGATATATGTCTATACTCGTGCCAAGGCGATTTTAACCCTTTCTAAGTGCTTTAATATAAGGGAAGGTTGGACGAGGGTGGACGATCACCCTCCAGAGAGATTCTTTAAAGAACCGCATACAATTGGACCCGCTAAAGACTATGTTTTAAGCGAGGAGGGCTTTCAATCGATGCTTAGTGGCTATTATATAGCAAGAGGCTGGGATCCCGAGACGGGTATTCCAACAGAAGAAACTTTAAAATTCCTTGGATTGGATTTTGTAATTGGAAAGCTTAACACGAAATGAGTGAAATAAGGGAACACCGACTTAATTCAAATAATTTTCTTATTTCTTTTTTAAAATCGTGTTAATTGGGCTCTATCAGCTAGTTTGAATTAATAAGTCAATTAAAAAGGGAATTAAGATTTATATTTCATAATATATATATAAAATAATTCTTAACCATGGATACTATCATCGTTTTAGATTTTGGCGGTCAGTATTGTCATTTAATTGCAAGAAGAATAAGAGACTTGGGTGTTTACTCGGAAATCCTCCCTTTTGATACGAAAATGGAAGCACTCAAAAAAAAAGAACCAAAAGGGATCATCCTTTCTGGTGGACCCAGTAGCGTTTACGATGTCAATAGTCCTCAATTACCAGATGGATTCTTTAAATTTGTAAAAGAGGAAAAAATACCCGTGCTAGGAATATGCTATGGGCACCATACAATTATCAAGCGATTAGGGGGAACGATTGAACCCCACGAACAGAAGGAATATGGTAAAACCGAACTTAATATTGTTAGTCCAAATTTATTGCTAGAGGCACTAGATGATAAGGAAATCGTGTGGATGTCGCACGGTGATCAGGTTAGAAATCTTCCAGAAGGATTTAAAGCGATAGCTAAAACAGATACGTGCCCAATTGCGGCTTATCAAGACGATTCAAATTCGATTTATGGCGTACAATTTCATCCAGAAGTAGTCCATACACCTAAGGGGAATCAGATCTTAGAGAATTTTATTTCAAAAATCGCCCGATCAAAAAAAGAATGGAAACTCGAAGATTGGATAGAACTCTCGATCGAGGATATCAATAGAGAAATTGGAACTACCAATAAAGTCATTTTAGGATTAAGCGGGGGTGTTGATTCTTCCGTTGCTGCCGTTTTGATTCATAAGGCGATTGGAGACAGATTACACTGCATTTTTGTTAATAATGGATTACTACGAAAAAACGAAGAAAAGCAAGTTCAGGAGACGTTTAAAGAAAAACTTCAGTTCAAGAACTTCCACTACATCGATGCCGAAAACTTATTTCTCTCTAGATTAAAAGATGTGAGCGATCCTGAAGAAAAGCGTAAAATTATAGGCCATTCGTTTATTGAAGTCTTTGAAGAGAAAACCATTCATCTTGAAGAAGAGTTTCCGGACATAACACATCTCGCTCAAGGAACAATCTACCCTGATCGAGTGGAAACTGCCGCTACGAGCAAGTCTTCAGCTAAGATCAAGTCACACCATAATTTAACGCTCCCAGACGATATGAAGCTCAAGATCATAGAACCACTTAAAGATCTTTACAAGGACGAGGTAAGGAAAATCGGGCTTAAATTAGGGCTTGATCGCGAATTAATCGAAAGACATCCCTTCCCAGGTCCGGGTCTTGCCGTTAGGTGCTTAGGATCAGTAAATAAAGAAGAATTGGATACATTAAGGGAAGCCGATTACATTCTCATAGAGGAAATAAGAAAAGCCAACATTTACGAGAAGTTATGGCAAGCATTTTGCGTTTTCATTCCCGTAAAAACCGTAGGAATCATGGGAGATTTTCGAACTTACGAACACCTCTGCGCCATACGAGTAGTGGAGTCAAGAGACGCAATGACTGCAAACTTCTCAAAGCTAGATTGGAACTTATTGGAAAAGATTGGCACGAGAATAATCAATGAGGTAAAAGGATTCAATCGGGTTGTATACGATATCTCGAACAAACCACCAAGTACGATTGAATACGAATGAATCATGTTTTTTTATAAATTTATGCTTAAAAATTTGGAAAAACGTTCTGAAGCTTTTTTGTAATCTACCATTAAATTCAAGAGATTTATTATAGCTTTTTTTATTTTTTCATAACCTTGAAGTTTTTCAAGCTCGATTCTATTTTCAAGTAGTTCGGTTTTTATCTTATCAAATTTTTCTTCCCATTTTAACATTTGATTTAGTGAATCAATTCCAGAAAGGAAGAACGAATCACTAATTGATGGTATTCCGTAGATATATTGGCGTTCCATTTGTTTCGGAATCCACTTGTTATAGTGTTCCTTGTCAATTTTAATTATAAATCTCTTTTTTTTAAGCTCGTTTATCACTTGCGAAATTTTGCCATTTGATAAACCCGTAAGCTCTTTTATTTTATTCTGGGTTAAAATTTTTCTAGTTATAAAATATACAAATATTATTAGTGTAAACTCAGTTAATGTGGAATAAGCGGATTGAAACTTAAAAAAATCGATAGTTTCATTCTCAATTTCCTTAACATCTTTGTTAAAATCTTTTAAAATGTATTCAAAATCGCCCTTGGAGAAATTTATCCTTTTTTGCGGGGTATTTTTCCCTATATTCGATGTTATTGAATTCTTTATATCATCCACAATTTTTTGATATAAAACGAAGACTTCTATAGCTTCCTTTAACCTATCTAATAGGAAATCCGCTCCATATTTTTTCTCTGCTTTTAAAGTCTCAAGATGTCTAATTTTTTGTCTTAAAAAAAAAATTTCTGGTTTTACACTTCCTAAAGCATCATCAATTGAATCGTGTGAATTAAATTTTAGGAAATATTTATATTCTCTTTTTCCTAACAATTTTTCCTTTACAACATATCCTACATTTATCAAGTTTGATAAACCTGTAGATATGGTTGATTTTGAAAATTTGGTCAATTTTTTAAGCTGTGTTTGAGTTAAGCTGCCATAAATTGATAAAAAACCAATCATAGTTGCTAAAGTCCTTGACTGTAAGTTATATTCCGCTCTTTGAGTGTAATACTTTAAAATTAATTCTTCGTACTTGCGAAGTTTCTGGTCAATAATAAATTCATTTCTTGAATTCATCATTGTATGGAGAATATGCTTATACATATATATTCTTTTAGTTCGAATTTAATGAAAATATTTAAATACGGTATTTTACAATCATATTATGAACATCTCACAAAGTTCGAATATCGTGAAGATTAAAACAAATTATTTTAAACATTAGTAATGGAACCAATTGAATGGGTTTTTACAATCTTATCTTTCGTAGCTTTTTACTTCTTTATAAGTAAGAAAGCAAGCCAACCGAGTTATAGGTTAATCGGACTTGTAATTTCGATCTTAATATCATTATTAATGGCAATTTTCGCTTTTTCAATCAATGTTTTAAGTATCGCAATAATTAATATTGTTTATATTGGATTAAATGGTTATGGAATACTTAATTGTATTTTGGAAATACGAAAAACAAGCTAATCTATAATTTTTTCAAGGTTTTCGAATACAATTTTGGTTATTCGATAAATATATTTATAATTATGGATTTTAGGGAATTATTATTGAATGATCTTCTTTGATTCGATCGAGGACGATTTGCGTTTTTACCTCCTCAACACCTGGCAGATTTCTCAATGCTTCAATCTGTTTTATGGAATCACCGTGGTCGAGGCACTTGAACATGAGAAAAAGTGGATATTCTCCTGTAATAATGTATGCATATTTGATTTTTTCCATCTCGTCAATTTTTTTTTTGATTTGATCTAAAGGTTGAGAAGAATTAACCCTTAAAGAAGCCAGCACCATTTCCCGATAGCCTAATTTACTGCAGTCTATCAAGGTAATTTGACTTTTTATCACTTCCTCTTCTTTAAGCTTGTTTAATCTGGCTCTTATCGCAGTCGTGCTAAGTCCCGTTTCTTTGGCCATGTCTCTTAGTGATGTTTTAGCATCGTGTTGCAGGATATCTAAAATTTTTTTGTCCTTATCGTCAATGTCTATAAAATCCATTGGTTTAGTCATGATCTGATATCATTATTTTTGATTTAATATTGATTAAGACTTTCTAATATTAATCAAGGAATTAAGAAAATTTAAACCTTTGTTTTGTGATACTCCTTTAAAAGGATGGGTTACTTTTTTGAATCTAGTTTATAGATTATTAGTTTTTTTAGGCTATAAATTTATAAATGACCATTGACTTGTGATAGATAGCAAAAAATCACGATACATTCGTGATATAAAAAACTAAAAAAATGAAACAAAAAAACGTAAAAGTTGAATAATATGGCTGAAAAAATTATTAATGCGAAAGGTAAGAAATGTCCAATGCCCGTATTATTGACGAAAAAAGAGTTAAAAAATATGACCACGGGGCAGACGATTGAATTGATTGCAGACGACATAGGAGCTTTAAAAGACATTCCCGCTCTCATCAAAAAAACAGGCGATGAAATAGTTGAAACGAATCAAGATGGCGAAATTATCACGTTTATAATAAAAAAAGCCTGAAGGATCCTAAAAAAAGAGGTGCAATAAATGTCGACTTACACATTTTTACTCTGCACGGAACCCTATAAATTTGAAGCGACTGATACAATAATAAATCTATGCAAGGCACTAATAGAAAAAGGTCACTTGGTTAAGGGGATCTTCACGTTTGGAAGCGGCGTATATAATATTAAAAAGGACATTAATGTAGGGGCGTCCACGAGAAACATACCGCAGAGATTGGAAGAATTCAGCGAAAAATACAATATTCCAATCGCAGGATGCAGTACTTGGGTGGGATTGACTGGCATAAAAGAGGATAGCTTCATTTATACGGGAAGAGACGAAGGGCTCGGAGAATTATCCAACTGGGCTTACGAATCGGATAAATTGATTGTGTTTGGGGTAGGAGGTTGAAAAAAATGGTTGAATCCGTAATAATTATCTGTAATAAATCCCCAATTGGAAAGAATTCAGCTATCGAAGTTATCAGACTGGGTTCTGGTTTTATGGGTCTTGGAGAAGAACTGGATTGCAAAATTGTATTTACAGGAGATTCTGTGTATATGTTGAACAAACAAGCAGATCCAAGGGCCACAGGGGGGGATTCTTATGAAGAAACCTTAGAGATGGCGGACTTATCGGATTTGGAGCTGAAAGTATTGGATACGGCTTTAGAAGAGGTGGGATTGTCAAAAGTGGATTTAATTGATTACGAAAACTTAAGCGTGATTAGCATGAGAGACTTGAAAGGATTCATCGATGATGCAAGTTCCTGTTTTTACATGTAAGGGGTGAATATGAAAAATGGTAGAAAAAATAAATATCACCTATCTGTATGGTTATGGTTCTGACGCTTTAAATCACCTGAATACAATAATTCCTTTAATAAATGAGCAAATTGCAAGCGGTTCAAAAATCGGGATGGTCTTGATTCACGATTCCGTCGTTCTTAGTTTTTCCAAAAGAAAATTCAATGACATAATCAAAAACCTATTCGACTTACCCGTGAAATTTTTCGCAATGAGTCCAGACTTGAAGGCTCGAGGAATTAGCGCGGATAATTTATTCGATAAAGTCGAGCCAATTGAATACACAGATCTAGTAGATGTGTTAGAAAACTCGGAAAAAATAGTATCCTGGATGTAAATTAAAGATTTTTTAAAATATAAAAACAGACAAAGAAAAAAAGAAGATGTGAAAAATATGGTTGAAACAATTAATTTTATTGTAAAAGACAAATCTTTTGAAAAATTTGCAATGATGATGATCTTGGGAACCACAGGCGATGCCATGGATGTCAAGATGAATTTCTTTTTTACGTTTTGGGGATTATTTCTGTTAAAAAAGAAATTCAAACCAAAAGTGGCCGGAATGCCCGCTCCAATGAAGGGAATGGCAGCAAAGATGTTCTTAAAGAAGTTGAAAAAGTTTGGTATTGAAGACCCTTGGGGCATGATCAAGGAGGCTGTCGATAATAGAAGTATGAGGTTATTCCCCTGCCAAATGACGATGGATCTCATGGGAATTAAAAGAGAGCAACTATTCGACTTCGTAGAAGATCCTGTTGGTGCCGCCTCCTTTCTCGAAATGAGCGAAGGCGGAAGGATCGTATCGTTGTAAATTATTTTTTTTTATTTTTAAAGATAATAATATAAAGGAGTTGGTAAGAATATCAGAAACCGAGAATAAATCCAAAAATAGGCAATATAAGACTGATTCTGATTTCGACCCTCAATATTTCAAGGATATAGAGCGAAAGACGAATATTTGGTCTTGCATTCAATGTGGAACTTGTACCGCCAGTTGTGAAAGTGGCAGATGGACAGCTCTGAAAACGCGTTCGATAATAAGGAGACTTGTTTTGGGGGATCTCAGTGTATTAGAAGATCCAGATATTTGGTTATGTACCACCTGTTATCAATGCTACGAGCGATGTCCTAGAGATGTACGCCCCACCGATGTCATAATAGAACTAAGAAATTACGCTACAAAACTAGGAAATATAAGTCCGAATCATAGGGCGGTAGTAGGTTACTTGAAAAATACTGGACACGCAGTCCCCATTAACGATGCAATTAAAAAACAAAGGGTCGAATTAGGTTTGGAAGAACTTCCTCCTACGGCATATAAGTATAAAGACGAAAAAGACGATGATTTAAAAAACATCGCAAAAAATTTATTTGATTTAGTACCTGAAAAAAAGAAAATTAAGGAGGAAGATAAATAAATGGCAAGAGAAATGACTTTTGCGTTCTTTTTAGGATGTATTATGCCTAATAGATATCCTCAAATAGAAAAAGCAACCAAATTCGTCATGGAAAAACTTGGTTATGAATTGTTGGATATGGAAAGAGCAGCGTGTTGTCCCGCTCCAGGGGTATTTAGATCGTTTAATAAGGTTGATTGGATGGTACACGCTGCAAGAAATATATGCATAGCGGAAAAAATGGATGCCGATATTTTGACCGTGTGTAATGGATGTTTTGGAACCTTGCAAGAAGTTAATAAACACCTCAAGCAAGAC
The DNA here is from genome assembly GCA_016930515.1 of Promethearchaeota archaeon. GTDB lineage: Archaea > Asgardarchaeota > Lokiarchaeia > Sigyniarchaeales > SOKP01 > FT1-020. The sequence goes on along the minus strand of JAFGGO010000045.1, from coordinate 30,918 downwards.
GAATCAGCAAAAAAAATAGTTAATGAAAAGTTAACCTTATTGGGGGATTATGAGTTTCAAGGGACAATTGAAGTTAGACACATAGCAGAAGTTCTGGGTTTCGATATAGGACCTTGGGGTATTGAAGATGCTATCGTAAGAAAAGTCAACGCTAAGGCAGCAGTTCATTATGGGTGTCATTTCCTCAAACCAACGAGGATACGGGAGATCGAAAGCTCTGAAAGCCCAACGATAATTGAAGACTTCATAGAAGCACTCGGCGTTCAATCTGTTAGGTTTAAAGAACAGCTCACGTGTTGCGGAGCAGGTGGCGGAGTAAAGGCTTTTGATGGAACATCTAGCATGACAATTTTTGGAGAAAAAATGAAAAATATTGACGAAGTTAAACCCGATTTCATATTAGACATATGTCCGTTCTGCCACCTTCAATTCGAGACTGGACAAGATTATTTAAACAAGAATAAAGGGTGTTCATACGATTATCCTGTAATCCATCTTTCTCAACTTCTTGCGTATTGTATGGGGATGGATGTCGATTTTATTGGACTCCAATATCAGATGATGGGAAAAAATTACAATTTCAAACTTACAGACATGCGTGAAAAGGAGGAGGAGGCAATTTAGATGGTTGTTAAAAAAAATGAGATAAAAGCAAAAATCGAAAAACAAGCAGAAGGTGAAGAAGAACCTAGGATTGGTGTGTTTGTATGTCATTGTGGTCATAATATTGCAGGAACTGTTGATGTTGAGAAGGTTGCTGAATATGCAGGAACTTTACCTAATGTAGTGGAAGCAAAGCATTATATGTTCATGTGTTCCAAACCTGGAGTTGAATTATTAAAAGAAGCCATAAAAGAAAAAGGCGTGAATAAATCGGTGGTTGCTTCCTGTTCAAAAAATCAACACGGAAGAACTTTTGCCAAAGCCATCGAAGAAATGGGTTTAAACAAGCACTTGCATCAACAAGTAAATATTAGAGAGTTTTGCAGTTGGGTTCATAATAAAGAAAAAGATAAGGCAACCAACAAGGCAATGAAAATGGTTGAGGCAGGAATAAATCGAGCTCGAAAGTTAAAAGAAGTAGAGACGAAAAAAATTCCAACAACAAAAGCGGCTTTGGTCGTAGGTGCTGGAATTGCTGGTCTACGAGCTGCTTACGATATGGCCGAATTAGGAATTCCCGTCTATTTAGTCGAGAGGGAGTCGACAATAGGGGGCCATATGACGAGGTTGAACAAAACATTTCCAACGAACGAATGTCCACAATGTAGCATCTCCCCGTTAACAAACGGCGTTGCTAATCATCCTCTAATACAGCTTTTTACAAATTCTCAAATCAAGAGTGTTGAAGGTTCGATGGGCAATTTTGAAGTTGAAATCGAAATTAAACCACGATATGTGAAGGATAACTGTACTTCATGTGGAGAATGTGCTGCTAATTGTCCTGTGGAAGTACTATCAGAATGGGACAAGGGAATGTCAACGCGCACTGCGATATATAAGGCTTATCCCCAGGCCATTCCTTCAACTTTTGTTCGTTCCAAAAAGGATTGCATTGAATGCAATACTTGCATTAATATTTGTCCGGTTCAAGCTATTGATTTCTCCGAGAAACCAGAAATAAAAAGTTTCAAGGTTGGATCAATAGTCGTAGCCGTTGGATACGAAGAGTACGATCCGAGCGAGATCGAAGCTTATCATTATGGAAAAGTAGGATACGATGATGTCATTACTCAGTTACAATTGGAAAGAATGCTTGGACCCACTACTATGACGGGAAGCGAGGTAATGAGACCATCGGACGGAAAAATTCCGAAAAAGATTGTAATGATTCAATGTGTTGGAAGTCGAAACGAACAGGTTGGAAATAAATATTGCACTGGAGTTTGTTGTAAATTCGCTACTAAAAACGCCGGAATCGTAAAAGACATGTATCCCGATGCTGATGTAACAATTTGTTATATTGATATGCGGACACCAGGATTAAACTTTGAAGAATATTACATGAGTGCCCAAGAAAAAGGAGTGCGATTTATAAGAGGTCGACCATCTGAGATATTAAAGGATCCTATATCTGGTGACTTACATGTCATCGTAGAGGATACTTTAAGCCAAATCCCATTAAGACTTAAAGCTGATTTAGTTGTTTTGTCGGCAGCCATGGTTCCTCCTCAAGGAATAGGGCCGCTTGGATCAAAACTTCAAATTCTACGCTCAAAAGAAGGATTCTTTAAAGAATTTCACATCAAGATGAATCCAACGGCAAGTAGCAAAGGCGGGATTTACTTGGCAGGTGCCATTCAAGGTCCCAAGGATATATCCGAATCCGTGGCACATGCTGGCAATGCTGCTGCTCTTGCCTCTCAGCATTTAGTAAAAGGATACATCGAAAAGGAAATGCTAATTCCTTCAATCGATTATGAATTATGCGTAGATTGTGGAATGTGTATTACAGCATGTAATCCGTCTGCAATTAAATGGAACGATAATGGAAGACCCGTGATTAACGAAGTTGCTTGTAAATCATGTGGGATGTGTATGCCTGCGTGTCCTGTTGGTGCCATACAATTGCTTAATTTTAGCGACGACCAACTGCTTTACGAGATCATTCCAATATCTGGTGGAGGTGTTGTTTGTAATGAATGAATGTGAAGCTGCCAAATGTGAAGGATATGAAAATATTGTCGTATTTATGTGCAATGAATGTGGTCAAGGCTCTGCAAATACTGCAGGGGTTGGAAGGATGGAATACGATCCTGCGATCAGAATCGTAAGAGTTCAATGTACGGGTCAAGTTGGTCCAATACAGATAATGGATGCGCTAAATAATGGTGCAGATTCCGTTGCTTGCGTGGGGTGTTGCTTAGGCGCCTGTCATTTTTTTAATGGGAATTTCATAGCAATGCGCAGGATAAAAATAATGAAAAAACTTTTTAAGGAATTAGGGTATAGCGATCAATTCGTGAATCAATATACTTCAAGAGCCGCAGAAGGTGAAACGGCGGTTGGAGATTTTGATGATATCGTGGAACGATTGTGTGCAGCAATTAATGACGGAGGAAAGTTTGAAAATGAAAGTTAAAGCGTTTCAATTTAACGGTTGCAAGAAATGTTTCAATGAAACTCTCTTATTGAAAAAAGATTCGTCGATACAATTAGAACTCGTTCAAAATCCGAGAAATTGGAAAGAAGAAAAAATTGATGTGGCCATCGTGTGTGGATATTTGCTGCCAGAAGATAAAGAAAAAATATCGAAGATTGGTTCGAGCGCTAAGCAAATTATTGCATATGGAGATTGTACCACAACAGGAGGCGTTTTTGGACTTGCAAATCAAAAAGGATGGAGCATAACACCAATAGATAAATATTTTGAAGGTACTACAAAGATAAATGGATGTCTTGCCGAAGTCGAGGAATTAAAATCAGAAATTAAGGGAGAAGAGAAGCCTAAATTGAAAGCATTGTGTCAATCTTGCAAGCGAAAATCCACTTGTGAATTTCTGGACGAAGTCAAGAGACAAATCGATCCATTTGAAGACGAAGAAATGTGCTTTAACGATCAAGGTTTTCTCTGCAATGGATATGTTTCGACTGAATGCAAGGAAAGATGTATAGATTATGGAACACAATGTCGAGGGTGCAAGCCGATGGTTCCGCGCTCGGGCATTAGAATGCTTGGGATGTTTGGAACGCTTATGGGGAATGTAGAAGTTGCAACCGAAGCTTCAAAATACGGGGCAACAGATAAATTATCCGACGAAGATGACGATGTAACTGAAAGTCTCCCAGATGTGGTCGGAAATTTCTTCCGATTCACGCTCCCAACATCTGGACTACCAAAAGGAAAAATTCCTTCAAAGGGGAGTGTCTTAGAAGATATTTTCGTTGACAGGTTAATCGAAGAAGCTCCATTAATAACTGGTCTTTTAGGTGGAGAAAACGCCATATCCCTGACATTGAGTTTAATTGAAGCTTATGAAAAAGGAACTGGAATTGATGTGAGTGAAAAAACTGTTCAATATAGAAAAGACCTTAAGAACTTAGAAAATCAACTTAAAACCGCAATGAAAGATCAGGACGCTAATAAATACGAAAATATAACAAGCGAAATAAGGAGGATTGCGGGTAATATGAACTTGTCTAATGTATTTTTTGGTGGTTTTAAAACGCCTGTTGGAGAATTGAATGATTTTGAAGAGTATAAATCTCAATCATTTGAGATTTTCGAAGGAAATTATAAAAATGGAAGAATAGAATTTGGAATCGATTCAAAAGGCGTAATCACAAAAATAAAAATTAAGGAGGAATAATTTTATGAGTTTTCAAATGTTAAAAAGCAAGATCATTGATGTAGGGCTCTGTCAAGGGTGTGGTTTATGTGAAGGCTTGTGCAAGCACATCAAATTTGAGGGTTTCAAGCCAGAGTTGAAGGATTACTGCGTTTTAGACAGAGAAGGGGTGGAGTGCGGAAAATGCTATAATAGTTGTCCACAAGTAATACAAAAAAAATTTGAACCAAGGATCCCAAAGGGAATATACTCCTTAAGAACGAAGGATCCTGAAATTCAAAAAAATGCCTCAAGCGGAGGTTTCGTGACGACAATAGTTAAAAAATTATTAGAAAAAAATGAATTGACCAATGTGGTCTTGGTTCAAAACGATAATGAAATCCCAAGAGCGATTTCTACTTCTAAAGTCGAAGATGTAATTCAATCCGCAGGTTCAATTTATGGTCGTCCGAATGTCTTATCAAAATTGATTCAAACTCTTGAAAATCCTCTTGAAAAAATCGGGATCGTTGGAGTGCCGTGCGAAATGAGAGGTGTTTCTAATATTCAAAATCTATTGAATAAAGATATTCTCAAAATTGGCTTATTTTGTAACGCTGGAATGCGATCTTTTAAGACAGATCAAGGTATAATGTGTTCACCTTGTTGTAGTGGATGTCCTGCTGATGTTGACGCAAGAGGTTATATTGACCTGATCCGTCAATCAAAATTTAAAGATGCAATGGATCTAATCCGTAAAAATAATCCCTTACCTTCCGTTTGTGGTCAAATATGTACTAACGAATGCGAACATAATTGCACGCTCATGGGTGTTGAGAGCCCTATTGCTATTCGAGAATTAAAAAAAAACGCTGCCAACTGGGAAATTAATAATACTACCAAATATGATAAATCCTCAAAAAATAAAGGAGAGAAAATAGCGATCATTGGATCAGGTGCTTCAGGATTAACAGCAGCATACTTTCTTGCTAAAATGGGATATTCACCAACAATATTTGAGAAGTCATCACGAATAGGTGGAATGTTGAGATATGGAGTACCTGAGTTTCGACTAACGCAGGAATTTTTAGAGCATGACATTCAGGTTATAAAGAATGCAGGTGTGGAAATTCTCACTAATACAACCATAGGTTCTAAATTGACCATTTCGGATCTGAAAAAGGAAGGTTATAAAGCCTTTTTTGTTGGAATTGGTTTACAAAACGGTTTTAGCATGAGCATTGAGGGAAATGACCTGAAAAACGTCTTTGAGGGCGTTGATTTCTTAAAAATGGTAAAAAAATCAGAAGAAAGCAAGAAAATTATGAGCAACCTAGTCAAAGATAAAATCGTTGGAGTCGTTGGTGGAGGAGATGTGGCGATGGATTCGGCAAGAACGGCGGTAAGGCTTGGAGCTAAAAAAGTCATTATCTTATATCGCCGATCTGAGGATCAAATGCCCGCATCAGACGAAGAGATAGAAATGGTTAAAAGGGAAAACATTGAATTCAAATTTCTTACAAACCCCGTTTGTATTATCGGGGATGAAAATGGGTGTTGCAGCGAGTTAGAATGTGTAGAAATGGACCTTGGGAAGCCGGACTCGTCTGGGAGACCCCAACCAATCGTAATTGAAAACTCAGAGTTCAAGCTAAACATTGATGTTTTAATTCAAGCGATAGGTCAAACAGTGGATTTCTCGGAATTGGATGCAGCAACAGATAATAAGCTCCAAAAAGACAGGGGGCGATTAGTTGTGAACGAAATTACCTTTGAATCGAATGTGCCCGGAATTTTTGCTGCTGGAGACATGATCCAGAATTCAAAAGGCGTTGTCATTTCGGCAGTTGCTCAAGCAAAAGAAGCTGCTCTCTCTATTGATCGATATTTAAAAGGGAAAGATCTCGAGAAAGGGCGCGTGAAGCAATCAAAACTATTTTCGTATGGTCCTAAAAGGATCCCGAAATTTAGGGCACCTAAACCAGAACACCAAGAACCCGTCTCAGAGGATTTTCTTAACAATTTTAAGCAAATAGAAGGAATGTTCAACGAAGAAAGAGCGATTTCGGAGGCACAACGATGTTTAAATTGCAATAATTACTGCTCTCATTGCCAGGATTTTCCTGCCTCTCATGCCGATCTTGCAGCAGGAGATATTGGTTCTAAAAAAGGATATACGACGGTTATAGCTTGGACGGAAAAGGGGAAAGAAATTGTTGAAACAGCTATCAAGAAAGGTTTATTTGAGATTGGAAGCATCAACGAGGAAAAGATCCAAAGTGCAATAAATATCAAATCAAAGCGTGAATTATTAAGATTTGAAACAACACCCCGACAGAAGATACTTGATTATGTGAATCTTGAAGGACCATTAACAATAACGAAAATATCGGAAAATCTTGCAATGGAACCTAAAAAAGTTAGATATGAGGCTCTAAGACTAGTACAACAACAAAAGCTAAATATGAAAATCGCGCCAGCTTTGGAAGAACCAGTCTTTAGCGCTATATGCGATTAAAAAATAAGGAGGAATGATATAATAAATGAAATATGACCAAGAATTAAATGTATGTGGTTTGGTTTGTCCGGTTCCTGCTTTGAAAACTAAAAAGCAATTAAGAACCATGAGGCCAGGACAAGTGTTAAAGGTAATAACGGATTACAAGCCTGCAAGTGATTCTGTCCCGAGAGACTTGGCTAAAACAAAACACAAGCACTTGGGAACGGAGTATCTCGAGGACGACGAACAATGGTATATTTATTTTGAAGCTGTAAAATAAAACACTTAACTTTTTTTACAGTTTTTTTTTCTATTTTAGTAAAAAATTTTATTTTTATGATATTATGTGGATGAATTATGGTGCTTATGGTTATTCGGGTTCGTTAATAGCACAAGAGGCTCATAAAAGGGGTTATGAACCTGTCTTGGCTGGACGATCTCAAGATAAGGTTACAGAAATATCAAAATCATTAGGATTAGAATATCTGGTATTTGATCTAAACGACCAGCAAAAGCTAAAAGATTTATTAAAAGAATTTGAGATAGTTTTAAACGCTGCGGGTCCATTTAAGCAGACGAGCAATGCTTTAGTTGAAGCTTACCTCAAAGTCGGTACGAATTATATAGATATAACTGGAGAAATATCCGTTTTTGAGCAAAATTTTCAATATCATCAAGATGCAAAGGACGCTTCAATTGCGATCATTTCAGGGGTTGGTTTTGATGTACTGCCAACCGACTGTATGGCAAGTTATATTAGCAAAAAAGTGCAGGATTCAGATCGTTTGGACATTGCAATTTCTGGCATGAACGAAATTAGCAGGGGTACGCTTAAAACTACCGTGGAGACACTTTCAAACGGAACTTTTTTCAGAAGAAATGGGTTACTTGTCAAAAAATCAGATTACGATCCCTTGAAAAAAATTCGTTTCTACGAGTGGTATTTCCAGTATCATGGGGGGATTTATCTACTGCTTATAAAACCACAGGTATCCCCAACATCACGACATATATGCCTTTTTCAAAACATCTTTCCTCCGTTTTAAAAACCAGTCAATCATCAGTAACAAACACGAGCAAATCTCCAAAAGATCAAATTTTTGAGTGGATTGATAAAAATGTATATGGTCCAGGAGAAAAAGTTAGGAACGAAGGGAGATCACACATCTGGGTGTGTGCAATGAACAAGGAAGGTGATAAAGCAGAAGCTTGGTTAGAAACCATAGAACCCTATCGTTTTACTTTTATAAGTGGAGTTATGTGCGTGGAGAGAATCCTTAAATCCAAACCAGTAGGCAGTTTAACTCCTTCAATGGCATTTGGAGAAGACTTTGTGCTATCCTTTCCAGATACCTATAGATACGACAACTTGGATTGAATACTTATAGTATTTTATCTATTTTCCTAACTATTTGAGATTAGAATTGAGATTTAAAATTAATAAAAAAAATTTCATTTGGTTTTTATTTCCAATTGATCTAATATTTCCACTAAATCTAATATTTCCAGACCAAGGTTATATTCCCTATTAGCGTCGCTTAAATTCGTTTTGCAGAAAGGACATATTGATGTTAATATAGTTGCTCCCGTATCTTTTGCCTCGAGCACGCGCTCTTTTGAAACTTCCAAGGCCCAATCGGGGAATCCTATTTTTACTCCTCCTCCGGCACCACAACACCAAGAATTTTCCCTATTTCTTCTCATCTCGACCATTTTAACACCTGGTATTGATTGATAGACGGCTCTTGGTGTATCGTATAACCCAGAGTGCCTGCCGACGTGACAAGGGTCGTGGTATGTGATGGTCTTATCGAAACCCGATTGAATTTCTATCTTCCCGTCGTCTAGTAATTTTTTAATTAATTCTGAAGTGTGATATATCTCAAGATTGTGCTCTACTCCTTGTTTTCTAAAGTCGTTTTTAATTGTCTTATAGCATCCCGCGCAAGAAGTAATGACCTTCGAAGCTCCCGCTTTCTTAATTGCTTCGATGTTATAATTCATAAAATCCCTAACTTCGTCAATTTGTCCGGTCCTGATTAACGGGCTCGTGCAGCAACGCTCATTAATGATCGTAAAATCAATTTTCGCTTTTTTCAAGAATCGAATTGTTGCGTCTCTAAGCGTTTGTTGTCGATAATTTGAAGTACACCCAATGAAATAAACCCATTCTGCTTTATCTGGTAAATTATATTGTTTTTTCAGGTTTTCATTGTTTGAATGTTTTTCACCATATGGATTATAATAATCCTCATTGCTTGTTCTTTCTGACAGTTTTTTTTGAGCTTCAAGACAGAAACCGTTTTTAACCGCTTCAGAGCGAGCCGCTTCAATGATATCAACCCAATGCTCGTTAAACTTATCGAATCGACAATTTTCAACGCAATTTCCACACGTTGAGCAAGAAAATAAGATCTTCGCTATGTTCTCGCTCCACTGGAGCTCGTTGTTGAGAATCCCGTGAATAAGCCACATCTTTCCACCTGAACTGTACGATTCAAAGCGATATTTTTTATAAGCGGGACAATTAAAATCCGAAAAGTCGTAGCTAAATTTACAATAACCGCACCTGAAACACCTGTGGATTATATCTTTATATTCTTCAAGCGTCATTTTTTTTGACCTCCCAGTTTCCAGGATTCATGATGTTATTAGGATCTAATAAATTTTTAATTGATTTCAATACTTTTTTAAACCCGGGATTCATTTTCTCGAGAATCATTTTTTGAGCTCCTAATTCTGCTTTCCAAGGGATTCCCCCCATTTCCAAAACGAACTTATTGGTATCGTGAAGTGCATTGCGAGCGTTCTCGATGTCTTTAGGATCCGCCCTATTGAAAGGATATGTAAAAAACACGAGAATGTTATGTGTCTGACTGATTAACCTTGAGCCTATCGTGGTGAATATGCCGTGCTTTCTTGATACTTCAATCCCCTTTAAATAAGCTTCTGGAACATTTTCGAGGGGCATCATTGCTCCAACATACTCAAATCCTCCGCCTTTTCTAAAATCCGCAGCACTCGACGCAAATAATGGCTTGATGAGATAATACTGGCGAAGATTTTCTGGAACCTCCATCATTCGGGCGCCGTTTTCTTCGTATATTTTGTTAAGCTTTCTTTTTTGTTCTTCTATATCCTTTTCAGAATCTGCGGTAATGTAGGTGTTAATGAAAAAATAACCTTTCATCCAATCGGGTTTATCTTGAGTTCCTAAAAGGACGTCCTCAGGAAGACCAGTTTCGGTGATTTTAGGGAGCAATGTTAATAGATTTTTCGGATCTTTCGTCAATCCGAAAGCAAAATCCCTAAATTTCGGTGTAGGAAACAATTGAATTGCGAGTTTTGTCACAACCCCCAAGGATCCAAAAGAACTGAGAAATAAACCAACTAAATCGGGTATTGGTCCTCGTGCAAACCAATAATCCGAAACGGCTGCTGATCCAAATTTCGCGATTTCTCCCGTTGGTAATACGACTTCTAAACCGTTAATTAAAGAACCGTGGTCTCCGTGTCTTTGAGAAATATATCCAGAACCGTTAATTAAGGCGTTGCCTGCTATAGTTACAGAAGGAGGGGCGTCTGGAAGTGGTGGTTGCAGAGTTGGATGATGGTTCTTGAGATAGGATGAAAGCCGTCCAGAAGTAACTCCCGGTTCGATAAGAGCGTATCTACTTGACTCGCTTATTTCGATTATTTCGTCCATCCTTTTCATGTCTAAAACTATCCCTCCATTAACCGGAATCGTCAAACCACTTAATGTGAGACCTCCACCCATGGGAATTATCGGAAATCTATCTTTATTTGCAAGTTTTACGATGTCTTGAACTTCTTTAGTGGTTTTAGGCATTACAACATAATCAACAGGACGAGGTATAGAGGCCCCTGGGTCCTGGGAGTATATATATAATTCTTCCTTATTATTCGAGACAAACTCTTTTCCTACGATGTTTTCCAATTCTTCAAGTATCTTATCTGTCATGGTGTTTCTAATTTAAGAATTTAATTATTAATAATCTAAACTTTCTCCCAAGGCAAGCCTTGCTAAATCGCTTATAAAGTATGATTTTATTCCTTTTTCTGTTAACTGTTTTTCGAGAGTTTCCTTGCACGCTGGACAGTTAAACACGCACGCTTCTGCACTATATTGAATCATGTCTTCGATATTCTTCGTTTGGGTAGGGATTAAGAGTTCTTTTTTACCCTTCCACGGAAATGCGCCTCCGCAACATAAAGCCTGTTCTTTATCGTACTGTCTCGCAACTCTTTCAACGCCGATTAGCTCGCATACTTTATCCAACCACTTATCGGTTTCAGGAATATATCTATTTGAACAACCTCGCTGATACGCAATTTTAAGATTTAACTTTTTAATCTCTGATTCGTGTTGTTTTAAGTAATTATAAACATACTCGTAAAGATGAACTGGTTTAAAAGGGACCTCCAAGTCATTTCTTTCGCAGTAGGAGGTATATAGCCCATAACACTCATCGTGCCAACAGATCACTTCAGTATTTTTTTGTACTCCAATTTTTTTAAAATTATCCAGAACGATGGGGACTCTTTCCTTTATAACTGACGGTTTAGCAACGTGTTGATAAACTAAATTACAGAAATAATGTAATCCACCAACTGATTGAAGGTTGTCGAACATTTTTCCTTTCATTTGCTTTCCATTGACCTTCGGAAAAGCACACTTGTTTAATACGGGTTTAGTCGGATCTATTTCCCGAATTTCAAGAGTTCTTTTAGGTTCGTACATGTCTATCATTTTACTTACCATAGCAGGATTCATATTCCATGGATTGTGCTTTTCCTGGAGCTCGTTAATCAAATCAAATGGATGGGAATTATTAGGACAATATTCATCGCAACCAAAGCAAGCGATACATTCTTGTAGAACTCTTCCATTTGCATCTTCGTTGATTAGTTTTTGCATTTCCAAACGAGCATCGTCAATGCCGTTAAAATCTATCCATTGACAATTCATCAAGCAGTCAATCCCTTCACAAGACGCACAAAACGATTTATCAAACATTTTTATCTTCACTTTTTTTGAATAATTATTTATAATTCAAATAATGCATAATAGTCCTTCTTTTTTATTTTAGATCCTAAGACTTATAAAAATTTATATTAGGTTGAAGATAAAATGAAGGTTTTTAAAAATTACGATATTATTAAAAAGCCAGCAAAAATAAAATACATAAGATAAACCTTGATCAAATAACTGATGCAGTAAATTTCCTCGTTATTTAATTAAAAAATGATAAAAAAATTTAGTTATTTCACTAATTTGAAAATCGTTAAGGGTGTCGAAAACGACATTTCTTTAAAGCCCGCTTCCTTTATCCATGTCTTCATTTCTTTTTTGGTGAAAAATCCGTGAGCGCCTTGCACTGTTTTCATATTCACGTGGAGATATTCGTTTGCCATTGGTCTTAGAATCGATGTTCCAAAGACTATTCCTCCAGGTTTTACAACGCGATACATCTCTTTTATGGCTTTTCTTGGATCCGTCCAATGTAATACTTGAGAGATGTAGACGATGTCAAAATAATTGTCTTCGAAAGGGATTTCAATTGCCGTTCCTTCCTTAAGTTTTGGAAATTTTCCTTCGTATTGCTTAATCGCCTCGTTGGAAAGCGATAGAATGTTTTTAATCTTTAATGGAAACTCTTCTTCTGCAATTTTTAACATGTCGCTGTTAACATCAATACCATAAATTTCTATTTGTTTATGGTGATTGAAATAGTTGTTTTCGAAGTACAAGGTCCAGATGTCTGCCGTCCCAATACCGTTCCCACAGCCAATATCGAGGAATTTACCTTTTAAGTTAACGACATTCCCAAAAGCGAAGGCACTTCTCCTCATTGTTTTATACATTTGAAGGGATAATGCATCATCCATGTTAAATAGGTTATAGCCCGTGGTGACCAAATGATATTTACCCCGGAGTCTTTCGGGAATAGATTTCGCATACCCTCTCGAGTAATCCATTATAGACTCGTTAAATATTTGTGGTTTTACATCCACTATATCGATAGCTCCATTTGTTTTATACCTATCTTCCTTAAAAGTAATCGTATCATCCGATAATAAAGCATCAAGAATTTCTTTTAAGTAATCCTTGTCGGTATAATCAAATTTGTTAGCAATATCTTCGAGGCTTCTTGGTTCTTCAAGAAAAGAAAACCACCCTTCCCTTTGCAATACTTCGACAACGATATTCTTATAAAACAAGTTGGTTTCCTTGCTAAGCTTACTTGCAAATCCAAGCTTCAACAATTCTGACCACGCTTTTATTCTTCCTTTCGTGTTCTTCTCACCTCTATTTTAAATTTTTATTCTAATAATTTTCTTCTATTTATGTAATCGATCATTTCAATGAAATCTTCAAATTTATCCTTTTTTTCAGATAGTTTAATGAAATCTATGATATTCTTGTCTTGATAAAAAAATCCAAGAATAAAAGATTTTGAAATGCCAAACTCCGCAATTAATTTATTTGAAATGCGTTCAATTCGATCTGGATATTTAACTCTCACGCTTGAATAGAGAAGATCGTCGTTAATTAATCTTTTAATCATGGTTATTTTATTTTCTGGAATCAGATTTCCTTGAAAAAAATCACTAATTAAAAGAAATCTTGGACAATTCGAAATCAATGTTCCTTCCATAGTAGCCCTATCAATAAATTCGGAGACAAGAGGATTAAACCATTGAAAGTTAAGCTCGTTTCTTAGATTCACGCAAATAACATTAGATTGATCTATCCATAAGTGAAAAATCTTGTCAGCGATCGAAACACTCAAGTAAGAAGGAATTTTTGAATATATGCTTATTGCTTCTTGGATTTTTTTATGAACAATGTTGATGAGTTCTAGGGAGTTAAAGACCGGTAAGCAAACAAGTTCGTAAATCCAATTATCGAAAACATTAAACAATACAAATAAATCAAATAATGGGTGTTTTTCAAGTATGTTGTGATTATCTTCGCTGAATTTGAAAAATTTCAGATCTATAAGTTCCTTGTTTTCGTAATTCTCTAGTTTAACGGAATGTGAATTTAAAATGTTATTTATAGTGCCATCTTCTTCTACCAATACAGTATTAACATGTAACTCGTTATTGCTATAATGGGCAACTTTGATTGAGTACAGTTCAGTACCCAAGAAATGTTGGAAGATCTCCTTGCTAAGATAGGTACTCTCATCGCTTAATTTGAAATTAATATCTGCGTTACATAGTTGGCATTGAAAAGAAGTAGAATCAAAATCTCCAAGCAATTCAAAATCAACTTTTTGATATCCACGTACTTGCAGATCTTTATCAATGAAAGCTTGAAAATGATGAGTGCAGACCGTATCCTTAGGAATGGATATTGTTGTCAAACCGTTTTTTTTCAGAATGTTTCGAGGTAAATAAAATTTTTTTTTCTTTTGACAAATAGGACAAGTAACATTCACGCTTTGAGCGTCGTATTTAAGTTCATCAAGTAAGAAAACATTTTGAGTAATTTTTAAGTCACATCCTTATAAAAATAAATTATCTGAATGATTTTAGGGTAATACTGCTTGTATCTGATATGCATCCCCTGCATTCAGCTTGTCATTATTCTAATAACAATTTCAATATTTAAGTCTTTCCCTTTTTTCACGGGACTTATAGGAAGTCGCAACAATAATTCATATTTCTGAAATAAATAGAAAATCATAACAAAATTAAATTATTTATCAATAAAAACTGACAATTCTATGCCTATCAAGGAATATTATGGAGAAAAACAAATAGAAAAGTATCTACTTAATTGTACTATTTAATTGTTATATTTGTTCTTGGATTTTTCGAAAATCTAAATTTAGTTATTTCTGATAAAACTAGAAAAACAAGCTAAAAAATCTAATCGAATGAGGTGGGCTGAATTTATTTTGATTCTTGGTTTTTTCTAAATTATTTTCTTTTCATTTTTGTATTAAAATCGGTTTATAACTTATTACGCATAGAGTTAAAAACCAAGTTCGAATCATTTAGAATAAATCTCAAAAGTTTATTGTGAGTGATCATGACAGAAATAAACGATGCTCTTAAAATAAAAGAAGGAAGCGAATACAAGTATTATATCAATGGAGAATGGAAGAAATCATCATCTGGAAATGTAATAGAAATAAAAAATCCCTACAACAACGAGGTAGTGGGATCTGTTCAAGCTTGTACTATTCAAGAAGTAGACCAAATGATCCATGTTGCGAACGATAATTACGAATGTTGGGAACAAATTTCAATTAAAGAAAGAGCCAATGTTCTTCGGAAAACCGCTAATATAATGCTTGAATGGGCAGATACTTTAGGTTATTTATTAATGAGGGAAATTGGAAAACCACTGAATAGTGCGATATCAGAGATAAAACGAACTGCCGAAATATTTAATGCCACTGCAGATTCTGCTTCGCAAATGATCGGAGAAACGATGAGGGGCGACATTCTTGACGAATCCGCCCGGGATAAAATATCAATGACATATAGAGTTCCTTTAGGCGTCGTTTTATGCATAGGTCCCTTTAACTATCCGTTTAACCTCACGGGATCGAAGATAGCGCCGGCTTTATTGGCAGGAAACTCCGTAGTTATGAAACCGTCCACTCAAGGAAGCATCACTGCGCTCCATTTTGGAGTTATTTTGGAAAAAGCAGGTGTTCCCAATGGCGTGTTTAACGCAATTACGGGGTATGGTTCTGAAATTGGAGACCACCTCTCATCTCATCCTTTGATTGATATGATTAGTTTTACGGGGTCTTCAGAAACCGGAAAACACATTGCAAAATCAGCAGGTATGAAACCCTTGCTTTTAGAGCTTGGAGGCAAGGATGCGGCCATCGTTCTCGACGACGCCTCCTTGGAATTGACGGTAAATGCGATTGTGAAGGGTGCTTTTTCCTATAGCGGACAGAGGTGCACGGCAGTAAAGCGAGTTTTACCAATGCCACAAATCGCCAATCACCTCATTGAACGGGTGACCGAACAAGTTCTACAACTTAGTGTTGGTGATCCCGCAAAAAATAAATCGATTGGCCCTCTAATTAGTTCGAAACAATGTGATTATGTACAAGAGCTTATAGACGATGCCTTGGAAAAAGGAGCAAAAATAATTTGCGGAAATAAAAGAAAAGGAAATCTGATGTGGCCTACAATCTTAGACAATGTGTCGCTTGAAATGAGAGTTGCTTGGGAAGAACCTTTTGGTCCCGTATTACCGTTCATACGCGTGAAAAGTGTTCAGGAAGCAATAGATATTTCAAACAAGTCTGAATACGGGCTTCAAGGAATGATTTTTACCGAAAATATCGATCTCGCCTTTAATATTGCTCAAGAATTACAAGTTGGAACCGTTCAAATAAACGGACAGAGCTCGAGAGGGCCCGATCACTTTCCTTTTTTGGGTACGAAATCCTCGGGTTTGGGGACCCAAGGCGTTAAATATGCAATCGAGGCCATGAGCAGGCCGAAAGTCGTTGTTATGAACTTATCAGAAAAAGGGAAACTCGTTCGCGAATGCGAGGTGAGATAATCATCAGCTTAAAAAACAAGGTTATATTTATAACAGGGGCTAGTAGGGGAATAGGAAAAGCGATTGCCATGAGATGTGCAAGAGATGGGGCCAAGATTGCGGTTATTGGAAAAACGAGCGAACCACATCCAAAACTTCCAGGTACTGTATTTACTGCCGTAGAGGATATTAAGAGTGTGGGTGGTGATGCTATTCCATGTATAGTTGACATTCGTTTTGAAGACCAATTACAACAAGCCATTGATGCAACAATTAAGAAATTTGGAAAAATAGATGTTCTCGTAAACAACGCAAGTGCCATTAGCCTAACCCCTACCTTAGGAACATCTATGAAGCGTTTTGATTTAATGTTTGATATAAATGTTAGGGGTACTTTTCTCTGTTCTAAATTATGCATTCCCCATTTGAAAAGATCTGATAATCCACATATTTTGGTTCTATCGCCACCACTCGTGATGGAACCTACTTGGTTTGCAAGTTCGTTGGCTTACACAATGTCAAAATTTGGAATGTCCATGTGCGTTTTGGGATTAGCAGAGGAATTTAAAAGGTTTGGTATTGGTGTAAACGCTCTATGGCCTAAGACAACTATTGCTACTTCTGCTGTAAAAAACTTATTAGGTGGGGAAACAGCAATGAAACACTCGAGAAAACCAGAAATCGTTGCTGATGCGGCGTATATGATTATAACCAAATCAAGTCGTGAATTTACGGGGAATTTCTTCATAGACGAGGATGTTCTTAAAGAGGGGGGAATAACAGAATTCCAGAAATATTCATTTGTTCCAGAGGCAGAATTGACGCCAGATTTATTTTTCAGAAATGCTAAAAACGATTCTTATGAATGATAGCAATTAATTTTATCTGTGAATCATAATTTTGAATACATAGTTATAAGATTAATTGGAAGTAATTTAATGAATTCATTGCACATGATTTTTAAATACTGGCTTTACTCTCGAAAGCGTTTTGTGAAATATGTTTTATTTCAAATGATTGCCACCATATTTGGACTATTCATTCCAATATTTATTGGAAATTTAGTAGGGCAACTAGATCCAAATCTTCCAAAGGAACAACAAGCCACTCAATTTAACTTGATTATTAATTTAATCATTATCACCATTCTTGGTGTTGTTGCTTATTTTATTAGTCGTGGTGCCCGTATTTCAGGCGCAAAAATCGCAGCTAGAGCCATATTCTATATTCGACAGGATATTCACGGCGCTATTTATAGACAATCTTACAGTTATTTTGATAAATACGAAACGGGTCAATTAATTGCACGAGCTACTTCGGATGTCGAACAAACAGAAGGAATATTCGGTATGGGGCTGGTATTGGGCATTATGGGTGTTTTACAACTGATAGGTGTCAATATTGCTACATGGTCTGTTCAACCCAATCTCGCTTGGATCTTGACAATTTGCATTCCACTTTCCGTGATTGGGTCCCTTTTTATTACGAAAAAACTCAAGCCAATTTATAAAGAAAGCCGGGAAGCATTTGGGGATTTGACTAATACGATACGAGAAAATATCGTAGGTGCGCAAGTAGTGCGAATGTTTGGCACCCAAAAAAAGGAATTTAAGAAATTTTCAGAGAATAATATGAGGTTTCGCGATATATCTATACTCTCTGCGAAATATAACAGTTTTTTTATGCCTTTAAATATCCTGCTCTTGGGATTGATGATTATTTTAACACTATATTTTGGTGGGGCTCTTATTCTCAATAGCGAAATGTCTTTGGCGCTTCTTATTACATTTCAAAGTTATATTGCCATGGCGATCTTTCCCTTAGTAATGTTGGGCAACATTTTTATAATGTATGTTCAAGCTGATGCCGCGCTTAATCGCATACGCGAAGTTCTTGAATCTACTCCAGATATTCTTGAGGATCCAAATCCCATTACAAAAGAATCAATAAACGGAGACATTGTTTTTGACCACGTCTCGTTTGGATATACTCAAACGAATCTTATCTTAAATGATATGAATTTTCATATCTCTCCTGGTCAGAAAGTTGCCATTCTTGGTACTACTGGCTCGGGAAAATCTACTATCATCAATTTATTACCAAGATTTTACGATGTAAAGAAGGGAAGGATACTAATCGACAAAATCGATGTTCGTAAATATAAAATTAACAATCTTAGGAGACACATCGGAATTGTGTCTCAAGACACATATTTATTCGATAAATCAATCAAGCAAAATATAGCTTTTGGGAAAGACTCCGCGAATATGGAGAACATCGAAAATGTTGCAGAAATTGCGGGCATTAGAGATTTTATTGAAAACCTCCCTGAAAAGTACGAAACAATGGTCGGAGAGAGGGGAATGAACCTTTCTGGTGGTCAAAAACAAAGGTTATCCATCGCACGAGCACTTCTTATTGAACCTAAAATCTTGATATTAGACGATTCTACAAGTAGCGTCGATGTAGAAACGGAATATCAAATACAACAAGCACTCGAGAGAGTAATGAAAAATACAACAACTTTTATCATTACCCAGCGCATATCAACAATTAGAAATGCTGATGTAATTATGGTATTAGATAAAGGTCGCATTGTTGGTCTTGGAACTCACGATGAGTTATATAATGGTAAAAATGGAAACGCAAATCCCTTATATCGCCAAATTTTTGAAACTCTTCAATTAAAACAAAAAAAGGACATTAAATCGCTTTAAATTATAAAAACAAGTGAAATAATTATCAGCGAACTTAAAAAAAAGAAAGAAATTCCAGAAGAACCAGTAATTAAAGTGCATCATGCGGGTCAACGAGGCCCTCCACATTTATTTGGAGAAAAGGCTAAGATAGAACATTCGCGAGGAATTCTTTGGCGTTGGATTTTTTCTTACTTGCTCCCTCAAAAGCGAAAATTCGCTTTTTATTTTCTTTTCATCATATTTGGCACGATCGTGTTTTCTGCTAATCCCTTGTTAATTGCGTTTTTAATAAATCAAGGAATTATCGGTAGAGATCCCATTATCATATTATACATGAGTATTTTATATTCCTCCTTGATGATATGCGTCATATTTGCTAATTATTTCGGCACTTTTGGTATAAACAAGCTTGGACAGGATATAACCTATGGAATCCGAAATGATCTATTTGATAAACTCCAAACAATGTCAATGGCGTATTTTGATCGCAAGCGCAGTGGAGAAATAATTTCAATTTTAACGAATGATGTCGATCAAGTGAATTTATTAGTCTCGGGGCAAATAACCCAAATAATAACGAGCGTGATCGCTCTTGGGCTTAGTATATCATTCATGTTTATAGCTAATGTGCTTTTAGCCGCATTTAGCATGATAGCCTTCCCACTTTTTCTTGGTTTCTTCAAGCTTTTCAAAAAAAAGGTAAGTGGCGATTTTAAAGAGACTCGTAAGACAATCAGTAAAGTTACTACTTCAATTCAAGAAAATGTAGCTGGAGCGAAAGTCATACAAGCCTACAACCAAGCGGATAAAGCGAGCCAAGAATTCACTAAGGCAAACGAAGAAAATTATCAAGCAAACTTTAAGGTTAGAAAAACCTTCTCAACTTTCTTTCCTCTCATGCAGCTCACCACTCAAATTCTTACGGCTTCAATCTTAACTTTAGGGGGTTTTGCTTACATTAATGGGATCAATTTTTTTGGAACGATCGTTTCGATTGGAATTCTTTCGGCTTTTATAACATATCTTTCTCAATTTTTTCAACCGTTTATGACATTAATGCAAATTCAAAATATTATAGAATCTGCAATGGCGGCTTCTGATAGGATCTATGGAATACTAGAAGAAACAACCGATTTGCCCGATCCTGCTAATCTTATTTTACTTAAAGACATTAAGGGAAACATAAGGTTCCAGGATGTAAGTTTCGGATATAGACTCGATAATTTGAATACTGAATTGAAGAATTTCATATATGACGAAAAAAATAACGCAAAAAAGAAAATCCATTTGAACAAATCAACCAATAAAGCAAGATGGTCGAAATTCCAAACTGTTTCCGCAATGAATGGTAGTTTAAAGAATGGTTTTCAATCAAAAATTGATTATAACCCACAATTGGTTGAGAGCATTATTAATAAACTAGAAAAATCACTAGTTCGTAGGGAATCACTTCAAAAGTCTCCTGCAAGCAATAGGGCACCCTCTGGTGAAGGTGGTGCGAGTATGGGCCAAATGGGATCTCCCGATGAAATGAAATCGCGACAGCTCGCCAGAATGATCGCCCAACTTTCTATCCCAAAAGAAGAATTTAATTCTTTCCCAAAAATGGTGCAAGATTGTATTGAAGAAGAGAGAGTTATGATTGAACACGAAAATTCGATAGGATTCATATTAAAAAATCTTGATCTTTCAATTGAAGGGGGTAATACAATTGCTATTGTCGGAGAAACTGGAGCGGGAAAAACAACAATGATAAAATTAATTGCTCGTTTTTACGATGTGAATAAAGGAAAAATCGCTATTGATGGCAATGATATTCGAGATATTACAAAAAACGACCTTCGAAAAAATATCGGATTAGTACCTCAAGATTCGTTTTTATTCAAGGGCACTATTAGGGAAAACCTTCTTTATGGTTTGGATGCTATTGATGATGAAATCGAACGTAAAATGTTGGATATTTCGAAATTTCTTGGTTTATATAATTTCATCATGTCCCAACCAGAAGGTTTTGAAACTATCCTTCACGAAAACGCATCTAATATTTCTATCGGCCAAAGGCAACTCATCGCATTTGCTAGAGCACTCATAACCGATCCTAAAATCCTTATTCTGGACGAGGCAACCTCTTCCGTCGATCCTTACACGGAGACATTGATTCAAGATGCTTTAAATAAAGCTCGAAAAGGTCGCACGACTATCATTATTGCTCACAGGCTTTCCACGATTAGAAACGCAGATCTTATTCTTGTCGTGGATAAAGAGGCCAAGGGATTCATTGAAAAAGGAACCCACGATGAACTCCTTGCCATTCCCAATGGTGTATATAAGCACCTGCTTGATATGCAAAACATGGATATTGAGAGCAATTAATTATGAATATTATATCTTCTTTCTATGAGGAATGGGATTAAATTCATTCTTTTTTTTTAGAATAAATTACCCATCTATATTGTATTAAAACTATTTTAGAATTTCTTGTTTTCGTATAAACAATTTTTTTTAATCAATATTAATTATAAAACATATGGCTAACATTGCTCATGTTAATGGAATAAACATTAGTTACGAAATCCAAGGAAGCGAAAACGGGGAACCGCTTATCTTGGTAAGTGGTTGGTGCCTTAAAAAAGAAATGTGGATTGCGCAGATAAAGCAATTAGGAGAACGCTTTAAATTGATCACTTTTGACAATCGAGGGTGTGGTAAGTCCGATCGACCCGATTATCATTATACATTGGAAAATATAGCTGACGATGTTGCAGGTCTGATGGATCACCTCAAGATAGAAAAAGCGAATATCATGGGATACGCTTTAGGTGCGATGGCAATGACTCGCTTCGTTTTAAAATATCCAGATCGAGTCAAGAAACTCGTTCTATTAAACACGACTTCGCGATTTCCCTCTGACGATATCATCAAGAACATAATGGTTGTTAACAGCAAGGCAGTTGATTTCCAACTAAGCGCTCCCGAGAAATACTTCATGAAAAGCGCTATCATGGCATTTCACGAGGATTTCGTCAAGGAACTGGAAGCCAATCCTGGTAAGAAATTTCACGATCTCTGGACCGTGGCCGAATGGGTTAAAGAATATTCCATCGATCCCATGACGCCGAAGGACGTTGAAAACCAAGGCTCTGCCATGTTGGAGATGACACTTTATAACGAGATAGATAAAATCAACACGGAGACGCTAATCATCGCTGGTTCTCACAATAAGATCCATCCAAAAGAATGGATGATAGAAATGGACGCAAAGATGCCCAATAATCGATTGGAAATACTGCAAAACGCAGGTGACATGACTTACCTATCCCGAGCACCCGAAGTCAACAAGCTCGTATTGGATTTCTTACAATAATAACTCCAATTTTTTTCCTTTTTTTTAATATTGAAGGCGTTATTAATATCTTCTTTATTTTGAATTTTATTGACTAAATTTTTAATATCAAAAAATTAGGACTCATAAATAAACACTAAGCTTGACTCTTATGTCAAAAAGGGAATTTCTTTAAATATTTTTCTTTATCTTTGAAAAAACTCTTTTTAATGAACAATTATTATTAACAACTTTTCTAAAATTGCTCAAGTTAATGGTGTTAATATTTCCTACGAAATTCACGGAAATGAGAATGCAGAACCCTCATTTTAGTAAGTGGGTTTTGCCTTAAAAAAGAAATGTGGATGGCTCAAATCAAACAATTAAGCGAGCGTTTTTAACTAGTCGTTTTTGATAATCGAGGCTCTGGAAAGTCTGATCGTCCCGATTATCATTATACTCTAGACATATTCGCCGACGATATAGCAGGATTAATGGAACACTTGAAATTAGAAAAGTCCTACTTGATGGGCTATGCAATGGGTGCGATGATTCTGACGCGCTTTGCATTAAAATACGCAAATAGGGTGAAAAAAATGCTCTTATTAAACACGGCAGCGAGTTTTCCATCGGATGACATGATTCGGGAGATCACGACGATCAATAGCAAGGCGTTGGTCTTCCAACAAAATGCCCCCTAGAAATATTTTACGAGGAACTCGGCATTGTCGTTTCACGAGGAATTTATCAAGGGATTTAAAGCAAATCCGCATAAAATGTTTCACGACTCATTGACCGTGGCCGACTGGATTAAAGAGTATTCCATCGATCCCATGACGCCCAAAGATGTCGAGAATCAAGGTTCTGCCATTTTCGGGATGAGACTCATCAACGAAATCGACCAAATTGACACCGAGACATTGATTATCGCAGGTTCTCACAATAAGCTCCATCCAAAAGAATGGATGATTGCAATGCAAGAAAAGATATCCAATTGTCGATTAGAAATATTGCAAAACGCAGGAGACATGACTTACTTGTCCAGAGCGCCCGAAATCAACAAGTTAGTTTTAGATTTTCTTTAGAATTGAAATTATCTTTTTATTTTAATGCTTTTAAAGTAAAATGTCCTTATCAAGTGAACACCTATTGGTTGAATTAACTATAAAATCCATTTAAAGAAGATTAAGCTTAATATATATTAAGGTTAATTGACTGATGCTTTACGCTAAAAATAATATTTTTTAATTAATTATTGTTGTTTAGAAATATTTTAATTCATAAAAAGATCATATTGATTTAATAAAACTTTTTAATTAATAGTATTTATTTACGCTTAGAAATGCAAGATAATTTATTAATTCGGACCTTTATGGGTCATGAAGATGAAATATTAACATTAGATATTTCTGATGATAATAGTTTACTAGTTAGCGGTTCAAAAGATTCTACGATAAAATTATGGAATCTATTCACTGGAAACCTAATTCAAACATTTACAGGACATAAAGATGAAATTCATTCTGTTAAATTTACACCCGACAGGAAAAATATTATAAGCGGATCCATTGATAAAACGATAAAAATTTGGGACGCTTCTACAGGAACATCTAATAATTTTAAAGGTAAGACTGGTCCTGTTTATTCTATTGATGTTTCTCATATCGGGGACTCTATTATAAGTGGTTCATTTAACAAAAAAATAACTTTATGGGATATTAATGCTAAAAAACCAATCCGTTCGTTTGAGGGTCATGACCTTAGAATTCAATCTGTATCATTTTCTCCGGATAATAAATATATTATCAGCGGTTCTAGCGACAGAACAATAAAAATATGGGATTTGACCTCAGGAAATTTGATTAGAACTCTTGAAGGACATAAAAATCCTGTGTGGTCAATAATAATCACTCCAGATGGAAAAAATATAATAAGTGGTTCTATTGATAAAACGATAAAAATTTGGGATCTACCTACAGGAAAACTGATTAAGTCTTTTGAGGGTCATAATAGTGAAGTCTGGTCAGTAGCAATATCTCCTGATGGTAAATACATTGCTAGCGGTTCAGCAGATAAAACAATAAAAATATGGGATTTTTCTACTGGAGAAATAGTTGGAAACATCAATAATCATCAAGGTGATGTATGGAAAGTCATATTCTCTAGTGATGGTAATTTTCTTCTAAGTTGTTCTAGTGATAAAACCATAAAATTATGGGATTTCAAGGAATTTAAAAATCAGTCAAATTTAATCAAAGCTCAGAAAAAAGAAGATGAGAGAATTGAAAGAGAAAGAAAACTTTTTGAAAGAAAAGAAAAATATCAAAGAGAAAACCTATTAATATTCATAAGCTATGCTACAATAGACGCAAAATCATACCAGATCTCAAGAATTGCAGAAGAATTGACTGCTTTTGAAGAAATTGATGATGTCCTATATTGGCAAGAGGATATGCATGATAACATTATCAAGTATATGAACGACAATCTTGACAAAAGCAATTTAATGCTTTTGTTCTGCTCTCCTAACTCCTTAGATTCAATTCCAGTTGAAAAGGAATGGACTGCTGCTGATGCGATAGGAAAACCAATCATACCTATATTCACGAATGTAGACCACATTCCTCCCTTATTAAGATCGAGATTAGGTATTAAATTTGATTATGATAATTTTAGAAAAAGTATTTTGGAATTATATGAGTTAATCTTAAAAAAATCTTAGAATTATCTAAAAAGAAGAAACTTTTGATAGAATGTTGAAATATAGCAGGTACTATTAGATTTCGAAAATTTGATTATTATTCTAAATTATTATTATTAACAAGAGATCTGATATTGCACAAAGTACCCATATTCTTTTAAATAAGTAGCAATTTGCTTGTTTAACATAGATTTAAAAATATATTATAATAACAAAAAGGTGAAATTTTAATGGGGAAAATGATATGTAAATATGAAATCTTGAATCATAAAGAAAATTTTTATCCAAATGATGAAATCGAAGGTATTTTCTATATAGAGAACCAAGAAGAAAAGGATAAAAAATTGAAAAGTGTAGGAGTTCAACTTATTGATAGTGTAGATAAATATGTTACAACCATAGATCATGTAACAGGGAATGAAACCTCTGAATGGAAAACATTTCAAAAAACAAAAGAAAAATTACAACTTGCTAAAGGAGATCTCATCAGATCTGGAGAAACAAAACAATATCAATTCAAGGTAAACATGCCGAAAAAATGGAAGGTAATGAGTGGAGGAAAATTTAAAAATTGGCATTTGGCATTAATTTTTAAGTATAAATCAGGAATTATATCTTCACAAGGAGACAATAAATTTAACTCAACCTATGTCATTCCAGTTCAAGGATCACAACTTCCTTCACATGCTTCATCTATAAAAAAAGAAGAAAATTCAGAGGATATGAAATTTTGCAGTGAATGCGGGAAAAAAATAAAAAGAACATCCAAGTTTTGTGAGCACTGTGGTGCTCAATTTTAAGGTGATAAAAAAGTATATTTTCATTTTTTTTTTCAAAATAACTCCTTATATAAATCTAAAACAAATGTATTATTTTTTAAAAAAAAAAATCTTATTTCTTCTTGCTGTAACAGTTAGAACCTTATTTTCTTTAATGAATTATAACCATTATTTATTTTATTGCAAAATGTTACTATATCTCTAAGAATCAAAGTGGGAGAATAAAAATGACTTCTGAAACAAAAGAAAAAGACTGGAAAGATAAACTAACAAAAGAACAATACAATGTATTGAGAAAAAAAGGAACTGAAAGACCTTTCACGGGAAAATATTGGAACAACCACGACGATGGTGTCTACAAGTGTGCTGCTTGTGGATCCCTATTGTTTTCTTCTGACACGAAATTTGAGTCAGGAACGGGCTGGCCGAGCTTTTCAGATGTGATGGATAACGAAAACATCGAGTTAAAAGAGGATCGAAGCTATGGAATGGTTCGAACTGAAGTGTCATGTAAGAACTGTGGAGGACATTTAGGGCATCTATTCATGGATGGTCCTAAACCTACGAAATGTCGTTATTGTATCAATTCCGTTTCATTAGATTTTGTGAGTGAATCTCGCTAATAAAATTTATTCTAAGGAATTTGAGCAAGCTTTGCTTTCAATTATTAAAAATCGAAATAGATATGTAGGTGAGTATTTAGATTGTTTAAAAAATACTCAAAAAAAGGAAGAAAAAGCAAAATATTTAGTAATGATTGCATATAAAATTAGAAGAATTTAATTGGTTCTATTCTTCTTTTTTAGTTTTAGGATGTAAATAGGGAGACATTCTGAGTAAAAATCTTTTTGCAAGAGGAGATATAATTTTAATTCCAATCCGTCTCAATTTGTGATTCTTTTTCATTCTATCAACATATAACGGAAATGGTTCTGTCAGGTATTTAAGATTTTCTTGGGATTCTTTCGTGTCCATCCAATCAACATATAACCAATCATCCTTAGTTTTTACTGGTTTGAATGCCTTCTCTGGAAGCATTTTTAAACCGAATGCATCGAAGAATCCCGCTAAGAAATCTCCTTGATAAAGTTGAGATTCTACGCCTCCACCGATAAGAAACACTTTATCAATTTTATCAATCATAACTGCATTTGCAAACGCTATAGCACAATCATTTGAAGCTACAAACTCAGCACGTTGCTCAAGTGGTACGCTGAATAAAAGATCTGCGAATCCCTCCAATTTGAAAGGCATCTTATCTACAGAGACCGCCCCTAATCGTAATACTAACCAAGGAAGGCCACTCGCTTTAACCATTTTTTCACATTCAACTTTTGTAGTGGAATAATGATCAGAAGGGTTCAATGGAGAGTCTGCTGTTACGGGTGGTTCTAAATGCATTGTTACCCCATGTACACTTGCAGAACTTGCCATGATGAATCTTGGCGTATCTGGTAGGGTTTTTGCGGCTTCTATTAAATTTTGAGTACCTTCAACATTTACTTTACGCGCTAGTTCTGGATTTAATTCACTTAAGGGGGGAATAATAGCTGCAAGATGAATTATACATTCTACTCCTTCTACAGCTTTCTTTAAGTCATCTTTATTGAGTATGTTCCCCCAATGCATTGTAAATTGTAATTTTTTTGATAATTTTTTAAAGATCTTTTTATTTGAGGGATTTGGTAGATCAAAACAACTAACTTCATGTTCACGCATTAGTAGTTGCTTTAATGTATTTTGACCCACATTACCAAAGGCACCAGTTAAAAGTACTTTCTTTTTCATTGTATATCCTCTTTATATTTATATATTATAGAATTCTGTTAATTAAAGTTTATTGGCCTGAAATTCTTTTGTAAAGTCATACAAATTGTCTGGAAATCATGTAATGCAAACAGATATTGCCTAAAAATCAGCTATTATTCTTTATCTTACATATAAAATGGAAAATAATATTCTTTATAATAAAAAAAGGTATTGAAATTAGATATTATTTGATTAGATATGGAGATCTCTTGATTAAAGCACGACTTGCTAAAGGTGCTATTAATTTCATAAATCCTCTCTTGAATCTATTATTTCGCTTTATCCGTTCTATATATTGATCAAAGGATTCCATTTGATATTCAAGAGCTTCTTGAGATACTCTAGTGTCCATCCAATCAATATAAAACATTTATGAATGATTTTGGTTTATTTTGAAAAACTCTTTATAATATTCTTGATTCATTTATAAAGGTTTTTGGTTTATTTCTGAAAGATCATGGAAGCCTTGATGTTTTTCTTATTTTCGATTTTTTCCCTTAATAATACCAAGAATTAAGAATGAAACTGCTATAGCACCAACGATAAGGAGAACAATAACTGGAACATTAAAGTCACCATTATTTATTCCTGGGATGTGATCAACCTGTAAATCCGTAAATCGCTCTGTAGATATAATGCTATATCCATCGCTACATTCAAATTGGTAAGTATAATTGTAAGGAGACATGTATAAGAATGTTTGATATTGATAAAGACACCCATCTATATAATTTGTATCTGTGGAATCCACTTTTTGCATTATTCGAGAGGAGTCATTTATAATTACATTCACATGTTGTGGCTCGTTGTTGTTTGAATCGAAATAAGTGATCTCGAAAGTAAACAAGGTGTCCTTATCTCCGATTTTAGGATTAACCGAAGCTTGTATTAGTTCTGGTGGATTGTTAATTTCATATTCTGTTACTATTTTTTGAGCATAAATATCATCTTCATATAATGAATCTCGATAATCTGCCCAGCTAATGATAACTCCGCCATTTCCGTCGGAACACATATCTTGATTTAGTTGATTGTTAATTTCATTGCAAATGATTATCCCATTTTCATTCCACAATATGTCTCCAGTAGCATTAATCCACTGAGCATAGATATTGTAATCTTCAAATGAAACTCTCTCATCATACCAAGATAAAATAGCACCACCTTCTCCATCACAAGAAATTCGCTTAAAAAGTGGAAAAATTTCGCTTTGATTATACATCATCTCCCCATTCTCCTTCCAAATTATGTCTCCATCTGAATTAACCTTTTGAGCATATATACTTATGGCATAATCATATGTTTCAGAATAAAATCTGTAATCCGTCCACGCGATAATAGCCCCAGCTGCTCCGTCGAAAATGATTTCAGGTTCTCTTTGCGACTTTCCTTGTTTACATATCGCAATGCCATTTGCCTCCCATAATCCATTTCCTAAGGGATCAATTCTCTGAGCATAGATATTGTAATATTCATATGAAATTCTACTATCAGACCACGTAACTATAACACCACCTTCTCCATCTGAACAGATTCGAGGATTAATTTGGTCTTTTTCTATGATACATATGGCTGTACCATTTGCCTCCCATAATGGGGTTCCCTCTGAACTTATTCTTTGACCATATATACCTTGACCAGATAGAGTTGGAAAATCCAGCCATCTATCATCTTCCCATATAATTATTGCACCACCTTCACCATCAGAACAGATCTGAGGGTGTATTTGCCCATCATATTCAGTACATATAGGAGTACCATTTGGTTCCCATAATACTTCTCCATTTGAATTGATCCTTTGAGCATAAATATCCAGACTTGTCATTAAACTAAGGACATTTCTATTATCCTCCCATGTAATAAGGGCACCTCCCTCGCCATCAAAACAGATTTGAACCTTCTCTTGTCTCTCAAATGCATTGCAGATAAGTGTACCATTTGGTTTCCATAATATTTCTCCATTGGAATTGATTTTTTGAGCATAAATATCAAACTCACCATTACTGAAATTCAACCAAGCAATAATAGCTCCTCCCTCGCCATCAGAACATATTTTAGGCTTAAATTGGTCATACATTTTATTACATATCACTATGCCATTTGAATTCCACATTGTTTCTCCATTGGAATTGATTCTTTGCGCGTAGATATCATCTTCTCCTAATTCTCTCGAGTCTGTCCAAGTTATAATTGTCCCTCCTTCTCCATCAGAACAGATTTGTGCTTCAGATTGCCTACCAATTTCATCGCAGATAATTGTTCCGTTGTTCTCCCAAGCATTATATTGTCCTATTTTTAGAAAATTATTTTTTATGTAATTAAATGATTCTAAATTGGTTTTTTCATCTAAATAAAAAGAAAAGGAAAAATTCGAAATAAGAACATAAAGAAAGAAGCAACTTATTATTAGAGTTGATCTCACTCTTTTCATAATTATCATTATAAATCTATAATATTAGGTAATTTGAAAATTTTCGATGATAGAATATGCAACTTTAGATATTTAAAAAAATTTCCCTATACTTGAAAAAAATATAAAATCAAACCTTTTTCTAAAACCTGTAAATCCCAAATTTGGATAATTCTTTTAATTTATTTTCATTAATGTGCAAAATGTAAATAAATTAATATCGCAGAAGAAAATCTTGTTGTTTTATTTATTTAATCTATAAAATTTGATTATTCATAAATAACCAAGAATTTTTCATTGATAGTCTTTTTTAGGGATTAATATATTTTATTATCTATCTTTAAATCTTTAGCTATATTTTGAATTTATAGACAAATGGCAGATAAAGAATTCAAGGTCAACGAGTACCTTACTCTAAAACTGGATGATTAAATAGGTAATATTTTCAAAAAAGAAGATTATAATTAAAATGTTATTTTAATATTTTGTATTATTTATGAAAACTGAAAAAATAATTTTTATTTCTCCTTTATAAGGGATTTTGGTTTATTTCTGAAAGATCACAAGAATTTTGAAGAGAGAGAGATCTTAGAGGTTCGAAGAATTGTTTCTTTATCTTTAGCCCGTTGCTATCAGTATTTTCGCTGTTCAGCGTTTTTATTTCGTTTGTGATACATTTCTGCTATTCCTTTAAATCCTTTTTAAGATAAATCATGTCAACAAGTTGCATGTCGCCCTCGAAAATAGGGTGGTTGTAATTGTCTGTAAAAAAATTCTTTACTCGATATGACTTTTTAAATCCACAACTTTCATAAAACGACAAGATTATCGGCGTTTCGCCTGTCCCGACAAGCATTGTTTTGTAGTCGTTTTTGTAGAAATC
>JAFGGO010000044.1 GCA_016930515.1 Promethearchaeota archaeon | reverse complement strand
TTTCGAAATGCGACATTGAAGTTCAATTAAAGTGAAAATTCTAAGTTAGTTAAGTAAACGCTTGAAAGTTTGTAAAATGAAATAATACGCTGATAGTATGAATGCCTTGGTTACTTGAAATTTAATCATTAAACTTCGTTCAATTTTTACCTTTAGATTCTTTTTGATATCAAAAATAAGACTTACAATACTTTTAAATGAGAATTAACTACTCATACATAATTTAATTCATTTTGAAAATTAACATAACAATATTGAGAAACATGGCAAAGATAATTTTATTCGGCGCACCAGGATCGGGGAAAGGCACTTTGGCGTCTCGCATTGTTGAGGTGGAGTCAAATATCGTTCACATTTCCACGGGAGACATTTTTAGAGAAAATATATCAAAAAAAACTCCATTAGGTTTAAAAGCCAAGGGATTCACAGACAAAGGCGAATTAGTGCCAGACGAACTCGTTATCGACATGGTAAGAGAGAGAATGGAAAGAGAGGATGTGAAAGAAAATGGATTCATTTTAGATGGTTTTCCAAGAACGCTCCCACAAGCCCAAAAGCTTGGAGAATTCGCCTCTGCAGATGTTGTATTACTTTTAGATGTTCCAAAAGACATTTTGTTAAAAAGAATACTCGGTCGATATTCTTGCCCAAACTGCGGTCAGATCTACAATAAATGGTTAAACAAACCCAAGAAAGAAGATATATGCGATAAATGTGGGAAAAAAATGGAAATCACCCAAAGAGCCGACGATAACGAAGAAACAGTAAAGAGAAGGATCGAAGTATACGAGGAAAATTCTGCTCCAATCCTAAAGTTTTACGAAGATCTTGGGTTACTTAAGCGCGTCGATTCCATTAACACATTAGAATTGAGCGGCCAAGAAATCAAAAGATTAATCAGTCCTGTAAAATAATCAATTCTAACAGAAGTTCGAAACCTTTTTTTTATCTTTTTTATTAATTTCATCCTATCTATTAAAAAATATTGGTATCATGATGATGGATGTGGACAAAACTTTTGTGATGATAAAACCAGACGCAGTGAGAAGAAATCTTATTGGTAAAATAATTACCCGTTTCGAAGAAGCAGGATTTAAATTGATTAATTTAAAACTCATCACCCTTTCGCGAGAGCTCGCGAGCAAACATTACGCAGAACACAAGGGAAAGCCATTCTATAACGATTTACTTGCCTTTATCACATCGGGACCTTCAATTGCTATGCTACTCCAAGGAGAAGATGTCATAAAAAAAGTAAGAAAAATAGTTGGCGCAACAAATCCAGAAGAGGCTCAATCGGGAACCATTAGGGGAGATTTTAAGGAAATCCCTCTTAAAAGTGTTACAGAAAACCTGATTCACGCTTCAGACTCGGAAAGTTCAGCTAAAAGAGAAATTTATCTATTTTTCGAAAATAATTTGGAATGATTGATACAGATTATCAAACACTTTCTTATCAAAAATATTCTAATTGTTTCTCTCATTTTATATTAACATTACCCATTATTTTGGAATACGACTTACATAAACAACCTTTAAAATGACTTTAAACATATGCGTTCCAATCCAAATAAAAAGCAACAATCTCGAAGATATTAGGTCACATATTGAATGTGTAAAAAAATACAAACCAAATTACATTGAATTCAGATTGGATTATATTAACAACATTTCATTACTATCAGAAGATTTTTTAAAAGAAATCGTAAAATTAAGTCAAGATAAGAAAACGAGAGTAATCTTGACTTATAGGACCCATTCTGAGGGAGGACAAGCAGAGATCAACGAGAAAGATCGGTTGGGCATTGTAAAAAAAATGATAATTGCTTTTCCAGATTATATAGACTTAGAAATGAGATCTAGCAACGATTTTATAACGGATGTTGTTAGTCTAGCGCTTCAAAAAAGCGTAAAAATGATATTTTCCTACCACGATTTTGTCAGAACGCCCCCCTTGGAAGAGATCACACGATTTTTGGCTGATTTTGACTCAAAACTTTTGAATAAACTATC
This sequence comes from Promethearchaeota archaeon, assembly GCA_016930515.1. Lineage (GTDB taxonomy): Archaea > Asgardarchaeota > Lokiarchaeia > Sigyniarchaeales > SOKP01 > FT1-020. Next base: position 11,046 of record JAFGGO010000044.1, on the reverse strand, counting down.
TATAAATGCAAATACTATTAATTATTTTCCAGTAAAATTTATCTTCACGGCTCAACATTTTCTCGATAACCTCGTTCCCATAAAACTCGCACAAGAATTGTCAAAATTACAACGTGATGTAATTACATTTTGCATGGGTGAACTCGGGATCTTTTCACGAGTGAGTTGCGTGAAATACGGTGCCTTGTTTACCTTTGCCTCGATAGGAGATAAAACGGCTCCAGGTCAAATATCTCTAAAACAAATGAGAGAAGTTCATCGAGTGCTCTATAATATATGATAAATACACCTGCATATTTTTTTAAACTTTATAGTTTTTCAACTCAGAGTATTAAATACACAAATCTTCTTGCTATATTATCCAATACAAATTATAGTATTCCTTAAATATTTAAGGACGATTTTATATTCTTTTTATACTTAATAAAGGGACATTTTTGATTTAAAATGACGATTAATCATTAATAAAACATTTAAGGTGATTTGAAGATAGATCAAGTTAAAGGAGCAATGATCCTACAGCTAGTAAAAGTAATAAAAAGCAATAAATCGGGAATCTATGAGGATTTACTTTCCAAACAAGCCAAAGTGGTCTTAAACAAAAGAATCCTGCCTTCGGTGTGGTATCCGTACGATGCGTATAAAAGTATGCTAATCGCCGTTTTTAGCGTCGAAGCAAAGGATGACTTTAAAAAAGTTATTTCTTGGGGACATACTGAAGGTCAAAAAACATTCACGGAACTTTACAAGACTTTTGTTGGAAAATCAGAGCCCAAAACTGCACTCGAGAAATTCGCCCGTTTTAGAAAGCTCATGTTTAATATAGGCGATTTAAAAGTTGAAAATCTCACGGATACAACCGCGGATGTGCGATACATCGGATTTGATTCAGATTTTAAAGTATATTATTATGTGTCGGTAGGATGGGTAGAAAAGTTTCTCGAATTATGTATGGATAGCAAGGTTACATCAGAATTCATTTCAAAGTCTTGGGAAGGCGATAAAGAAACCGTGGTTCGCCTTTCTTGGTAGTTTTTATTTTTTTATTAATTTGACTTTAAAAAAATACCAGCGTTTTATTGATATATACATGATGATAAATGCAATTAATCGTGAAACAGTTGTTTCACGATCTCATTTACCTCTTTTTATTGTTCAATCCAAAAAATTATAAACCATATTGACATATTCGTCAACTAATTCACTATAAGAAAAAATAAAGTGATTTCCTCGTGTTCAAAAAATTAAACGAAAAAATGGAATGCTTGTTCGGATTTGGCGGTATCTTATTCGCAGGAATTCTCGTCGTAATAGCCGCGTTTCTCACACCAGGTTACACGCCAGTAACCAATTCCGTAAGTTCCTTGGTACTCGGGGATGCTAGATCTTTGTTTAGCATCGGATTTGTCGTTGGAGGAGCTTTAGGAATACCGTTTTATATCTACCTTGAAAAAACACTTGTTGGCATAAACGATACAATTCGAAGGATTGCAACTGGAGCTTCGATATTCACTTGTGTTTGCATTGCGTTGGTCGGAATAGGATACAATGAGAAGTATTACAACTTGTATCTATCGTTTCACGGTTTTGTTGCGTTTGTTTCTTTTTTTGGGTCGGTTTTATACATTGGTTTATTTAGTTATCTAATGATAAGAGACGAGAAATCAACTTTTAAAAAGTATCAATCGATATTTGGTTTTTCTATTGTTGGAACTTGGATCGTTTTTATATTCTTAATTTACCCCTTAATAGAATGGCTTTTAACCGTTTTGATAATGCTGTGGATATTATCGACGAGCTTAGAGATAATTCTTCGTTAATGGTTTCAATCAAGAAATAAAAAAGGGAAAAAAAATAAAATTATAAAAAAAATTACGCTTCTATTGTTTTAAATTGACTATTATAAATTTCAGCATAAAATCCATTTCGAGAGATTAATTCGTCGTGAGTACCTTGTTCAACGATATTTCCCTCGTTCATCACGAGAATTAAGTCAGCATCGTGAATGGTTGATAACCTATGAGCAATGATAAAGCTAGTACGGTTCGCCATCAATTTATCCATTGCTTGTTGTATGAGTATCTCAGTTCGAGTGTCCACGGAACTGGTTGCCTCGTCGAGGATGAGTATTTTTGGATCTGCTAGAACGGCTCGAGCAATGGTTAATAATTGCATCTGACCTTGAGAAATGTTGCTAATTTCTTCGTTTATAACCATATTATAACCATTAGGCAGGGTATGAACAAAGTGATCTACATGAGCTGCTTTAGCTGCTTCAATGACTTCCTCGTCTGTTGCATCAGCACGGCCATAACGAATATTTTCCATGATCGTTCCATTGAAAAGCCAGGTGTCCTGCAAAACCATGCCAAATAAGTGTCGAAGGTCTTTTCTGGTGAATTCTCTTACATCATGACCGTTTACTAGTATCTCACCGTCAAGTACATCGTAAAACCGCATTAGAAGTTTTACAATCGTTGTTTTCCCCGCTCCTGTTGGACCAACGATTGCAATTTTTTTTCCAGGTTCTATAATTGCAGAAAAGTCGTGGATTACCACTTTTTCAGGATCGTATCCAAAACTGATATTTTTAAATTCAACGCCGTATTTATTGCCCTCTTCAAGAGTTATAGGAGTAGGCGTTTCCGTGATTTGCTCCTCTTCTTCAAGGAACTTAAAAATTCTTTCTGCAGCCGCCATTGTCTGTTGGAGGGTATTTGACATGTTTGCAATCTGAGTTAACGGTTGGGTAAAGGACCGTATGTATTGAATGAAAGCTTGAATATCGCCAATGGATATGGAATTTTGAATTACAAGAAAACTACCTAATATAGCGATGACGATGTATCCTAAATTACCGATAAGCATCATCAATGGCATCATTAAACCGGTTATAAAACTCGCTTTCCACGCCGATTTATAGAGTGTTTTGTTGTAGTTTGAGAATTTTTTTATGCTTTTTTCTTCTCCATTGAACGCTTTCATTACCACGTGACCACTAAACATCTCCTCTACATGTCCATTCACATGTCCCAAATATATTTGTTGATTAACAAAATGTTTTTGTGATTTTTTTGCGATTACCCCCATTGTAACTAAAGATATTGGAATGATAATCATTGATACAAGGGTTAGAATCCAACTAATGGTAAGCATCATTATGAGTACTCCGATAATTGTAACTACAGAAGTAATAATTTGAGTCAAGCTCATGCTCAAATTTTGGTTAATTACATCCACATCATTTGTTACATACGCAAGTACTTCCCCGTGCGTTTTCTTATCAAAATATTTCAGAGGTAATTTATTTATTTTTTTAGAGATATCTTTTCTAAAACGATAAGAAGTGTCTGCAGCTACTTTTGCCATTATCCAACCTTGAATGAAGGCAAATACCGCAGATAGCACGTACAATCCTATAGTAATGAGGATGATGAATCCAATGTATCCAAAATCAATAGAACCCGTTCCGCTATATTGGGCTATCAACCCCTCAAATAGCTTTGTTGTTGCCATACCTAAAATCTTTGGACCAAAAATTGTTGCTGCGGTAGAAGCGATAGCAAAAATGAACACGATTATTACAGCGATTTTATATTTCCCCATATAATTGAGCAATTTGCGAATAGTTCCTTTAAAGTCCTTGGCCTTGTCTCCTTTCATCATGGCCATTGGTCCTCCCATTGGACGCCGACCCATTGGTCCTCGACCCATTTGGGCTCCTCGTTTCATTGCTAATTGTTTCAATGCTTCACGATCCATTTTATCAGGGTCTATACCAGCTCGCTTCATTGCTTCCCGTATCATTTCATCACGACCCATAGAATCCTTTTTCTTTTTGGCTCGTTTTTTTTCTGCTCGTTTTAATTTTTTTCGATCCTTTGATTTATCATCTTCTTGCTTGCGTTCCGTTGTTGCTTGTTTATTTTTTTCACTACTCTTTGAATCAAGGTCCATCCCCATTCGTTTCATTGCACCTCGTATGAACGCCTCGCGATCTGTCGTGTCAGGATCCAACCCTACTCGTTTCATCATACCTCGTATGAACGCCTCGCGATCTGTCGTGTCAGGATCCAACCCTACTCTTTTTATCAATCCTCGTATGAATGCTTCGCTATCTATTGGATCTTTTTTATCGTTTTCTGGCATTATAATAATTCCTCCATTGTGTGTTGTGATAGAGCAATTTCCCGATATGTTTCACATTCGTCCATTAGCTCTCCATGCGTACCTTTACCAACGATTTTACCTTCGTCTAATACAATTATTTGTTCTGCGTTCATTATGGTAGAAACTCTTTGCGTAACTATTATCAATGTACTATCTTTCACATTTTCTTTAAATGCGCTGCGTAATGCTCTATCTGTTTTAAAGTCCAATGCGGAAAAGCTATCGTCAAGGAGATTTATTGGAGACTGTTTTACCAACGCCCGAGCAATGGATAATCTCTGTTTTTGACCTCCTGAGACATTCATTCCGCCTTGCGCAATGATTGCGTCAAGTCCTTCTGGTTTGGTATTTATAAATTCAGAAGCTTGTGCGATATCAATTGAAGATTGAATGACTGTTTGTTCTGCATTTTCGTTGGCATAATATAAATTACTTCCAATAGTACCTGAGAATAACGAACTTTTCTGAGGAACATAACCTATTTTTTCTCGTAGGTCGTGTTGTGAGACTTCCCTAATATCAATACCGTCAATTAGTATCGACCCAGAACTAACATCATAAAATCGTGGTATCAAGTTGATGAGAGTTGATTTTCCAGAGCCAGTAGAGCCTATGAAAGCAGTAGTTTCTCCAGGTTTTGCGATAAAGCTTATATCTTCTAGAACATTTTCATCTGCACCAGGATATTGAAAAGATACATTGCGAAATTCTATAGTAGCATCGAACGGTTCTTTAAACCTCCTTAATTCCTTAGCATCCTTAATAGATGGTTCTGTATTCAATACTTCGGAAATTCTCTTTACAGATACGCTAGATCGTGGTAACATAATAAACATGGCTGAAATCATTAAAAATGACATTACAATCTGCATTGCATATTGTATGAACGCCATCATGTTTCCAACCTGGATTAATCCATTCGAAGCATCGTGAGCTCCAACCCATATGATTAATATCATGCTTCCATTCATGATGAACATCATCACTGGCATTAATACAACCATTACTCGATTAATAAACAGGCTTTTTTTCGTTAGATTGCGATTAGCGATATCAAAGCGCTTTTTTTCATGCTTTTGTTTATTAAAAGCCCTGATAACCATCATTCCCGTGAGACTCTCGCGTGAAATTAGGTTTATTCTATCTATTAACGATTGTATTACTTTAAATTTGGGTAGTGCCACTAAAAATATGACGATGATCAAGGTGATGAGCACTGCAACAGCAACAGCTATTATCCACATTAACGACGGTGCTATGGCTATTGCGTGAATGATACCGCCAATAGCGATAATTGGAGCATAAAACACAATACGGATTAATAACATTACCAGCATTTGAATCTGAGTTATATCGTTTGTTGAACGAGTTACTAAAGAAGCCGTAGAGAACTTATCGAATTCTGCATTTGTAAAACTTTCAACTTTCACAAATAAATCTTCTCGAATATCACGGGCCATTCCAGTTGCGGTCTTTGCAGAAAAATAGCTTACAGCAATGATACAAGCCATTGAAATTAATGTCATTAAAAGCATTAAAGCACCAACGCGAAAGATATAATTCATTTGAATCGCATCAAGATCCATTCCGAGTAATCGATATTCTTCCCTAATTGCTTGCACAACCGCTTGGTTTATCATCGAATTGTCAAAACCACTAAACATTTCAAAAATCATATTTAAATACATGGTTTTAACTGGTCCACTCGCATTTTCAATAAAAAGGAAAATATCCCCTGGAGGTAAAGGAATGCCCATTTCAGTTGCCAGTTCAGGATTTTCCATTAATTGTTTGATAAAATATACGATTATAGTTGGTTTTGCCATGAGAGAGCGCAGTTGATTACGTTCTTCTCCAGTAATACTTTTCAACACATATATGGGCTCGTTTTTAATCGCGGGATATTTTCCTACATATGAACTATAACTTGAGGAGGCATTATCAATTAAAGTGTAACGACTGAGCATCTCTGCTTGATCATCTGTTGCGTTTACGAATATGAGCGTTCTATTCATTTCTTGTTCCGTAATTGCTATAGGTACCGTATCTTCAATTCCGCCGTTTTGAATTCCTACATTCACAATGTCTGACAAGTAGTCTGGTAGCGCCAAGTTTGCGTTAGCCTGTATGAATAAGAGTACGATCGCCACAGTAATCATTGGTAAATATGGCTTTGTGTATTTGATTATTCTAGTCATAGAATCACATTATTTTGTTTGTAGATTTATGTTTAAAAATACATATATTATTTGAAAAAATTAGACTCGCCATTATTTAGATTAACTAAGTTGATGAGTCTATTTAAAACAACGATTGTTTCTTCCTTTTCGTCGTTTCGTAATGCGTGTACCAAATCTTCGATCCAAGATTGGCTGATGTGAAAGCTTTCGTTAATCAAGTCAAGTCCTTTTTCGGTTAATTTAAAATTTTTTATGCGACGATCTTCAGGATCGATGGTTCTTTCTATCAACCCTAATTGAACCATTCTATCTAGCATTTGACTTGCTGCAGCACTAGATACGCCCATATCAGCACCAAGAATAGATACATTACAATCACGCTTGCGATATATTCGAATAAGTGCTCCTATTTGATGGATCGAAAGGTCGTTTTCTTTAGAAAACTTGAAAAAATTATGCATAGACTTATGCATGGTTATTTCGATCCATTTTTTAATTATTTGCGAAAGTTCTTGCGACATTTTTTTCTCCAATCTTTTTTTGAAGATTATAGATTAGTTAATGTGACTTAATATTTAACTTTTCTTAACATTTAAGTTCCCTTTAAATAAATACTAGATCCTTGAATTTCACGGTCATATTAGATTGAACTTATGGCGCTTAATTAAAAAACGCACAGCGGTTTATAAAACCATAATTTTTTCTGGCTCATTCAAATTATTTTAATTCACCATTTTACAAAAGCGTCAAAAGGCTTAAATACGAACCAAGCAATGTGATCATTGTTTATTTTAATTTAAAAAAGAATACATTAAGGAGGTATTTAAAATGGTATTGATAATGATAACGACATGGATTCCGCAAGGAAAAGAGGCAAAAGCGGGCGCAAAATACATCGAGGTAATGCGAGAGCACGAATCGAAGCCGTTTGAAAAAGGTGTATTGCCTTTAGGCGTCGTATCTGCCAAGAAAGGAACCAAAGTCTTATCCATAGTTAAAATCAAAGAAGGTCGTTACGAAGAAGCAATAAAACTCATCACGAAACGCTTGCTCGGACTATCCAGCGTGGAAGGATTGCATTACAAGATCGAGACCATGCTCGATGGGGAAGAAGCACTGTCGCTCATTGGGCTTGGAATTCCAAAGCAGGTACCCATGTGAGTGCTTTAATCGTTTGAAAAAAAAGAAAAAAAGATTGAGTGGGTAATTTTATAGAAGAATGATCAATTATTAAATTACTCACTTTTTTTATATCTTACACGATTAGCTCCCTTTCAATGAGCGTGGCGTATTCTGGAATTGAAGTATTAATTATCAAGAACTCGCCTTGAACATTCCGCCTTATCGCAATCTCCTTCAAGAGCTCGGGATTGTTGCGAATTCTAAACAACTCCCTAATGCGCTTCTCCACGGAATAAACGCTTTTCGGTCCCGATAGCCGTAACGCGCTTCGGAGGATGTTTTTTTATATTTAATTACATATAAAGATATATTTTGATAAAAAATCCTTAAGTATGATTTATTGTTTAAGAAGTTGAATTTAGAAAAAGAACTAAAAATAATTTCAAAGTGAGAGAATTATCCTGTTTTGAGCAATCAGCATATCCTCCATAATGAGTTCCATTGCATCCTTGATGTCAGGAGCGTTATCTGGGATGCTACGCTTGGCGTTCACGCTGGCCATGAGCACCTCGTTAAGCCCTCGGAGAATCATATCCGTACTGTACCAAGGCCGCTTGGACGCCCACCATTGCTGGCAACTGTGAATTCCTCTGTCGAGTAAGTTACGAGCGTTATCAAATAATTCTTTCCGCTCGGGATCCATGCTTTCACGGTATTTAGCAGATAAGTGGATGAGGGTCAAGGCGTACATAAAAAAACGGTGTTGTTCTATGTGAATGGCGTTACCAGGGTCGAACCAGAGCGGGAATGGGACGTCGTGGGCAATGTCGTAAGGCATAGTAGACCAGCTGGAATCCCTTGGTGCTTGTTTAGAGCCCTTAGGGAATTTATCAACGATCTCCGAAACGGTACAAAGATTGATATCGTTCCTGTGCGGCAAGGTATCTAAAAGGGGGATTAAAAAGTCCGTGATTGCGTGCTTCACATGGTGACCGAATGTTTCTCCATCGAGAGCCAGAACAACATAGGTGTCCTCCGAAGTGTTAGTATATTTCAACCTATTTACGAAGGTTTCTACATTGTTGATCTTGTCAAAAGCACAATCTATGGAGATATAGTCGTCCCGAAACACCAGCTTCAAGCCATTATGCGCTTGAGATATGGTCCTTGTGGGAAATAAGGGGAGAGTGTTCGCGATACCACTGGCTATCATCCACTCGAATCCTGCTTTCTTGACTGATTTCACTACTTCCTCCGATATGGCCATTTCAGGAGGAAAAAAACCCCGAGGGGCGTATAACTTGCCGAAGAAGTGCTCGTTCGTCTCATTATTGAGCTGAATTTGTCTTCTTATCTCGGGTTCGGGTATTAGTGGTAAGAGGGGGTGGAACTTAGCCGAGCCCGTGAATTCGATTTGATCCCGAGAAGCTAAAGTAGTCATCAAACCGATGAGATCATCATAACCGAAATCGTGGAGCTGTTCGGTGAGCGTTCCGTTTATGTTGAGGGTGATTCTCGCTTCCGGATGATCCTGCAATGCTTCAAAGATAGGCTTGTAAGATTCGTGAACGATTTGGTTAATAACCGAGGGAATTTGGACGGGTGGCTGGTATATATGGAACAAGAATGCAAAATAAATGGTCATGATCAATCCTTAATGTGTAAATTGAAATTTCTCGATAATAATAACTAAGATCAAATTCGATTACTAAAAGTTTTCCCTCTCATAAAAATTTTGAATGCAATCATAAGAAAAAAAATAATTTGAAGAATTTGTCCCTTGAATATTTTAAAGAATAATCTATTTGTAGATTTTAAATAATTTTAATAAGAGCAATTTTTTCTTCATAAATATCTAAAGTTTTATGAACTAAATTGTTCATAATATGATATAATAAAAATGGTAATACTGCCTTGAATGATTTTCATTTACCTTTTGTCATCATCGCAATGATTTTCGGATATCAAATAGGATTTTATTTTTTATATAGATATCTAAAAATACGGAAAGAAGGGCTGGTATTAAACAGGTTTTTTTTGGCTTTTAGCCTTCTTTACAACTTTGGCGTGACTGGAATGACATTGAGACATATATTCCAATATTATTTTGAAGGTATCATTGAATACGACTATCTTATGGATTGCACGCATTTTCTCGTGGCCATTGCTGCAATTTCTTTTTTAATCATTTTATCGAGCAATGCGTTCGACTATTTAATTCGCGTTCAAGTGACAAGGATTATTTCATTTATTGCCATTTTTTTATCAGTTCTTATATTTATCGTACCTGATCGCGTAATTAAAAATAGCTTGATTTTATTATCTGCTGCCTTAGGGGGAATATTCGCCTTTTTCGCACACATTCAATTGATAAAAAAATCTGCTGGTCAAGTCAAAATAAGGTTACAATTGTTATTTCTAGGAAACATTATTATTGCCATTGCAATCGTGTTTCTAACAGAAAATCACTTACCCATTTACAATTCAGAACAACAAGAAGTGGTAAAATATTTATTTGCGCCTGTATTCATATTAGGAGAGGCTGTCGTTCTTTTTGCGATTTTCGACATTCCAATCTTTCTTGAATTTAATTGGAAAGAATCATTAATAAAACTTTACATAATCGACGCACACGGGAATCAGATCATCTTTGATTACGATTTTTCTAAATCTGATGATAAATCTCTGGAATCCTCTCAAAACAATGATAATACCGAGACTTTTTTTTCAAGCGGCCTTATTGGGATCGAAACCATTGTAGGAGCAGTTACAGATTCTCAGAAAGAAAAAATTTCAAGAATACAACAAGGAGACCTGTTGATCTTACTCGAACACGGCGATGACCAATATAAGTTTTTAATATATTGCGTAACCGTAAGGCAAGAACTTTTAAGCACGACTTTCTTTCTACATACTATAAAGAAAAGGTTCCAGACCCATTTTAAAACCTTACTTCATTATTTGGACGCCTTAAAAGGAAAAGAAAAAGAAATTTTTAATAAGTTTTCAACGGACGTCATAAATATCTTGAATAATAGCTAAAATTAATGGAATATCATGATAGAAACAGTTCAATTTCCACTTCGAGGGGAGCTTGCAGAAGTAATACTTATTACCGAGTGGGTAATTGCTGTATTATTTTTACAACTTTCATTATTAGTTAGTAGTATTGGCAAGCAAGATAAGCAGATTAGAAGAAGCAGGCAACAATATGCTCATTTTTGGATATATATGGGTTTTTCCTTAATGTGGTTAAATTTTATTTTTGGGGATCACTACGATACGGGTATAAATCGGGATGTTTTCTTGAACTGTGGTTATATTACCTTGATCTTAGGGGCAATACTATTTATTTTTAATATTGAAAGAAAAAGAGTATTTCGATTTAAATACATATTCACGCTGATATTTACAGCCAATATCGTCATATTCATTATAATTTTATTTATAGCACCTGAGACAAATCAATTCATGTCGTTTACATTTTGGCCTCTTTTTATCGTCTTCTTCTTTTTTTATATCAAAAAACTCAAGACTTTTTTCAAGCAAAATCCCGTTTTGGGGAGTTTTCAAT
>JAFGGO010000043.1 GCA_016930515.1 Promethearchaeota archaeon | reverse complement strand
GACGACGATGAAGATGACGACGACGATGATGAAGATTTTGACGACGACGATTTTTAAAAAATTTTTTTATTTCTATTTGATTTTAAAATATGAAGTCCGATCAAATTTATTATTGTCAACCAGTTTTTAGGCCTCCAAGCGAAGCTTATTCTCTTTTAATACAATTAACGGAAGGTTGTACCTTCAAGTGCGATTTTTGCATGTCAAACCTAAGAAAAAATTTTCTCATTCGAGAAATAAAAGATGTTAAAAAAGATTTGGACACCGCCCGACGACAATATGGACCAAATGTTCAAAGAATCTTTTTCTTAGACGGAAACGCAATGGTTACACCTACAGATAAGCTTTTAGATGTTACTCTCTATGCAAACAAGCTGTTCCCGCGATTAGAACGTTGTGGTGTTTACGCCCATGCCAAGGACATCTTGAAAAAATCCGATGAACAACTAAAGCTGTTGTCTGAAGCAGGTCTTAAAATTACTTATGTAGGTTTCGAATCTGGCTGCAATAAATTACTCGAAATGGTAAACAAGCACGCTACTAAAGACGATTACATCAAGGCTTCAAAAAAATTAATGAGGGCTAATATCACTTTATCAGCGACATTAATTAATGGATTAGGGGGATCAGGCAATGAATATCTTTCTGAACTTCACGCAAAAGAATCGGCAGATTTAGTTAATAAAATTTGCCCAAGCGACGATAGAAATTGGTACATTTCGTTTCTTTCCCTTATGGTCCCTAAAGGGACGCCCATTCATAAAAAAAAGAGTTTGAGCGAATTCAAGGAAATGAGTTCCACCGAAATATTAAAAGAACTGAAAATCTTTTTTCAAAACATCAAGTTTGAAAATAAAAACGCAAATTGTATTTTTCGATCCAACCACGCATCAAATTATTTACCAATTAAAGGCATTTTAGATAGGGATAAATTGGATATACTTAAAGTTATTAATTATGGGCTTAAGAATCAAGATGCGTTGAGACCTGAATATTATCGAGCTTTATAGGAGCGTAAAATGAGCGTCCTGACAATTGGAATCGAATCATTGTTTTTTTCTATAATGCTTTCTATCACATTTTTAATTTATGCGTTTTTATTTCTCCCAGTTGTTAAAAAAAGTTTTATTAAACGCAGTCAAAATCGATGGAACTCCATGCTCGTGATTGTATTGCTAGTCTTTATAGCCATTTTTATAAGCCTTCCTTTTTCGGCTACGACTTTCTATCTTTTCATGCCCATGAACTGGTTTTTAATTGTCATGGTGGGTGTATTAACTTTATTCTTTTTTTTATTTGCTCTTATTAAAAAAAAAACTATTGATGAAAGCGCTTTTAACGAGCAACTCCAGAAGGGGATGAACGAGAATCTCGATAAAACGATTAATGACACTCATAATTTCACGCTCAAGCAAGAATTTAAAAGAAAAATAATCCATTTATGCGCTATTTTTTATGTGGCATCTTGGATTCTACAACCATTAATTTTTTATGGTGTTCAGTATTTATACGCAGGAGTTTCCAATACTACCTCTGCAGAAAATTTCTACAACTCCCAGTTTTTATTTGAGTATTCTAATGTTGCACTGATTTTACAGAACGCCTTGGTCTCTCATTTTTTCATGTTATTAGTAATTTTTATGGCAAATGCTAACGCAGAAGTAATGAGATTACGGTTTCCTAACAAAGCTTTTGTTCTCAAGAAAACTCTCCAGAAAACACGGCGCCCCACTGAAATAAACGACATATCTCCTTCACTTCTTTTGTTATTAGGCTTGGCAACCTCCTCCATAATATTAACTTATGGAACAAGCGATAGGATCTTAGGTATTTTTGCTCAAATTGGCGTTATTATCATTTCCGTGTTTAGCGATATGTTTGCAGCGCTCATTGGCAGAAAATGGGGCAAGCATAAATGGTGGTGCGCTAAAGGAAAATCTTACGAAGGAACTATCGCCGGATTCTTAATAGGTGTATTCTCATCGATAATATTTCTAGGTCCAATAATTGCTTTTATTGGTGGAGCTATATTTGTTTTCACGGACATTGCGCTTGACAAGCTCAAAATTTCAGACAATGCTCTTAACCCTATCTTGATGGCTATTACTTTTAAAATATTAATTGGATTGGTACATCCTTTAATTCCAATGTTACCAATAATAATTGTATGGTAAGAATGATTTTTATTATTAAATCTTAAAATGGTTAAAGGAAGAAGAATTAGTTACTCGTTTTTTAAGATAATTCTTGCATCTACGCAAGTAACTCCAGATTCGTAAATAAATACGGGATTAAGGTCCATCTCAAAGATTTCCTCGTGTTCAATGACGAAATCCGATATTTTTAGCAATAAGTCTACAATTGCATTGATATCTGCTTTAGGTTTCCCTCGATAACCGTCTAATATTGGAAATCCCTTGATTTCTTGAATCATTTCCTTAGCGTCGTATTCTGTAATTGGTGCGATCCTAAAACTCACGTCTTCGAGAAGTTCCACTAAAATACCTCCAATACCAAACATGAGCGCTGGACCAAATTGTGGATCAGTGGTCATTCCGATTATGAGCTCGGTTATGGGTTCTTTTGCCATTGCTTGTACGGAAACGGCTTTTTTTGATGCTGTACTAATTTTCATAAGATCATCAAAGGCCTGTCCTGCTTCTTCTTGATTTTTTATGTTTAATTTAACTGCGCCGGTATCAGATTTATGCACGACGTCCTCGGCCATGAGTTTCATGACAATGGGAAAGCCAATTCCCCTTACAGCGTCTAATGCTTCCTGTTTGGATGAGACTAATTTTTGTTGTGGAATGGTGATTCCAATTTCGTTAAGTAGTTCCTTGCTTTCAAATTCCGTGAGAACTCTTTGTCCAGAGTCCATCTTTTTTTTCAAGACTTCTGCTAAGTTCATTTTTGACATGCTTTAATGCTTTTAACTATATAAATAAAAAAAAAAATTTAAAATTATGCTAATTTTTTTCAATCTTTGAAATTTTAGCCAAACGAATGCAAATTCACTATAAAATTTTTACCTTAATTGATAATTAAGAATTGAAAAATTTGTTAAAAAAGGCGTAGTTATATTAATCATCATTTATTTCCAAGTATTATAGTTATAGGAGATATTAATTTTCGTTTTGCATTAACAGTGTCCTAATGGCGTTTCACCGTGTCTCATCTTGATAAAAAAATTAAAAAATTCATATTATCCCTCTTCTGGTGCTTTGTTTTAATTTCTTTTTTGATGGGTACATTGAATTATAATATAATTTCTGAAGATACGATGATCGAGGAAATTAAAAAATCAAGCGAACCTGATTTTAATTTTTACAAGACTCTCACGGTTAATACATCCCCTTTCATTGATTCAAACGATCTAGAATATTTTCCGGTATTATTCTCTTTTTTTGACAAGGATCTCCGTGATCGTGCTCAGTCTGATGGTGATGATATTGCTTTCTTCATTGAAGATAATCAATTAGACCACGAAATAGAGCTGTACGATCCTGATTACAACGAGACACATTCAAAACTCATGGCGTGGGTAAAAATTCCAAAAGTTTTAGCAAACGACAGTTTGAACATCGCCATGAGGTTCGGAGGATCCTTACTCGATTCGCAACAGAACTCCAAGGCGGTCTGGGACGACAATTTCGTTGGAGCTTGGCATTTTGCCCCCAATTCCCTTCAAATAGCCAACGATTCAACCCAATATAACAACGATGGAATTATTCATTATAAAACAGACGCCTCTATTGCAACAAACCTTGCTGTTAATGAAATTGTAACTCTGGATTACGATATCAGTGGGTCCGTGTTAGATTTTGCACATCAAGTAGATTCTATCCTGATTGAAGACGATACCTCTTTGAACATGCAAGACGATATCACAATTAGTTTTTGGATAAAATTAAAAGCTATTGTTAATGAGAATGTTTATATTCTTGCAAAGGGGACTGATAAAAAAAGAGCCTATTCAGTTTTTCTTAACTCCAGTGGTTATTTAGTTTTTTTTCTAAACGATGAAGAATCCAACACTAAGGGGTCATTAAGCTCTGCAAGGCCTCTCTCAACTGGAAGTTGGGTTCATGTAACATGTATTAGAGATTTTGAAACCATAAAAATATTATTAAATGGTCAAGTAGTTGCATCAGAAGTGTATGATAAAAAGATCAAGGTCGTTCCTGGACCTCTCACTATAGGTTCAAGCAATCTCTATGGCTACCTCACTGAGTTAAGGATATCAAACACTGCACGATCTGAAGATTGGATATTATTGGACACTATTAACCAAGGCACGTCACAGCTTTTAGAAAGCATTTCCTCTTGTCAATCACAGTCATTTACTAGTAGCGATGATAATGATGATGATAATGATGATGAAGATGATGATGAGTTGCCGAATATTCCATCAATAAATAGTGTCCCAACAATAGATATTTTCCCAATAGTCTTAATCGCTCTTCTTTCGATATCCACGATTTCATTTGGTATTACGACGGGTTATTTGAAGATGCGTTCGGGAACAAAAAAGAACCCCCAAATTAAAAAAAAAAACATTCATAAATACGCTCGTGTAGGAATGGAGAAAATAGTTAAATCAGAACCGTATCTTGGTTCCAAAACGTCTAATATACCGCTTCTATCGCCTAAATCGTCCTATGAACTCGTTGAAAAACCCTTAGAAGGGCCTTCCCGAATAATTCAAGTCTCTTGTCCTGTATGTCGTGCCACGAAGAATGTAACCTTGCCAAATAATCTCATAACCGAAACAAGTACCATAACAACGATATCTGTTCCAAGAAAATTTATTTGTCAACATCATTTCGTGTTTTTCTTGGACCGTTATTTTGAAATTCGAGGATATGAATCAATAGATTATCAAATACGCACTTACAAAAAAATAAACGAACCATACAATTATTAATAAACCGACTTTTATGGATCAGATAGAAGTCTTGCGTCAGTTACTATTAATTCATCGATAACATTTACGAAATACTTCTTTGATCTCAAAAAATCAACGATCTTATCCATTATTTGCTTTTTTTTAGCCAGATCGTCGTTAGGCCATACCGAAATTTCGATAATTGATTGAGCATTTTCGCAGAATTCTAATATGTCATAAGTTGGTAAGTTTATATATATTTCTCTAGCACCCTCAATTTTTGCTATTTTTTTTATCTCTTCCTCCAGTGGTCCCATTGTAAAATAATTTCGGTTGTTTGAGTCGAGTGTTTGACTGAGGATGGCCTCTAACGCATCTCGAGACTTTTGATTGTAGAAAGCTGTCAATTCCTGCCTGCAAATTTCCGTATATTTTCCAAAAACGAGTTCATCCTTGTCTAAGAGAAATTCTGCAAATTCCTCGAAGTATTTATCGTCTATCTTCTCAAAGTTTTCCACATGTCTGATTAAATCAGTTAATTTATCTATGAGATTGAAGTAAAACTTTAATTTAGACTTGATTTCGAGTTTTCTTGTCATTTCCTTTATTTCAGGGTAATAATTTTTTAAAATTAGATTTACTTGCCTGTTAATTGCGGCACAGAGGCGTGCAAACTCGTCCACTAATCGAATGGATTTTTCTTTTAATAAGGAATAGGTTTCTTTATCCAAATCGGTCAGAATATTAAAAATATCGATGATTTTTTGATAATATTTTTTTTCAATGTAGGACATTGTTTGTTTGAAAAATGCTTATATACAACTAATAAAAAGTATCATTTAAATTATTAAGGGTAATTCATAGTTTACAACGATAAATATGGATAAAAAGAAAAAAGAAAAAAAAGATTATTTTATAAACATTTTCTTTATTGTATTTGGTAGGATAAATCCAAGGTAGAACATTATTGCGCTTATTACTAAAATCCCTCTTCCAATAATAAGAAATAAGATTCTCCCTGGGCTTAAAATATCAAATACAGATCCTACTCCTAAACATAGTACACCGAGCAGGAAAAAAGTTCCTTTCAATTTCGTTTCAGGATTATCAGATTTTCTTGAAAAGAAACCAAATTGTGCTGCCGTGAGTAGAAAGAATAGCAAGTTAACTATTTGTATGATTAGCGATACGAGGCCGTAATTTCCGTCAACGATTGAATCGCCTCTTCTTCCAATCAAGCTCATATCAAAGAAAAGTCCGTAGAAAAACCAAATTTCTAATACAAGTTCTATAATAAATGTAATCACAAGTATTACTTTTTGATTTTCGGTATACATCAAATCGGTCATTGCAAGCATCCAAAAAAACAATCCCAACGGAAGTAACGAGATTCCTATAACGATGTAAGCCTGTGGATAATTTATCAATCCTTGTCCTTCGTTAAAAAAAGCAATTATAAAGGAAATAGAACTGGGATACCACGATTCGGCGATGAGGATTAACAAAATCCCGACAAAAATATACGCTCTAACTTTCGTTTTCTTGTACACGAACGCTATTTTAATACCAATTATTGCAAACAAGCATACTATGATGATGCTCGATATTCCAGAAAATATTACTTCGAAGTCCATGATATTACGAGTTAAATTAAGTTTGTGAGTAGTTGATCTTTAAACAACTCTCTATATAAGTCTTTAGGTGCTTTTGTCATTATTGTACAATTTTATAAATTAGAAATTTATGAGACAGCACTCGTTTTAATGCCTATGGTTCTTTATTCAAATAATTTATAGAAAGTAACTTGAAGTTTTAATCAAATGATAGCATCAATGTCGTATTATCTATGTTTAGAATGTGGAAAACGATTTAAAAATAGTTTAGAAATTGCCGTGTGTCCAGATTGCTTGAAAATTGAAGAAGAAAACCATAAAAAGGGAATATCTTCAAAATATACCACTATAAACTTGCTTTTAAATAACGAGAAGCTATAGGTTAACAATTATAGTCTTTAAATTACTTTAATTTGAATAATTTATCGTGAATCTTGTTTTTTATTTCTTTTAATAAATTTATAATTAACTCCTCTGGAACTTTTTCCAAATACTCATTCAACTCCTCTTCAATTATTGGACTAATTTGCTCTACCAAGGAGCCTATTAGTTCATCTCTCTTAAAATAGGCCTTACTTTCTCTTTGAATGTATTCCTTGTTTATTTTTTTTAACCAACTCCTTCCGCGTACTTCTAGCATCTTAAGTATCTTTCTTGATTGTGGATTGTTAAAATTCACGAAAGCTTCCTCAAATTTTAAGAATTTATTCGTGAAATAATCCGTGATTGTCGTTCTCTCCAATGGATTTAATTGCGTACTTGCGTTAAGGAATGTGATTACCATGTACCTTTCAAATAGAAAATATATTTGAACTTTAATGTTTGATCCGTGTATTTCAAGATGAGATAAGTTTTTGATGTTTGTTTGTCCTGCAAAACTCTTAAATGAACTAAAGTACATGGAAATCAAATCGAGTTCCATTAGACTCTTGTCGTCTTCTTTCAGATAAGATATGATTGGTCCGTACTTGTCCTTGATGTCTCGAGAATGTTCGATTATAAAAATTGTATTACCATGCTGATCGGCCGTAATTATTCCTATAATAGGGGGGATTTTTTGATAATTAATTGAATGTAGTGAAAAATCTGGTTTTTCTTTTTTAAATAAATTAAAATCTTTATTATAAGCATAAGACTTCATGATAGAAATGGATAAATTATGATTTTTAGAGTAATTCATAATAGAGCATAATACTCTAAAAACCATAGAGAGCGAAAATTTATTGATATTGTCCGTATCTTCTGGATAATATGATTTTAAAAAAAAACAAATTTTTATAAAAATTACATCGTTACCCTAGTATCATTTTTCATTTTTGATCAAGCTGATAAAAAATGCCAACTCGGTATAATTATTGTCCACATTGCAATAAACAGATCGTCTTTAAAATTGAATTAGAGGACATTGATACTAGTCTTTATCCTGCACCCTTTTATTTATATCATAAAAACGATGAATGCAATAAGGTCTCGACTTTTTATGTAGACAGTCTTTTAAGAGTATCTTATACGGAATTAGAAAAAAAAAAGTCTAAAACTGGTGGAATTATAAAAACCATAGAAACCATAAAATAATATAAAAGAGCCTTTTTTAAAAAAAAAGTGATTTTACATGCCTTCACATTTTATTACTAATTTTTTCGTTCTAAATTTATCGAAATTCTCTAAACAAGTTATATGATAATGTTTTGGGTAACTTTTAGAAATAAATCTGTCTTCTTTCATGTATCCTAAAGTGATTTGTAAAGTAGAGTGTAATTCTTTTTGATTTATTTCTTTCATACATAATTCGCAATATGGAGTGTATTGATTTTTTTCAAGTTTGTCTATCATGAGATTATAAAAAAAATATCTTTTTTATATTGATATACCCTGAAAATTTATTGATTTGAAAAATAAGAGAGAAAAAGATAAATATAATAAATAAAAAGTAAGCCGAGGCTTTAGACCTTTTTTGAGTTGAGGTCTTACAACTTGTTTTTTATTTGCTTGCTACGACTTCTAAGCGTGACTTCAGTTACTTTAGCAACTTCCGACACTTCTGCTTGAGTCTTGCGACAATTGCTTGCTTTAGCGGCCATGTAAATTACCGAAGCTGCTAATCCTTTTGGGTCCTTTCCGGTTCTTAATAAGCCATTTTTGCTAGCTTGTACTAACATGTTGATTGCCATCCTTTGGGTTTCCATTGGTAAGCTAAGGTCGTTTCCGAATCGAAATACTAATTGTTCAGCGGTAATGGGCTTGTATTTCAACTTGAGTTCGGGTAACACTTCCTTTACAACCATTCCTAAGCTCCTATGAACAGTTCTTCTGGGGGTCATGGAAGCTTCACATACTTCTTCTAAAAGCCTTGGAAACTCGTGCACTCTTATCGCAGCGTAGAGAGAAGCGGCTATAAATCCGTCAATTGAACGTCCCATGGTGAGTTTCTTTTTTGCTACAACCGAATAAATCTTCCAAGCCGTTTCCTTGATGTATTCGGGTATGTTCATCTTGGACGTGAGCATTTTCAATTTTGGTTTTGCTTCCCAGAAATTTCGTTCTATGCTGGAAATTAAAGAATTTTGGATCTTCGACAATCTCGAGAACAAGGTCTTGCCCTTGGCACCTATCAACCTGCCCTTAGAGTCAATCTTACTGTTTGGTAGCATGGTTCTAGGTCCGAATTCTCTCCATCGAGGTTCCGTTCTCCTTCTCTTGTTTACTTCCTCGACTGTGTAGGCTCTTCGTTCATTTCCTACGAGATTTCTTCCTATAATCATGCCACAATTCAAGCACACATTGTCTCCATCTCTTGATTCGATGTTTGGACTATCGCAACACACATCAGTGTCTTCTGGCGAACTGTTTTTTACTCGAAGTCTATCCTTATAATTGTACGACATCGTTTTCCTTCCTTTTTCTTTGATGTAATTGTTTACTAGGGGTTTGTCATTGTTAATAACAAAAAGCGCGTGATCGGAATCGATAATTTTTTTGGCGTTTTGCTACAATCGTGTTGTCATAATTCGTCAATTATTTTATCGATTTTTTTTTTATATTAACAATTTCTTTAATAAATAAATAAATCACCCTAGTATTTAAATGTAAATGTCTTCAAATTGAAATTCCGCTCCGTAACATAACAAAAATGGGAAAAAAGTGGGATAAAAATTTTTGACTTTAAAATTATTACAACTTTAAAATATCAAAAAGAAAAATCACTTCTTATATTTTTTTATGTATTATTTCTCTAGCTTTTTCAAAAATTTGAATCGTGTCTACCCCAGCAGGACAATTAATAACGCAAAGGCCACATAACATGCATTCGTGTAATATTTCAGCGATTAATTCGCTTAAAACCAATTCACCATGAACCAACCCATTAAGAATACTGAGCCTTCCTCTTGGACTGTGTGCTTCGGTTTTTTTAATTATTCTTGAAGGACATTTGGATGTGCAGAGACCACATCTCATGCAGTTTAATTCCAAAACCGAATTTTTTAAAAACTTCAACTTT
This sequence comes from Promethearchaeota archaeon, assembly GCA_016930515.1. Classification (GTDB taxonomy): domain Archaea; phylum Asgardarchaeota; class Lokiarchaeia; order Sigyniarchaeales; family SOKP01; genus FT1-020. The sequence continues at coordinate 21,875 of JAFGGO010000043.1, read as the reverse complement.
CTCGGGGATCTAGAAAGTAATAATTTGCTTTTACTTCCTTTACCCGATCCTGGGTTAAGGATGCGTTTGGGATCAAAGAGTTTTTTAATACGATTCATTAGCTGTATTATTTCAGTACCATGTTCGATTTCAAGGAAAGGTGTCTTTATTTTACCAATTCCATGTTCTCCAGTTAGAGAACCTCCTTTAGGTAATATAATTTTCGTATATAGAAATTCTATTGCCTTTTCAAATTCATTGAGTTGTTTTTCGTCGTTTTCGTTAAATAAAAACCTTGGGTGAAGGTTTCCCTCCATGTGGCCAGCCACGCAGACTTTTAAATATTTAGCGTTAATATTACTTGGAATTGCCCAAATACTCTTTACAACCGAAACGAAATCCGTGATCTTAATGGAACAATCTTCGACACAACATGACGGAGAGATTCGAGATAAAGCAGGAAGGCTTGACTTTCTAATTTTTACGATTCTTTCTCTTTCCTCTTCTGATTCGGCAATTTTATAGTAGATTGGTTCTTGTTCTAAGATAATAGCTAATAATGATTGAAAATCTTCTTCAACAGCGTGTTTGCTATTTCCGTCCATCTCTGCTATTAACGCGTGTCCTGACGGAATTTCACCTAAATCCCTTCCTAAATGGATATTAATTGCGTTTACAACAAATTCGTCCAAGAACTCTAATAAATTTGGAAGAATGGCCTTTTTTCGCAGTTTAATAACCGTTTTTGCAACATTTTCAGGCGTTTTAAATAAGAATAGTCCTAACTTTCTATATTTTGGCAAGGGTCTAATCCTGAGTCCGATCCGAGTTATTACTCCTAAAGTTCCTTCAGAGCCCACAAATAAATCGAGGATATTATAAGAAGATACCGATTTAAGCGTCTGAGATCCAAAAGTAACGACATCCCCGTTAGTTAAAACAACCTCAAGGAACAACACGTAATTTTTCGTCACACCGTACTTATATGCTTGTACTCCTCCAGCATTATTCGCCACCAACCCCCCAATAGTCGCAACTGCGCTTGAACCTGGATCTGGGGGGAAAAAATAGCCTTTATTTTTTAGTATGGCGTTTAAATCGTCGCATACGACGCCAGGTTCCACTACAACAATGTTATCTTCAAGACTCAAGGAAGTGATTTTGTTCATTTGACTTAAATCCAGAACTATTCCCTTGAAAGGTGTCATTGTTTCCGCCGATAAATTGGTTCCACTTCCCCGGGGAGTTATTGGAATGCAATGATCGTTAGCCATTTGAAGGATAAGAGATATTTGATTTGTATTTTGAGGAATGAGAACAAGTTCAGGCATCCAATCCTTGTTAAAAACGGAAGTTCCGGAAGCGTAAGCCCATCGTATTTCAATCTCGTCAAAATAATATTGATCTCCGACTATTTTCCTTAATTCTTGCTTTAACTCGCTTGAAATCGTTTTATAACACATGTTTCTATTCTGATGTTCTTTTATATTTCTGGAAAAAAAGCCTTCTATAAAAATTATTTCAACTTTATGATCAGATAACCCTCTATAATATAAATAATTCCTCTGAAAAGATAACTTGTCAGTAGAAATTTTATGTTCAATAATCTTGGCTTTTAAAATACAATTCAAGGACGCTAATAATTAAGCGGAGTCGTTGTATTCTTTAGGTCTCTAAAAGTTTAATTATGATAATCATTATATAATATTACGTTAGATAAAAAATACGAGTACTAAAAAATATTGAATTTAATTATGAAAATTACCTAAAATTGATTTGATCATAAATGGTTAAAGTCATTCAAGATCTATGGATACTCACCGAAAACGGGGTTGCGGTGTTCTCGCGTATTCAAGACGAAAAACTCAACGATCAATTGTTCGCAATGTTAATGAGCGCCTTGAACTCGTTTGCCGAAGAAATTGCTTCTGGTGGTCTATCTAATTTCGAATTAAGCAACAAGCGTTTTAGTCTGGCTAAAAAAAACAAGTTCATATTCGTCGTTAGTTCTTCTCCAAAAATTAAAGAGAAAAAAGTATACGAAGAGCTTGAAATCGTGATAGACAAATTTTTTGAAAAATTTTCTAAAGATTTGAAAGAATGGAATAACGATGTGAGCATCTTCAATGGGTTTGAAACATATATCGACGATTCGTTAGAAAATACCATTAAAAAATTTCAGAAGGCTTTTTGGTAATGTTTTTAATATGAACTACTTTTTAAGACAAAATTTTTAAGTCGAAGGACGCTTCTATGTAATTATAATTTTCCATTGTGAAATATTAATGTCTCGTAAGCAAGAAATTATTGGAAGGAAGAAAATTGCTTTTAATAATATCGAAAAAATATCTTTATCTTTTTCAAGAGAACTGGATAATTCGTTTAAAATGTTTTTTCAACCCCGTTTTTTAGGTTCAATTCATTTGAAAAATATAACAAGTTGCCACGATTATCCATTTACCGAATTTGCAAAAAAAAGGACTTCTAGAGAAATTACTCAATCAATAAAAAATCTCACATTTAATCCATTTACAAAATATCTTATCGTATTGATGATAATCTTTAATATTTTATGGATCGTTCTTATCTATTTGTAAAAAAGGAAAATAATAAAAAAAATTATTTGTCTTGGTCTAATCTTACTCTCGTGATAACATCTGATAATATTTTTAGCATTTCTTCAAGTTCTTGAATGGTTATTTCTCCCATGTGTCCTATTCTAAAGGTTTTATTCACTAAATCTCCGTATCCATTGACGATTCTATATCCCTTTTCGAGCATTGTTTTGACCGCTTTCGCCATATCAATATTTAACGAATTATTCATTGTTGATACCGTATCGGACTCGTATCCTTTTTCGGGAAACATTTCTAAATTCATGTCTCTAGCCCATATCCTCGTTCGCTTACCAAGCTGGGCGTGTCGATTAAATCTGTTCTCAAGACCTTCTTGATTCAAGAAATAGTCTAATTGTATTGCTAAACCCCTGATCTGGGGGATTGCTGGGGTGTTTGGACACTCGTTTACTTTATTTTTCTTTACTAAAGTAATGAAATCAAAATACATTCCTCTATTCTTGATGTTTGTTGCTTTTGCTAACGCCTCTTCTGAAATAGACGCTACAGCAATACCTGGAGGCAATGCAAAACATTTTTGAACCGAAGCTAAAAACACATCTATGCCTATCTTATCAACTTCTGCTTTTATTCCTGCCATAGAAGATGTTCCATCCACGCACGCAAGAGCACCGTAATCCTTGATTATTGGTACTAATTCGTCAATTGGATTGTAAACTCCCGTTGAAGTTTCGCAAGATTGCAAAAATACTACAGAATATTTGTCTTTTGATAATACATCTTGAAGGAATTCTGGTGTAATTGCCTTTCCCCATTCCACTCCTTCTTTAACGCAATTCTTACCATTATCAACGCCTGCAGAGTACCACCTATCACCAAAAGCCCCGATGGATAAGAACAACCCCTTTTCGTTTTCATCCAAGAGATTTCTTATGCAGCCTTCCATTACTCCGGTTGCACTCGATGGAAATATGAGGCATTCGTTCTTTGTATAGAGCAATTTTTGAAGTCCTTCTTTTACTTCTTGGTGCAATTCTCGATAAAATGTAGATCGATGTGTATCGTTTGGTAATTTTAAAGCATCTAATACTCTTTCAGGAACTTTTACAGGACCAGGTGTAAAAAGCTTAATTGGAGACCCTTTATCTTTATTAAAATGTGTGTCGGACATGTTAGTTCATTTCTCAAAATATTAGAAAAAATTTATAATTTTCTAATTGTCTTACAACTTGCCGCACTCATAATTAAAGGCTTTAAATGCTCTAAATTTAAGGTTAAAAGTGCTAAGGACAACGAAAATAACTCCTGCTCTCGTTTAACCGAATATTATTCGACCGTTTGAATATAAGAACTTTTCAGAGTATGATTCGATAATATTTTCGAGTTTATTCAATTGATAAAGAAAGACGGAAAATTCGTGTTGTTTCTGGCTTATTTCGATGGTGATAAAAGATGGAATCTGACTGGCAACAAAACTCCATGCGCCCGTGCAGCTCCCTGGATTTAGAAGCAATACTCCATTGGGGGAAAGAAAAATTTCCTCCTTATGTGTATGTCCAGATATTAATATATTACACCTCTTATTAATTGCAAGTCTTTCTAATTGCGATTTATCTCCTCGAGGCTTGATCTCTGCTCCGTGTGTTAGCCCGATGATTAAATCCGTGTTTTCTGATAAACGAACCTTTATTTCCTGATAAATTGGTGCGTCCCTATTTCCTTCATAATAATCCATATTGCCCAAAACCCTGGAGAACCCTCCAATAGATCTTGATTTGAGGAAAGCAATCAATTCTGGTGCATGTATCACATCTCCCGTAAAAAAAATCTGATCAAAACTTCGATCTTCAGATAACGAGACGATTTTCTTTTGGAGTTCTGCTGGAATTGATTTTACCCTACGAGGAATATGGGAATCTCCCAATACTAGATAATAGAGCATGGTGTTTTTCATATAGGAATGAATTTATTATAAACACTTATAATTTTTTTACATACTCTCCTAAAGTTCTGGCTTTATCGTCTTTTTTAAAATGTTCTCTAACTGGTGCAAGCAGTTGGTCAAGGTATTTAACAACGGTCGGTTTTAAATCTGGTGGGTTTAATTTTCCATCGGCATAATCTTTTTCTAATTGATCATAATTTGCGTATTCTATATTTCCACCATATTTTTCGGGCCGTTCAATTAGCATCGTATCGATTCTCTCAAAAATGATGTATTTACAGTATTCGAGAATGGGATTCTCTTCGATCAATTTGGGAGGACAATATGCCTTATTTATCTTTCTCTTAATGTCTGCTGTGGAATCGAGCATGAAAATCGCTGAGTCGGGATTAGATTTTGACATCTTTAATTGTATCACTCTATCCACTCCTTTTTTGTCGGTATCTGGGGGTTTTAAAAGTCCCATAAGCATGTGATGGTGAATAGATATGGGTTTCGGGCGATCCAAGCTCTTGGCAACTTCACGAGCGAGCATATTGACCTTCCTTTGATCTAAACCCAACTGACAGATGTCAACGCCTAAGTAAAACACATCAGCAGCTTGCATGATCGGGTAAAGAATTTGAGAAGCATATAATTTGTCAGATTCGCTCCGTCCCATGATTTGAGTGCAACGCTTTACTCTTTTAAGCGTGCTATTGATCGAGATCTTCAGCACTAACTCCCAATAAGCGGGATCCTTGACTAAATCCGATGCGTAAAGAAATTCAACATTCTTGAGGTCCATATCACATGCTTTCCACACTTCGATGAAAAAATCCCCTACTTTCTTAATAACATCGAGATCACCACCGAATTTTTGGTTCGCGGCAGCATGCCAATCAGCGACTAGAAACTTGAATTTAATGCCTGCTCTGATTAATTTGTTTACATTAATTGCCCTTAAAAGCCCCTGTGCGATATGGATGTTTCCTGAAGGCTCGAATCCATCGTAAGCAAAAATATCGGCGCCAGTGTCTGTTTTCGATCGTATGAGATTTCTTAATTCGTTCTCTTCTACGATTTCTTCTCCAACTTCTTTTAACAAGGATATTTTTTTGTCTATACTCAGATTCAATTCTCGTCGTGCTCTTTTAATTATACGAATGAAAATTATTCTATTGATAAATTTCTTTTGGATTTATCGATGGTTAAGATCAAATAATGATGATAATTATTAGAGAATATCTAGCAATTTCCAAACACCTTCGAGGACAAAATCTGGTTTAATTTCGTTTTCACCTAACATTTCCATTGTCGATTCCCCTGATAAGACAAGACAAGTAGTTATCCCTGCATCCTTTCCCATTTTCATGTCCGTGTACAATCGATCGCCGAACATCACAGCATCTTCAGAGCACATCCCTAATTCTTTTAATTTAAATAATATCATGTCCTTATTCGGCTTTCCAAATACTCTTGGCATCCTTCCCGAAGCTTTACACAGGAGCGCGGCGGTTCCTCCTGCGTCGGGAATGTATCCATCCTCCGTAGGGCACCTATTGTCCAAGTGAGTTGCGATATATGGAATGTCATTTAAGAGAAAAGAAGTAGCCTTTGCAAGTCGATCGTATGTGAATTCTTGATCAAAAGCTAGGACTAAGATCTCCGGTTCAATTTCATCTAAAATAAATCCTTCTTGAATAAACTCGTCCTTTAGTGATTGATTTCCCAAAAGAAAGATTTTTTTGTAATTATTGTATTTCAAGTAAGCTATTGTTGGATGTTGTGATAATATAATATTTTCACGAGAAACTTCCAAATTCATTTTTTTCAACTTTGATAAATAATCAGATGTAGATCGACTCGAATTGTTCGAAAGGAAAAAAAATTTTTTTCTTTTTTCCTTGAGTAATGAAATAAGCTCGTGAACACCTTTAAAAAGATTGTTTCCTAAATAGATCGTACCGTCTAAATCGAAAAAAAATGAACTTTTATCCTTCAAAATTGAGCAATCATGGTTAAGACTCGAAGACATATAATAATAAAAAGAAACAATCTTGTTAAAACTTAAGAATAATACAATTAAATAAAATAATTAGTTATAAGATCAAGAAAAAGAAAAATATTTACTAATTCAGCCACAAATTTTATAATCTCGGTAAATATCCCATAATATTCAATTTTTGTAAAATAAAATTTTTGCTTTCTTCAATGGTCTGTTTGTCTGTTTCTACAATAATGTCTGCATTATCAGGTTCTTCAAATGGAGAATCGATACCAGTAAAGTCTTTTATTTCACCTGCTCTAGCTCGTGCGTACATCCCTTTAGTATCCCTCTTTTCGCACCCCTCAAGAGAACATTTTACATATACTAATATGTAATCTCCAATTTCTTTTCGTGAATAAGCCCGTATATCGTTAAAGGGAGAAATGAAGGACGCCAAAACGGCCACTCCGTTACGAGTAAGGAGTTTTGCAACAAAGGTGACTCGTTCGATATTCATCCTTCGGTCTTCGTCGGAAAACCCGAGATCTCTAGTCAACCCTTTTCTTACAGTATCTCCGTCTAATCTTTCGACTTTCATGCCCCTAGAGCGTAATTCCTCTGCAACTTTATCTGCAAGTACCGTTTTTCCAGAACAAGCAAGTCCCGTAAACCATAATGTAAATCCTTTGTGTTCCATTTTTTTTCTTTCAAGTTATGTTTGATTAAAATCTATTATTTTTCCTTCCATATCTTCAGGTATATCAAATCCAAATATTTTCAATATAGTTGGTGCAATGTCTAGTATATTTCTTGTTTTCAATCTTTTACCTATCGATTTTTTTGGGTCATATATGACGAATACACCATAATAATCGTGAACAGCGTCGTCAGGCCCGGTATCGTTTTCATCAAGATACATTGAATCGTATCCAACCGTTCCCGCAGATCTCCAATTAAGATCGTCGAAATAAACCATTAAGTCGGGATAGTCGCCTTTAATAGAATCGTATAACTCTTCTGGCTTATAAACAATTGTTTTCATTACGGTTCCATCGGGTTTCTTTATTGATTTTAATGATTCAGATATTTTCTCTCTCCAGAGATCGTAATCTTCTGGTGGAATTATTCCATTCTTTTCCCTTCCAATCATATTCAAAAAAATTCGTGCATAATACCCCCCCCAGCCCCAAGCGTATGTTTTACTCCAATCGATATCTGCGTCTTGAAGTTTCGTTTTAGGGGCGGGGGTAGATTTAAAAGAGAGCAATCCGAGGCTTTCTAACGCCATATTAACGCATAAACATCCTTCCATTGCTTTTGCTCCGTGATCTGATGCGATAATTACAGTTGTATCTTCGTCAAGTAATTCTAGAATTTCTCCAACTTCCTTGTCAATCATTTTATAGAAATTTTTCATTGCACTTTCAAACAAATTACCGGGTTCGTATTTTTGGTGAGATTTATCGTAATATTTCCAAAAAGCGTGGTGCATTCTATCGAGACCAATTATTACAAATTGACAATAATCCCATTCCTTGTTTTTAATGAGATATTTAAGGGTTTTAAAATGAATCTTTGTCATTTGATTAATTTCAACCAATAGATCGGCTTTATTTTCAGTTCGAAAATTAGCATCTAAAACATAATTGCCGACATTATTCTTGATTTCTTCCTTGAGCTCCGGAGGATAGGTAAATTCAACATTAATATCTGGAGTAATGAACCCCGAAATCAAATAACCTTCAATTTTCTGAATGGGATAAGTTGGAGGCACACCTAAAATGATTGACTTTAAACCCTTTTTGCTTAAAATATCCCAGATTTTTGGTTCTCTAATATTATAAGAGTTAGCGATCCAATACTCGTTATAAGAATTTTGCTTACGATGTCTAAAACCATATAATCCCAAGGTTCCTGCTTTTTTACCAGTTGACATTACCATCCAAGCGGGAATAGTAATGGGAGGATCCGAGCTTTTTAAAGCACCATATATTCCATTATCTAACATTTTCTTAATGTTTGGACATGTATCTTTAAAATCTTCAAAAAGTGTCTTTGGAGTAGCACAGTCTAGTCCAATGACTATTACTTTTTTCTTCTTCATTTTTGCTCATTAATTGTTATAAAGTTTATGTGACAAAGGGATTCTGATATTGGAGAATTACTTTTGCAACTTCTGGTCTCATTACTTCCGGATCGGGAGGATTGCCTGCAATTAAAGCGGCTCTAATATCCTTCCCAGCAAAATAATTTTGAAATTCTGGGGGGTGTGGACAAATTTTATCATTAACGACAGAACCACATTTACTACATTTAGAAAATGATCGAAATTTTATTGGCTCAATTCCAAGATCAGGAAAAAATTCGAATATTTTGTGAGCATCGTAAGGACCATAATAATTCCCAACACCTGCATGATCGCGTCCTATAATGATATGGTCGCAACCAAAATTTTTTCTCGCAATGGCATGAAAAATAGCTTCCTTAGGTCCTGCATAAAACATTTCAGTTTCAAATGTACTTAATACGACTCTGTCTTTAGGATAATATTCCTTTAATAATATCTCATAAGCTTTTATAATTACTTCGTCAAGGAAATCGCCTATCTTTTTCTTTCCAATTACGGGGTTAATAAAAAGTCCATCTACATATGTTAAACCCGCTTTTTGAATATATTCATGTCCTAAATGTGGGGGATTTCTTGTTTGAAAGGCTACAACCCGATCCCATTTTTTCTGCTTGAACAACACTCTCGTTTCTAAGGGTTTAAGATCCAAGTAAGGAAAAGCAGGTCTGGGTTCGCGTAATAGAAATATCTCTCCTCCAATAAATAGTTCTTTCAAGTTAAATACAGAATTAACACCTGGATGATTTTCATCCAATGTTCCATAAATCTTACTGGCAAATTTTTTTTTATCATATTTATAGATATCTTGAACATCGAGGGTGGCTAATGGTTCGTGAGATTTATTGATCAATATTACTTTATCCTCGATGTTCATATTGCTCGCTTTTTCTTTGGATATATCCAATACTATTGGAATGGTCCATGCTAAGTTATTTTCTAAATACATGTGCTCGAGAACACAATTAAAATCGTTTTGATTCATAAATCCTTCTAAGGGGCTAAAAACTCCAAATGCGATATTTTTTACGACTTTTACAGTCTCATCTTTTACAATAATTTTCTCATATTCATCTATTTCTGAAAGAATCTTATCTCTCTCTGTTTTTGGGAGCTCCTTATTTACTAAAGACCCGCCATGAGGTTTAATCATGATTATTATTCTCTTGTTTTAAAATATTTTAGTCGATATACCCAAGGTCCCTTAGTCTTTGTTTAACTTTTTCTTCTTCTTCCTGAGAAAAAGCTTGTTTAGAACGTTCGTCTTTTTCAATCGAAGAAAGAACTTGCCTCAGAATATAAGTTACATAACTAGAAACTGATGAAAAACCAGTGCCTTTCATCCTTTCCTTTACTTTTTCTGCCAGTGGTTTTGGAATCGATACTGTTGTATATTCAACTTTATGTTCGTCATCAGACACGATAATAACTTTAAATTTTATATAAATAATATAATATCAAATGTGATTTAATAACATGTAATTATATATTATTATTATTGTTTTAAAATAAAAATCTTTAATTCAAATACCAATACCAATAGAGTTACCAATCCCTGCAACGATAACTTTCGTTCCTTTAGATGTCCTTTTTCTTATGGCGTTCTTTATTTTTTCCACGATTAAAGGAACCGATTGCGTGATCGGGCGTTTCATGGTGGTAATGGCGTCTTCTAAAGATTGCCTGCATATCAAGGCATCAATAGGAATGGTTCTTTCGGTTGACGATGTTTCAATATATGCTTTTTCTACTCCAACACCTCCTATGGCTGCTCCAACGCCAATTGCGATTGATCCTGTCTTATCACCAGCTAATTTTAATCCTGCGTCAATCATGATTATTCGGGATATGGAATCGCCGTGTTCATCTATTAGGCTTTTAATGGCCTTCCCGGGCTTGCCCACGGTTCCTCCCGGGCCTCTCGCTCGAACAACAAAAATTGTCCTTCCTTCGAATTCAACTTGCTGATAAATCGTGTCACGAGCGATCTCAATCGCCTCCACATTTCCCTCGGAGACATCTCTAACGAATTGTCCTGCAACCATTGGTCCAAGAGCGTCTCCAATCGGGCTTCCTTCGGCAAAAGCCTTTGTGGCATAATAATACGCTTTTGCCATTCCTAAAATCAAGCTTAGTTGCATTGAAATTTGCATTAACAAGATCATCGATTTCGATTTTTTTCCCAATATCAAGTAGTGCTTGATTAACCTGTACACATAATCAACCGCCATGGCGGCTTCTAAAAGGTTTTCCAAATTACTACTTTGAATGCTATCGGCATTAGGAGCAATTTTCTTTACCTCCTCTTTGTATCTATCATCCCGAACATCTACCACATGATCAATTTTTGGGATTATACCGTAAGGGTCGAGATCGACGGGTAAAATAGCTACAAATGTCATGAATTCCTCGAGCTTTATCGTTAAATCTTTTTCAGTTTCCTTTTTATCCGCAAATTCTTTGAATTTCTTGAGAAGTATTTGCTTGCTCTCATCATTCCACTTTTTTAATTTTTCTAAAGCGTCGCTTATTTGTTTTGAAGCGAGAAATCCTTGTAACTTTTGTCCGTAAAACATACTCGTAAAAATGAGGAGGAAAAAGAGCAGGTTCATGATTAGGCTAAATGGATCAGTATTAGATGTGTTCATGGCGAATTTTAAAAACTTCAATTATTTGTATATTTTAAAATAAAAGTCGTAAATTTTTGAACTTTTTTCTTTTTAAAGCTATTGACAAGGAAATATTTGTAATCATAAAGAAAAGAATAAATTATTGCTATTTTTCTCATTATTAGTAAAGTATTGAAAGGTTTATGATCTCGTGATTGACGAAGAAGAAGATGAGGAAATATTAAACAAGAAAACAAGCGGAAAGTCGATTCTTAAAACTCTATTCGTATTAGCCTTAGTAGTGTTAGGTGCCGTCATCATATATGTTGGGGTTTTTCCCGAAAATCAATATCTTAATTTTGCTCTTGGATTTATAGTCATATGCATTGGAACTTCGATCGTTCAAATGCCTTCAAAAACTCCTGAACCGGTAAAACAGACTTTATCCATCATAAATTGCGAATCGTGCGGAGCTACAACAGTTCGAGATTATCAAAACGGTGATTTTGTTTACAAGGATCAAGGAAAATGCAATAAATGTAGTAGGTTGATGTCTATTAAGCAAATCTACTCTGTAAGATTAAAAAAAACTAAAAAAAAATAGGTCATGCGCTTAAAATAATAGGTTTCCTCGTTGTTTTCAAATTGCACGAAATTTGTTTTTTCACCAAAATGGAAAAATTTTTTAGAAGTGCGAAATTTGAATTTTTATAATCGTAAGAAAGCTTTAGTAGAAATAAACATGAATGAAAAGATCCTCAATGTAAGGTTCACAAAAAAGCTAGTTTGCGATTTTATATTCTTTATTTTGCCAAGAGAATAAATTCAACTTGAATTCTCTTGGCTGCTGATTTCCTTCTTAAGATGGTCAATTCTGAACTATTTTCAGCATTAAGTGAAATAATATTCTCTCTACATTCATTTTGAGCAATTTAGAGCGCTCCTCGTGGCAAAACATTTAAATAAATTAAAGAGTTAAACAAAACATAGAAATAAATATGGTAAGGATTTTTATGTCATGCCCGTTTTACTTAGAAAACAAACGATAAATGTTTTAAAAGCGCTCCAAGAGAAAAAATCCGATGTTGTCGCATCAGAGCTCGCAGATGAGCTCAACATGACCTATATTGTGGTAATGTCTGCCGTAAACGATCTTATTGAAGTTAAATTAGGAAATTTCAAGGAAGAGGAAATAGATCAAGTTTCACTCACGGTGGAAGGTTTAGATTACTTGAAAAACGGATTACCTGAGCGACAGTTAATTAATATAATGCTAAAAAACAAGCTTAAAGAAATTAACACACAAGAATTATTAAAACAATCTGGACTAGAAAAAAAAATATTTTATGTAGGTTTATCTAACCTGAAAAGTAACCGATGGGTCGCTCAAAGCAAGGCATCAGGCGAAGATAAAATATTTATCATCGCAGAATCTTTTGAAGAGACTCCTCTTGAATTATTTTTATCACACTTCAAGGATAAAAAATCTATTGATTATTACGGTCTTTCAAAGGAGGAACAATCTCTCGTTAACCTGTTGAATAAGCGCAAATTAATCACCCGTAAGCGAAAAACCTTGAGAAAAATAACGCTCACCAAGAAAGGGCGAGAGATTGAATTATCGAAAATCAACGAGCTTCAACAAGTAAGTAAGATAACATCTACAATGTTGAGCTCGGGATCTTGGAAAGATTACGATCTCAAGCCTTTTGATGTTTCGAAACCAGGACCATTGTTAAAAGGAGGAAAAATACATCCCGTAATTAATTTAATTAACGAAATTCGGGAAATTTTCATATCTTTGGGATTTACAGAAATTCGGGGACCTATCATCGAAAGCGCCTTTTTTAATTTTGACGCTCTTTTTCAACCCCAAGATCATCCCGCTCGAGAAATGCACGACACGTTTTACTTGAGTAATCCAAAAACTGCGAAGCTTCCAGATAAGGATCGCGTGACAGCCGTGAAGGAGACACACGAAAATGGCGGCGAAAGCGGTTCAAAAGGATGGGGATATCAGTGGGACGAAAATGTTGCGAAAAAAACATTGTTAAGAACACATACGACCGCAACAACGGTAAGAAGACTCGCACGATATTATCAAGAAAACGAGAAACCTCCAATAAAAGTATTTTCGATCGATCGCGTGTTTAGAAATGAGAAAGTAGATAAATCTCACTTGGCAGAGTTCACACAAATTGAGGGAATCGTCATTGGAGATAACGTGACTTTAAGCGACCTTATTGGAATCATAAAAGAATTTTACAAGAAAATGGGATTTGAAAAAATCGTAACTCGACCGGGATTCTTCCCATACACGGAACCGAGCATGGAAATCTCTGTTTTTTACGATAAATTGAACAGTTGGATCGAAATGGGTGGTTCTGGAATCTTTCGACCTGAAGTGACTTATCCTTGGGGAATAAAAAATCCCACGAGGGTGTTGGCGTGGGGATTAGGTCTCGAACGGTTAGCCATGTTGAAATTTGGACGAAAGGACATTCGAGATCTATATGTGAATCCTATTAAGTGGCTTCGACATGAATCATACTAGGAGGTTATAAGGTAAAGATGCCAACATTAGATTTAAAAATAGAACGATTAGAAAGACTAGTAGGTAAATCACTTATAATAAGCGATCTAGAATACGACTTGCAATGGATCAGTCTCGACTTAGAAGATATTAACGAGGAAGAACGCACCATTAAGGTGGAATATAACCCAAATAGGCCCGATTTTTCAAGTCCAGAAGGAATATCGAGAGCACTCAAGGGATATTACGAATTAGAACTAGGTCTTCCAAAGTTCGAGCTTTCAGAAGGAACCATTGTAATGAATGTTGACGAAAAAGTTAAGGATGTAAGGCCTTATATAGTCTGCGCTGTCATTAAAAACATTGATTTAGACGATGACGAGGTCGCCACCCTGATGAACATTCAGGAACAACTCCATTGGGCGGTGGGAAGGGATCGAAAGAAAGTTGCGATTGGCGTGCACGATTTAGATAAGTTAAAACCACCCTTTAGATATACAGCCGTACCCCCAAAAGAAGTTAGTTTCGTTCCACTACACGGGGATGGAGACCCTATGGACTTGGAAGAGATCTTGAAATATCACGAGAAAGGAATTCAATACGCACATATTTTAGATGGGATGGAAAATTTTCCCCTATTATTAGATAATGATGATCAAGTCATTTCTTTTCCTCCAGTTATTAATGGCATACTCACGACAGTAACTGACGATACAAAGAACCTCTTCATTGAGATGACCGGAACAGAGGAAAAATCCGTTAATCTGGCATTGAACATTTTAACCGCGATGTTAGCGGATACGGGTGCCCAGTTAGAAATCGTGAAAATCGTATATGAAGGAAAACAGGAGATAACCACTCCAAACTTGGATCCAATTAAATGGGATGTCGATATTAAATACATCAATAGCTACCTTGGATTACAACTATCCGCAACCGAGATGATCGGATGCTTTAGAAAAGTAAGAATGGACGCACAAAAATCCAAGAAAAAGGGTATATTAGAAGTATTTGTGCCCGCTTTCCGAGGAGACATTATTCATCCTGTTGATTTCACGGAAGAATGTGCCATGGGTTATGGTTATTTCAATCTCCCTCTGACAATAAAAGAAGGATGTATGGGTCAATATCATCCAATTCAATCTCTTGCTAATAAAATCAGAACAATAATGGTTGGAGCGGGATACCTCGAAGTGTTGAACTTCATCCTCGCTAATTCTGAAAAGCATTACGATTTTATGAACCAAAAATACGAAGAAAAATCGCTCGTTCAGATAACAAATCCCGTTTCCAAGGAATACAACACCTTAAGAACCAAAATACTCCCAAAATTGATGGAAACGTTACTCTTTAATAGATCTGAAGAAAAACCAATTCGTATTTTTGAAGTTGGAGATGTTATTGTTTTAGATTCAAAAGAAGAAACGGGTGCAAGAAGAGATCTCCATCTTTCTGCCGTTTCTTACCACGAAGACGCTAATTTCACGGAGATGAGATCTACTTTAGATTTTTTAATAACAGCTTTAGGAAAATTTGGAGATTTAAATGTAGAACCTGTTGATGATTCAACATATATTAAAGGTAGATGTGGTAAGATTCTTTTTAAAAAGGTTAAAATAGGTGAGATTGGTGAGATTCACCCAGAAGTTATAGAAAACTACAAGTTGGAGTTCCCGGTTGTAGCTTTTGAAATTGACCTTCAAAAACTACTATAGTTTTTTATATTTATCTACAATAAAATTTGGAATTCGAATAATATGAATGAAATTGAGAAAAAAAGGACGGATATCGATAAGATTGACGAAGAATTAATGGAACTCCTCAATCAGAGAGCTAAAATAGCACGAGATATCGGAGCTCTTAAAAAAAATAGGGATTTAGAAGTTTACCAACCCGAGAGAGAACAACAAGTTATCGACCATCTCAAGTCTAAGACTACCATTCTTCATCCAGAAAACATAGAAGCTATTTGGAAGGAAATAATTGGTGCTTGTAAAGCAGTGCAAGATTCCATTTTGAAAGTAGGTTATTTTGGTCCTCAGGGAACTTTTACGCACCAAGCTGCTTTGGCGTTCTTTCCTAAGGCGGGCACGAAATTCATTCCATTAAAAACAATTTCCGATGTTTTTGAAAAAGTCGATAAAGGAGAAATGAAGTTTGGTGTTGTCCCAATAGAAAATACGCTACAAGGAACCGTAAGGGACACTTTAGATCTATTAATTGAGAAAGATTTAATAATCTATGGGGAAATTGAACTCCGAATCGTCCAAAACCTGATAACATTAAAGGACACAAGTATGGCTGCGATAAAAGAAATCTATTCGCATCCGCAAGGATTTGCCCAAACTCGTATGTGGACTAAAACAAATCTTCCTAATGCAAAATTACTCAATGCAAGTTCTACCGCTGAAGCTGTAAAAATTGTAAAGGAACGCAACGATCCATCAAATGCTGCTATTGGACCAGAAATAGCCAGTAAAATATATGATTTAAATGTATTAAATTCAAACATAGAAGATAACCCATCAAACTACACGAGATTTTTAATCATTTCCAAGGAACAAAACAAGCTTATTAAAGAAAAAGTAAAAACCTCTATAGTATTTGTAACAAAACACATACCTGGAGCATTATATGGTGCATTGAAACTTTTTGCAGATGCTAATATTAACTTGCTTAAAATAGAATCTCGACCGAGAAGAAAGGGGAAATGGGAATATATATTTTTAATGGATTTTGAGGGAGATACAAGAAACGATCCTAAAATAAGGCATTTATTAGACGATTTGAAAAATATTGTTATATGGTATAAGGTTTTGGGTTCTTATCCAATGAATTAATCTATCTTTGATACATTCACATTTCTAACAGAACAGCTAAAAATATATTAATAAAATCTTATATTATGTAATTATATTTTTTGTCAGAAAGGATTTTGTTTAACATGGAGAGAATTGACGGTAGAAAATTTGACGAGCTCAGAAAGACGACTGTGAAAAGAAATTATCTCAAGTACGCCGAAGGGTCCGTTTTAATTTGCCAAGGAAACACGAAAGTAATTGTGGCCGCCTCCGTTCAAGATTCCGTTCCGCGATTTTTAGCCGACACGGGCTCGGGATGGATCACGGCAGAATACAACATGCTGCCGAGAGCAACTCAATACAGGAACAATCGAGAGCGATATAAGGTCAAAGGGAGAACCTACGAGATTGAACGCTTGATCGGGAGGAGTATGAGGGCTGCGTTTAATTACGAGCAGTTAGGCGAATTTACGATAAAAATAGATTGTGATGTTATACAAGCGGACGGTGGGACTCGATGTGCATCGATTACTGGCTCTTTTATTGCCGTATTTGACGCAATTAATTATTTATACAACGAAAACCTGATTCGGAATTTTCCAGATTACCAGGTAACGGCGGCGGTTTCTCTTGGACTGAAAGACAATAATATCTTGCTCGATTTAAATTACGAAGAAGATTCGAAAGTCGATGTGGATATTAACATAGTGATGAATGAGAAGAGCGAGTTTATCGAAATTCAGGGAACTGCTGAAGGAAAACCCTTTAATAAGGAAAATCTGAATGAAATAATGAATATTGGAGAAAAAGGGATACTCGAACTAGTAAAACTCCAAAAAAAGGAATTAAATTTATAATTTTTTCCTCCTTAAAATAAGAATTTTTAATTTTAGACTTTAATTATTATTTCTTAATATTCAATTTTTAGCAGAAAAAATGGTAAAAATACTTATTTACTCACCTAGGGCTATCGAATCTGGGAGAGGTGGTGAAATATCCTCTATGGAATTAGCGACAGGACTTAATAAATATTTTAATGTAGGATTTATTCATTCAAGCTTATTTTACGAATCTAAAATTTTATCAAAAAAAGCGATAATAAAAAAACTTAGAGGGGTTAGGATAGAGGGAAGAATAAGATTCGCAACTTTAAAACTTATGAATTTATTATTTTCTATAATTTATCCTCAGGATTTTCTCAAGTTATATCGTTTAATCACTAAGTATGATATAATATACACATCTTATTCTAACATTAAGGACACTTTAATGTTTATCATTTTTAGTATTTTTCATCGAAAAGCTAAATTTATTTTTGGTTATAGAAAACCCATACAAGTTAAAAAATTAATCTCATTGTATAATCTTAAATATCAGTTGTCAATACTTTTATTATCTCTATTTCAAAAGCGAATTTTCCATCACGCTCTATCAAAAAGTACAAAGAAATATTTAGAATTGTTTTTAAATAAGAATAGAGTCTTTCATATCACCCATGGAATCGATCTAAGAAATTATGAAAAAAGTACTAAACAAGGAGATAATAATAAGTTAATTTTTTCATATATAGGATATTTTGATGATATCCACAAGGGGGTGGGTGAATTATTGAAGGGAATTCATTTACTTCTTGCGAATAACAAAGATTTAGATATTTTTTTCGAATTTTCTGGTATGGGGCCATTAGAATCGGAGATTAAAGCATTAGAACTCAAATTCCCTAATAATGTTAAATTTAATGGATATATTAGCAACGAATTAGTTTCAGAATATTACAAAAAAGCTGATGTATTTTTATTTTCTTCCAGAATTGAACCATTTCCAAGAGCAATAATGGAAGCATTGGGCGCGAGTTTGATAGTTATATGCACAAAAACAATTGGATCTATTGAATTATTAAAAGATAAACCTTTTGCATTCTTTCTAGAAAAATTAAACGCTAATAATATTTATGAAAGAATTCTCTATGTATATAATATTTGGAAAAATAATCCCACCAAGTTCTATTTGTTGAAAAAAGAAGCAAAAGATTTTGTATTCAAAAATTATTCTACTGATATCGAAATAGAAATGTTCAAGCAACTAATCGAAAAAATTTATTGATAGGTTTTTACCTAAAGTATTTTTTGCTTTTCTATTTCTAAAATTAACTTTATTTACTCTTTTAATTTTATATTAACTAAATATATGTTGATTTATTAAATGTTATCATCAAATGTTTATGTTTATAAAACGGTGGGTTCTTATCCAAGAAATCCTCCTTTTCATCCAAGTAATAAATATCCTGAATATCCATTTCAAGAAATATCAGATAAACCAAATTTTGTTTATGATCAATTTCGGAAATTATTGGTTTTAATGAAATTAGACATTGAAAATTTTGGTACTAAAAATTGGAATCCATTTAAAGAAATAATTTCTCCTGGGGACTGTGTAGTAATCAAACCAAATTTAGTCTTAAATCACGATAAATTTCAAGATTTATTAACAACTCATTCTTCCCTTATTCGTGTAGTTGTTGATTTTGTATGGATCGCCTTAAAAGGAAAAGGGAAAATTATAATAGGCGACGCACCTTTACAGAGATGTGATTTTGATGATTTAATAAAGAGAAATGGGTTAAAAAAGACTGTAGATTTTATAAAATCAAAAAACATTAACATAAACCTTTTTGATTTTAGAACTGAACTGATGACAATTAAACCTTTCCAAAAATCAAAATATAGAACAATTAAAATAAATAAAAAAAAAGGAGATCCTAAAGGTTATAGTGTTATCGATCTTAAAGATAATAGTAATTTAAATCTATTATCTCAAAATCTAGACTATCTTAGGTTTCGAGTTACAAATTATGATCCTCATGTGATGAAAAAAGCCCACAATAATAATTCCCATAAATATTTAATTAGTAATTCTGTTATACATGCGAATGTTGTCATTAATATGCCCAAAATAAAGTCTCACAGAAAAGCAGGCATAACTGGTTGCTTAAAAAATAATATTGGGATTAATGGACATAAGGATTGGCTCCCCCATCATAGAAAAGGCGCACTTTGCGAAGGAGGAGATGAATATATTAAGAAAAGTACGATTAAAAAGGTTTATAGGATTATTGAAGAATTCGAAGATAAAATGATAATAAAATATCCTAGATTATATAAAATTCTAAATATCCCATTATTTCTTATTCTTCACATTCTTCGCAAACTAATAAGATTATCCAAAAAAGACAAATACCTTGAAGGTAGTTGGTTTGGAAATGATACTTTATGGCGTACAATAGCAGATCTTAACCAAATATTACTTTATTCTGACCGTAAAGGAAAGATGAGCACAACTCCTCAAAGAAAAAGATTTTATATCTGTGATGGCATTATAAGTGGTCAATCAGAGGGACCTTTAGAACCTTCTGAAAACAAATCAAATCTAATTTTATGTGGATTTGATCCTGTGATGATGGATTTAGCTATAACTGAAATACTTAATTATAATTATAAAAAAATTCCTCAGATTAAAGAAATTTTTAAAATAGAACATAATCGAATTACAGAACATTTTCCCGAAGATCTTGTGATATTTTCAAATAATATTCATTGGAATCAAAAAAAGATAAATACAATTGTTAATACTATAGTATTTAAACCAACACGTGGATGGAAGAATTATATTGAGAAAATACAATAATTTATAAGCCCAAACACATTAATAATTCCTCATATTTAAATTGAATTAAGATTATATTATTCTAATTATAAAAATCTTTTTTAATTTTGTAACATTCCTTAATTTCGCTTATTTCCAATAATTATCTTTTAATTAAAAGCAATTTTTTATAGATTACTTATCTGTAAGATTTTTTCTCTGTTTATATTTATCTCTCATAAATATTAATTCTATGAAAGCTAGTATCCTATTTATAGCGTCAATATATATAAAAAATATCAATGCTAAAAAGAAATTCTTAGAAATTTTAATCCTGTAATTGATTTGATTTGTTTTTAAATAAAAAGTATATGCTCTAAGTCTTGTAATATATTGACTTAATAAGATTATAATACCAAGAATAAAAAAATTAATATGAAGAAATAGAAACAATGGAAAAACGAGAAGGTAGATGGATATAATTAGTGATGTAATGAGTTTTATTATGATAAAAAAATTATGTTGTTTTAGATTATACATCCATGAATTTTGTAGATATCGAATATTTTGATTCATTGAAACTTTTAATTTGGTAGGAAATGTAAAGCTCTCCGCTCTTTTGTTATACAAATGAAAGAACTTAAAGTTCTTTGTATTTAAAACGGAAGCGTTAGCCGCATTATCGTCTTGTAGTTTTCCCTCAGGAAATTGCCTAATTTCTCTTAGTACTTTAAGATTAAAGCAAAAATTCACACCTAATAGATTTTGTATCTTGTTTGGAGAATAAGGTTTCCAAAATTCCCTATTGCGGTAGATACAAAGGTATTTTACTATATTTTTCTCGGAAATTGAATGGTGGGGATAAATAGAAGATACAATAATATCGTAATCTTTGTCGATCAGATAATAAATCATATAATAAAAAATATCATCCGTGAGAATTATATCCGCATCAATAATATATATCAAACCCTCCGTCACTTTTTTTAAACACTCGTTAATGGCTTTATTTTTACCTTCACCTCTTTTTTGGTATAAAATTTCAAACCTATTATCATTTTGAAATGAAGTACCAATTTTAATTGTTTTATCATTTCCACCAACATTGATGAAAACTTTTAAGTGAGGATAACTTAAATTTTTGATTGCAGATAGGGTTTCAGCGAATTCATCACCTTCGTTCCATGCAGGAACAATAATATTTATTAAAGGTTCTTCTTTTAATTCGCGATAATTTTTTTCCACTTTATCTCTATAGTTTAAAATATTTCTAATCTTTTTATGATCTTTAAGAAGATATAACATGAAGTGAAATAAAGTGACCAATAATCCAATGGTGATGATAAAATAAATTGAAAAAATGTAATCAATAATAAGCTGAAGGGATATCATATTATATTACAATCTAAATTAGTAAAATCTATATAAGGTGGTTAAATCAATGAAGGTTCTCTTTACATATCAATTTTTCTAATCCTTAATTATTAAGATTAAATAATCAAATGGAAGTTATTTATTTTATATAAAATCCAAGAATATCATTATTAAAAAAAAATCATTATGTTTAATTTTATTTTTACTTTAAAATATAACAATGGTAATTAACAGTATTTTCAAGATAATTAAGAGATTATCCTTTTTCAAGAGAACTAAACTTTATAGATTTGCTCGAGAAATCGTATTTCCTTTTATTATT
>JAFGGO010000042.1 GCA_016930515.1 Promethearchaeota archaeon | reverse complement strand
GAAGAATCTCAAAAAAAAAGATTCGTTAATTCATTGGAATTAATTTATGGAAAGTTAAATCCAATATTTCAAAAATATCTTTTTACAAAGAGGGAAATTAATCAAGAAAAAAAAACCCAAACAATAAAAGAATTGTTATTATCTACCTTAAATGAGAATAATCTTGCCTTAGTTTCAGCGAATTCAACAAAAAAGAAGTTTAAAAATATTGGAATTGACCCTAGAATCGTTATAGCATCTGGTGGTCCTTTATTTATTGAGGATTACGGTAAAATTAATCCAAATCTCACAAAGAATGCCCTTCAAGGATTGGAGAAAAAATGCACAAGGCTTTTAGAACAGCTTAAAAAAGAAGATTGGAGTCAAAAAAAGATATATTTCATTTATGATGTGAATAACGCAACAGATAAATTAATTTTCGATAGATTAAATGAGATATCGAAGATTGTAGGAACATCAATAAAATCTATAGAAATAATGAATTGGGACGAATTAGATATATAAAAATTTACAAAAAAGCAATTTAATTTTTTTTTAAGAGAATCTCGAGGCGTCTCTTATAGAATATTTAGAAATTGTTTTGTTTAATTTTTCCTCAAGATCAATTTGGTAATAGTTTGATAAACAGGCTATTGCATACAATAGATCTCCTAATTCTTCTCCAATATTTCCCTTTTCTAGTGGTTTTAAGGGCTTAAAACCTTCAATATTATTAATCTCCCTAGCCAATTCTCCTATTTCCTCAATAATTGCAGCCAACATTGCTAATGGGGGCCAATATCCACCGTTCTTAATTATCCAAGCATCGATCTTTTGTTGAAAGTCTTTTAAAGTACTATTATATGACATTATTGATTTTCATCCAATTTATTTTTAGGACTATTCTTATAATTATATTTATTTCTAAATTATGTTTTCCCTCTTCCGTGAGTTCCATTCTGCTTTTTTTCCTGCATTATATCTATTAACTTCACTGTAATATCCTGTTACCCTTGAATAAACCTTAACATCTCCTGAAGAACACTGTGGACATTTAAATTGATTTCCTCGAAACATTTTCCGACACGATGGACAAAAAATAAAATCAGTTGTATAGGCAAAATAAGCTGTATTTGTGTTAAGACAAATGTTTTTTGTAAGATCCCATAAACCTTGAATGTCAGGTTTTTGTTCACCAAGCCAAACATGTGTAATGACACCTCCACTAACTATTGGGTGAAAATCTCCTTGTTTTTTAATTCGTTCTGATAGTGGAATATTAGCATCATATCTAAAGTGGCTAGAATTCGTGTAATATGCTGAAGAACCCGAAGATTGCACTATCGCTTTCTTTGGAAAATGCTTTAAATCAAGTCTTGCTAACCGATTTGAACTCGATTCTCCTGGTTGTTCCCATAACGAATAGGATTTTCCGTCCCTTTCTGTCATGGAATTACATTTTGCAACCATATAATTGAGTATTTTTTTACCCATATTATAGGCATCATCGGATTCGTGAAGTTCTTGTCCTGTTAGGCTCTGCACTGCCTCATTTAAACCCGTGAATCCAATGGAAAGGTTTTGATCTTTCAAGTTAAAAATTGGAACTCCTTTAATGGTACCAGCACATAAAGGTAAATGACCTGATTTCAATCTTTTTTCTATCAATAACCATTTTTTTGTTAAGATTTTCGCGGATAATTCCATATTTTCGTCGAGAATTTTTAAATAATCGTCTATATTCTTCGATAAATATGCATAACGTGGTAGATTCAAGCTAACAGACTGCAATGATCCAATGGTTACATAATTTTCCCATACATTTGCATTTTTCCTTTTTTCGGGATCGAGAATACATCGACTAATTATCTCATTGCCGCTTAAAAATTTACGACAACATTGACTGTGAATTTCGTCAGGCATCCAATCTGGACACATATTTAAGAAATAAGGCGTGCCCATAGTGACGGCTTCTTCCATTAATTTCAAGTAAGAAGGTTCAAATTCTTTTAACCATTCTTTTTTAATTTTAATTTCATGTTTTGGAAACGCAAAAAGACGACCGTTATGATCTCCTTTTATGTATACATCTGTTAGCGTATCAAAAAGCTGAAGGCATTCGTCTTTATAGTCACCATATGTTCCCATTATTTTTCCGTGAGGACCAATCGCTGGTATGTCAATTAAACCCTCTGGAATAGTTGGCGTGCAAGAAATGGATGTGAATGGTACTTGGCCACCCCTAGCTGCAAAGATCTGATTTGTTTCGAAAATTAGACATTGCATGGATTGTTCTATTTCTCTTGTATTTAAACCTCGAGCGTAAGGCGCTAAAAAAGTGGTTATATAATCGTAACCCTGTCCTCCTGAAAATTCACCTTGAATGATACCCAACCACTTTGCAAGATGAGTTACCGCAACTCTTAGGCTTCCCGCAGGTCCTGATTTATTGCAATGAGGCCAACTATCAACTGGTGGCAAACCGTTTTCGAGTATCATTCGAGGATCCCATTCCTGACAAAAAGGCCTTAGATCGAAGTATCTTAACATGTGTATGTGAATATCCCCATATAAATGTGCTCTAGACTCTTCTGAATTCAACAAACGTAAAAGAGCATATTCGTTAGAGATCCTGTTTGCGGCCCAATGATGGATGCTTTCAGGATTCATATCTTGGTTTGCGTTTTCATCAACACCGTATTCTAGTATTTCCTCGTAGTCCATAAGGGGCATTCCAATTCGGGTATAAAGTTTTCTTTCCTCTTCAAAATGCTGCTCTGAAAGAATAGAGCAAACAATTTCTCTTATATGAGGTCCAGAAAGAAATTTTATTCCTGAAGATATTATTCTTCTCACTACCATTTCTGTTATATCAGCCGCAAAATTCTTATTCATTCCCGTTTCTTTAACAATACTTTGTTCTATCTTGAGAGGATCAAACTCAACAACGTCCCCCTCCGTTCTAAATACTCTTGGAAGTAAGTTATTCAAAAATTTATTTCTCATTTTTTTTTCCCTTGAAATTTCGGAGTCTGGATTGATCAACACAATTCTTCAACCTTATTTGTTATTAATTATAATGATTATTTTATAAAAAATTATGGGCTAATGGCGCATAATTTTGTCGTGTCCCGTGAGCTGAAACAAGAAAATTATTAATTCCTTATTATGGCTAATTTTATACCTTTTTTTGATATTAGTTATTTCATTT
>JAFGGO010000041.1 GCA_016930515.1 Promethearchaeota archaeon | reverse complement strand
TTACGATAAATAAATTTTTAGTATATCAATTGGTTATATTCAATATTCATATAATCTATTTAGGGAATGAAACAAATTAAATTATCTTTTTTTTAAATTGAGAATAAAATTATGAGAAAAAAATCCTAATAGTGTAACAAATTTACTCTTAAATCAATTATATTCATTTCTTAAAGGTAATAGTAAAAACAAAAAAAAATAAAAAAATAGAATTTATAGAAGGAATTCACCTAGTAAACCCATTCCGCCACCAAACAGCAAGATAAATCCTAAGAAAATCGTTGCCGTTAAAGACATTACAACTAGAAGGGTATTAATACTTGGACCAGCGGTGTCTTTGAACGGATCACCGACCGTATCTCCCGTGATCGCTGCTTTATGGGTTTCGGTTCCCTTACCGCCAAGGTTGCCGTCTTCAATGTATTTTTTAGCATTATCCCAGGAACCACCAGCGTTCGACATAAATATTGCAAACACGAATCCTGAAAGAATCGATCCTGCCAAGAAAGCTCCTAAAGCCGCTGCTCCAAATAACATTCCAATGACTAAAGGAGTCAAGATTGAAAGAATACTTGGAAAAATTAGTTCTTTCAAGGCACCTTTAGTGGCTATGGCAATGCACTTGTTAAAGTCAGCAGCTTCATCCCCTGTCAAGATTTTTGGATTTTCTTCGAATTGCCTTCTTATTTCTCTTACCATTTTTCCTGCGTTCCTCTGGACGGATAATGTAAGAAGCGCCGCAAATATGGCAGGGACGATTACTCCTATAAAAGCTCCGATTAGGACGCTAACATTTTGCAAGTCCATCACATAGGCAAGAGCTGGTGCTTCGGCTTGGACTTCTTGCGAAAATGAGAATAGAAGCGCTAAAACGGTTAAGTTTGCAGCTCCAATAGCGAATCCTTTAGTTATGGCCTTGGCAGTATTTCCAGCTGAATCAAGCTTATCGGCCGTTCGAATGACCTCTTCGCCTAAATCTCCTTGTTCGGCTATACCACGAGCGTTATCGCATATTGGTCCGTAAGCATCGTTGGTTACTATGGTTCCGACGATGGATAACATTCCAACTGCGGCCATTGCAACACCGTATACTCCCGCTAGCCAATAAGCAACAGCCATTGCTACAGCAATTCCTATTGCAGGTGGAGCAACGCTTATAAGACCGTAAGAAAATCCACTTAGAATCACTACTGCGTGTCCTTCTTGTGCCGCTTCTGCAACTTTTCTTGTCGGTTTTTTCTCGTCATTTGTATAATAGTTTCCGATAAAACCAATCAAGATGCCTGATGCCAAGCCTGCTATAGTACAAGCATATACCTTCCAGACTAAAAGTTCATCGCCTTTTACGATTAAGGATACAATTAAGCTAATTAAACCGGCAAAAACAATAAAGATTCCCGTAGCCATGTAGGTACCATTATTTAGAGATTTTCCAGGATCTTCGGTTTTCTTTTTCTTGATGTAAAAGATGCTTACCAAAGAGGCAAATAAACCCATTCCGCTAAGTAATATCGGCAGAATTATGAAGGCTTGGCGATTTTCACCTGTTCCAGCGAAGAAACTCGATAAAATTGCTGCTAATAACATTGCGGCTAAGATCGAAGCAACGTAACTATCAAAGAGATCGCTTCCCATTCCTGCGATATCACCTACATTGTCCCCGACATTATCAGCAATGGATGCAGGATTTCTTGGATCGTCTTCGGGAAGATCGTATTCAGCCTTTCCGACCAGATCAGCACCAACATCTGCAGTCTTGGTGTATATACCGCCTCCACACTTGGCAAAAAGCGCTACGCTACTTGCACCAAAGCTAAATCCAAGTATCACATTAGGATCAGGGAGCACCCAGTAAATTACCGAGATGCCGATAAGAGCCGCACCTACAACGGCAAGGCCCATAACAGCGCCACCAAAAAAGGAGACATCAAATCCCTTTTTCAATCCTTTCGTACAAGCTTGAGCGGCCCTCGTGTTTGCCTTAACTCCAACTTCCATGCCTAAATAACCGGCACCCATTGAAGCTGCAGAACCAACGATGTATGCGACCATTTGTTCCCAATTTAAAGCTCCAGGTATCAATCTTAGATTTTGATCTACCATCGAGGGTAAGAAAAGCAAGGCTGCTGAGAGAACCAATACGAAAATCGCTAATACTTTATATTGTACTTTTACGAAAGTTTTAGCTCCTTCTGCGATGTATCCACTTACTTCTACCATTTTTTCGTTGCCAGGATCCTCTTTCAAAACCATTCTGGCAAAATAGAGCGCCAATATGATTGAAATAATCCCCGCAATCAACACAATGATTAATAGATATAAATAATCCATGTTATTCGACTTATTTTTTTTTAAATCAATTTTAAAGTAAAAATGTTACTTATTCTATTTGACAGATAACTTTAAACATTTTTGATTTTTCAGTTAACAATTTCCTTCTACATTACTGAAAAATAATTAATACTTGTTCATAATTTCTCTTTTAGTCAAAAATGGGAGAAATTTAACACGGACTTGATTAGATTGAATAAAAAAAATATTTATTTCGAGCATTACTAACGGGTTTTATTTATTATCGCGCGAATTTTCTTTCACAATTTCCATCAATAAAGATAAAATTACTAAAAATCACGAGTTATATGATATCATGTAAAAAAATTTAAATCTAAATAAAAACAATATTAACTAGTTTAAAGTGGAGACACGGTAAATTACGTAGTTTTTTATTCAATTATTTGAATGAGGTCATCGCAATGGAAGAATATAAATGTGAAATCTTAATAATCGGAGCAGGTCCAGCTGGGTTAAGTGCTGCTGTATATTGTGGACGAGCTGGGCGAAATACTATCGTTTTAGATGGAAAAGAACCTTCTGCTCTATATAGAGCAAAAGACATCCAGAATTATCTAGGATTTAAACAAGCAAGCGGTTTCGAGATGTTAAAAAAGTTTATTGAGCATGCTAAAGAGTACGAAAGCATTAAAATTATAAAGGGAGACGTTATCTCTCTTATGATTGGCATGGGAACGAATATGATATCGACAAGAACAGCAAACATTACTGCCGACGCCATTATTATCGCAACAGGAGGAGGTCAGAGGAAAGAAAAAATCACAGGGGAAGATAAACTTATGGGATATGGCGTTTCTTATTGTGCATTATGTGATGGTCCATTGTATCGTGAAAAAATTGTTTATTTATATGGCTCTGACGAGGAAGTCATCGAAGATGCATTAGTTTTGGATCAAATGGGATGTATTGTCAAGCTAATCTCTAACTCTTCTTTAAAGGATTTACCGAAAGATATTGAAAAATTACAAGCTAAAGACATTGAAATAATTGATAATACTGAGATCATTGAAGTTGTCAGCAACGATCGTGGGACCATTGAATATATATCGTGTAAAAAGAAAGATTCTGAAGAATTAATGGAATTTAAACTCGATTGTTTGTTTATTTTATCTCACATCCCCACAAATACAATGTTTAAAAAAGCAGGAGTCGAACTTGACGATAAAGGTAATATTAAGGTGGACGAGGAACAACAGACAAATATCCAAGGAGTATACGCAGCTGGAGACGTTACAGGTGGCTTGTTTCAAGTCGCTTTTGCAGTTGCAGAAGGTGCTCGAGCGGGCATTAATGTGAGTAAATATATCAGATCGCTCCAATAATTTAAATAATTTATATCTATTTACTTCAAGATTTTTTTTAATTGAAGGTTTATCTTGAATTTTTGATAATTTTTCAAAAACAATAATTTTAGGATATCGCCAGGATATCGTAGTACTTTAAATACTAATATCCAAGTATTATCAATGATTAATAATGAGTTATAGCAAGATTTCGGACTTTATAGAAGATTTTTTAATTGCGAAAGAAGTCGAAGAAGGATGTGCTTCCTCCACTATTAAAGCTTATCGATATGATCTCGATAAATTCGTTAAAACAGCAGGAGATATTGACATAAATTCACCCATTATGCGCCAGAGAATCCGATTATTTTTAAAGAAATTAAAGGAGTTAAATTACACAAAAAAAGGTGTGGGTCGCAAAATCGCAACTTTGCGATCTTTTTTTAAGTTTCTGAACTTAAATGAATTTCTTACTGTAAAAAATCCGATGGATATTATCAAGTCGCCCAAAATCAAAATGGAAGAGCAACTTCCAAAATTTCTTGATAAAAAAGATATCATAAAGATATTTGATGCTTTGAAAGATCGAAAAATTTTCAATTCCAAGAAAAGCTCCAGATATTATATCGTGATCAGAATATTATATTCGACGATGGCTCGCGTGAGTGAACTATGTAATATTAAAATAAGGGATATAGATTTTCAAGAAGGTTATATAAAATTACGTGGTAAGGGAAACAAGCAACGAATCGTTCCTGTAGATCCGATTACTCTTGCTCTCATTAAGGATTATTTGGATGATAGAATCTTTTACGAGACAGATGATTACCTTTTGATTAATACAAGGGGTCATCCTCTTAATCCAAGAGTTATTCAAGCAGATATCAAACTCATAAAGAAAAAATGTGGTTTTGCTGAATCTAAAATCATAACTCCGCACGTATTTAGACACACTGGAGCCACTCATTTAAGGCGATCAGGAATGGATATTAGCGAACTTCAAGATATTTTAGGACATTCCAATCCTAACACTACGAGAATTTATGCAAAAAACGATATTTCGAAATTAAAACAATCATATAATGAAATGCATCCTCTAAATAGAATCAAATTATGATTCCTCTTTCTTTTTTCAAATATTATTAATTTTCTTTTTAAGATATTGCTAAAATTATTTGAAATATTTTTTATTTCTCAACCTGAAAAATTAAAAATTATTATAATTTGGGTTAATTTTATAGAAGAATGATCAATTATAAAATTACCCCCTTTTTTTATATTTTACACGAT
>JAFGGO010000040.1 GCA_016930515.1 Promethearchaeota archaeon | reverse complement strand
GGAATTTTGAGTGATAAACCAAATATATTATAATTTAAGATATATATATATAACTTGCATTTTTTAAAAAAATATATAATATAATGAATTAAACTCGGGGTATATTCACGACAAAATTGCATCCCATAGAATAATCCCCTTTAACTCGATTTTGCACGCGTATTGTACCACTATAACTCTCCACGATTTTCTTTACCAAAGAAAGCCCTATGCCCATGCCTTTACCGCCTTTAGAATCCTTGTTTCCCATTTCAAAGATCTTTTGCTTGCGAGCGTCTTGAATGCCCATTCCATTATCTATAAATTCGATCTTAACGAATGGGTTGCTATTTCTCTCGATCTCAGTGATTTTAACCTCTAATTCGATTTTATCCTTGTTGTTGTAAGAGATTGCGTTTGAAAAAATGTTTTCAAATACATCAAGGAGAAGTTCGTTTGCCCAAACATTTATTTCTTTAGAAAAAGGATTGATATACATCGAAATTTCTTTATCTTGCGTTTTAGGTTGAATGAACTTCATTGCGTCTTTAAGCACATCATATAGGTTTGTTTCAACGAGAGAGAGATCGGTATTATCTAGTTTCGAGAGTTTTTGGACATTGGAAATCAAATTAGAACCCCTATACCCGCAATCTTTTATAATTCCTAATAATTCAACCAGTCTCTGCCTGTCATCGTATTCGTTTAAGTAGAATTCGCTAAGTTCTGTGGCAGAGAGGACGCCATGGAGGATATTGTTCATGTCGTGAGCAAATAAATTCTTATAAAAATTGATTTGATCGAAAGCTTCCCTATATTTTTTTTCCGATTCCTCGAGTAATAGCTGGGCTTTTTTTCTCTTGTCGATGTTAAGCATCATCGTCCTCAATTCGATAACTTTTCCATGATCATCGAAAATGGGTTTTAGGGACATGCTTATCCAGACTAGTTCTCCATTTTTTTTATTCATCTTAAGCTCGAGATCTCGCATTTCTCCTCCTTTTAAAAATCTATTAAATATCGTGCTTATCTTTTCATGGCTGTCTTCGCTCTGAGAATGTAAATCGGAAATGTTCATGTCTAATAACTCTTGTTTTTTGTATCCAAATAGTTCTACGGCTGTTTGATTACAATTTAAGATAGATCCCCTCGCATCAATTGAAAAATACGCATTCGGAGCTGCTTCATATAAATCCTTGTATTTCTTTTCCGATTCTTCTAATTGTGTTTTAAGATCCACATCTCGAGATATTCCATAAAAGCCCGTGATATTATTATTCGAATCTTTTTTTAAATATGCTGCCGTTTCCACATGATGTTCCGTGCCATCTTTATTCATGAGCTTGTATGTCAAGAGGATTTGTGGTAGCTTTTTTTCGTATAATTTATGGTAGATATTATAGACTCTTGGTATGTCTTCTTTGTTAATAAAATTCCTGAAATTGTTACCAATTATCTCATGTCGTGGAAGCCCTATAAAATCGGATATTCTCTGATTTACGTGCGTGTAGTTGCCTCTAAGGTCTACTTCGAAATAGCCGTCGTAATTTCGTTCTATAATAGTACGATATTTTTCTTCGGATTCCTTTATAATTTTTTCGTTAATTCTTCTTTCCGTAATGTCTCGAATAAACACGGAAATCTTTTTTTTCGATAAATAAAGAAGCCTAGCTTCGTAATATAACCCACCGTTAGGCATTTCGAGAGAATATTCCATGAGCTGAGGCTCCTTTGTTTTTAACACTTTTCTTATTAACGGAAGTATTTGAGAAGATATGTCTTCTGGTAATATATCCACTAGTTTTTTCCCTAAAAATTGTTCAGGAGATATATATAACTCGTCTAATCGACCTTTATATTCCAATACGGTTGAATCATTGGATAAAAGGAAAAAAATATCTGGAATTGCTTCGAAAATTGATAGAAGTTTTTTTTCAGACTCTTTTAATTTTTGTTCAGCCTCTTTAATGTCTTGAATGTATTGAGCTATAACTTGAATTAATAAAGTATTTTCCAATTCTACTAAGGAACTTCGATAGAGGATCCATGTCAGAGTTTGATCCTTGGTGTAGATCTGAATTTCCCGTGAAATGGTTGTTCTTTCTTTGAGAAGCTGCTTGAAATCTTCGCGGAGAGCGTGGTGAAACTTTTCAGGGACATTATAAACATCTATGCCTTGTTTTCCAACAATATCTTCTCTCGAATATCCATAATATTTTTTAACAGAAGAGTTAGCCTCAACTATTTTTCCCGTGATGTCCATGAGAATAATAGCGTTTGGAGAGGTTTCAAATAAGTTCCGATATTTAGTTTCGGATTCCTTCAATTTTTGCTGCGTTTCGATTCGATCTCGTATGTTACGACCAATTGAAACGACATATTCTAATTCTCCGTTATCCTTAAAAATTCCTGAAGCCGCATATTCAAACGGAATTTGCGATCCATCTTTCGTTACGAGATCCGCTTCTACTAAAATAAACTCACCTTTTTCAACAAGCATTGTCTTACTTTCAAGCTTGGTTAGCTCCGATTGATTATAATACGATTGTGGCGCCGGAAGTCGGGCAATCTCTTCGTCGTCATAACCGCTGATTTCGCGAAAAGCTTTATTCCACCTAACAGCTTTTCCCGTTTTGGGATTGAATACAAAAAAAGTATCCCTCTGAGCATTTAATGCCACCTCACTAAATTGTCTCTCCGAAACCAAGGCGTCTTTGAAGATTTGATTATTCGTTAATTCGATGGAAGTTGCGAAAAATAAAAACTGATTGTCAATAAATTTTTGTGCAATTCTCGTGCTGACATTTATCAATCGACCGTTTTTGGCTAAAAATGGCAATTGAGTCGTTGTTATATTACCTTTCAATATCGATTCTATTGTTTCGATAGTGCTGTACTCTGATTGTTGGGGATAGATTACACCCAGAGGTTTCCCATAGAGATCATCTATGAAATATCCAAGTAAATTGGAACACGCTTCATTTATTTTTATTATTCTTCCTTTCGAATCAAAAATTATCACTATATCATGTATTAAATCAAAACAAGTTCCTAAAAAGCCGTTAAGAATGCTCAGTTCTTTCGAATTGCTCAAGGGAAACACCTCATTTTTTATCCTAACTTCCCATAAACATCAAGGATCTTTTTGTATTAATAATTGTAGTTTTTATTTTATAAACAAGAGTATTAGGATAGTTAAAATAGTTAAAATTAAAAGCTTGAACTCCAGGGTTTATTCTGAATTTTTGCAATCCTTTATAATTTAAATGAGATAAACTTAATATTACTCTATAGATCCTATAGATCAAAATATAAATCAATTAATAGAGCAGAAGGAAAAAATGAAGGATTTAGAAATATTAAAAGATGTATTCCAAGTAGGATATGTGGATTGGGAAGTGAGAAACTTCCATGGGTATTCCACCCACAAGGGATCGTCCTATAACGCTTACATCGTCAAAAGCGGGGATAAATCGATCTTGATTGATACTGTAAAACGACCCTATTTCAAATATTTTTTGAAGAATATCAAAACGGTCTGTGACCCAAAGAACATTGATTACTTTATAGTAAATCACATCGAGCCCGACCATTCTGGTTCCTTTCCATTGATACTCCCTTATCTTCCGAACGCCGAGATTATTGCGTCCACCAAGGGCGTGGAAATCTTGGAACAGCATTACCACGAGGAAGTAAGGGAAGAAGTATTCAAAAAAATCCGTGCCGTTGGCGAAGGAGACACATTAGATGTGGGATGCGGAAAATCGTTTGCGTTCGTTCCCATTCCCATGATTCATTGGCCAGACTCGATGGTCTCGTTCATGAAGGACGAAAACGGTAAAAATGTGCTTTTTTCAAACGACGCTTTTGGACAGCATTTTGCAACCTCAAAATATTGGGACGACGAGAACAATCTTTCAGAAATCATGTGGGAAGCGGAGAAGTATTACGCAAACATTTTGCTTCACTTATCCAAGCTGATTGCGAAAACGCTTCCGGTAGTTGGTTCTCTTCCCATCGATATTATATGCCCGTCGCATGGTGTTGGTTGGAGGTCGAACATTCCCAAGATACTTGATGCGTACACTAAATGGTCGAGCGGGACCATGGACGAAAAAAGTGCGATAATCGTGTATGACACCATGTGGGAGAGCACGGAAAAGATTGCAAAGGCCTTGTATCAAGAAATATTTAAACGAGGGATTCCAGTAAAACGTTTCAGGCTCACCCAATCGGATTATAGCGATGTCATAACAGAAGCCATGAAGGCAAAGGTCATCTTGGTTGGGAGTCCAACATTAAATATGGGCTTATATCCAACCGTGGCTGAATATTTGTGCTATCAAAAGGGTTTAAAGCCAATGGACAAGGTAGGACTGGCGTTTGGGTCGTACGGGTGGAGCAAGGGGGCGATCAAGGCAATAATCGAAGAATTAAAAGCAACCAAGATTGATGTCCTGGACGAGTCGATCGAGATCAAGTTCGTGCCGCGAGAAGAAGACCTCGATTTTAAGAGTATCGTTGACAAGCTGGTTGAGAAAATGGGCTAAGGAGAGGTTTCCAAATGGATTTTTCACTTTCAAATAAACAGGTAGCTCTTCGCGATAAAGCCAGAAAATTCTCGCTGGAGCACATTCTTCCAGTAGTTCATAAGTACGACGACATCGGATTAACACCCATTCACGTGATAGAAGAAGCGTGGAAGGCAGGTCTCATGAACCTGGATATACCGAAAAAATATGGGGGAGAAGGGTTAGGGCTCTTAGAATCGACTCTCGTGGTAGAGGAATTTGCAGCAGCGGGTCCAGGCATGGCAACCAGCATATTTGCCAATGGATTGGGAGAGGAACCCTTACTCATGTCCAATAACGAATCTTTGAAAGAAGAAATATGCAAGGACTTGCTAGCACAATTCGGCTTGATCTCGTTTGCCACTTCGGAACCCATAATGGGCTCGGATGTGGCGGGCATGATATGCAAGGCCGAAAAGGACGGAGACGAGTGGATATTGAACGGAAAGAAGTATTGGATAACAAACGCTGGACTCGCAAAGTACATATCTCTGTTCGCAAACGCAGACCCAAAATCGAGACACAAAGGTATCTGCGGATTTTTGGTGCGCATGGATCGAGAAGGCGTGGAAACAGGAAGGCACATCGAAAAAATGGGACACAGGTGTTCAAACACCACCGTCGTCAACCTGAAGGATTACAGGGTGCCCGCAGGAGACGTGCTTGCAGAGCCAGGAGAGGGATTTCCGCTTGCAATGAAGACATTTGCTCGCACTCGCCCGATCATAGGTGCCATGGCCACGGGTTTGGCGAGGTCCGCAATGGAATGGGCAATTCATTACGTGAAGAAACGCA
Source organism: Promethearchaeota archaeon (assembly GCA_016930515.1). Taxonomy (GTDB): domain Archaea; phylum Asgardarchaeota; class Lokiarchaeia; order Sigyniarchaeales; family SOKP01; genus FT1-020. The sequence goes on along the minus strand of JAFGGO010000040.1, from coordinate 30,582 downwards.
AGGCCTTCGGTAAGGCACTCGCCGAATTTCAGGCACTCCAGTTTAAAATTGCAGAGATGTTCCAAAAGGTCGAGACTGCTCGCTTAATGACGTGGAGGGCTTCTTGGGACGCCGACAACGGCAGGGACCCGCTCCTATGGGCTTCAATGACCAAGTTTTACGCAACGGAAATCGCTCTCGAAGTCGCAAGCGACGCCCTTCAATGTTACGGAGGCTACGGATACACTAAAATGATGCCCATTGAAAAGTTATTTCGGGACGCTAAATTGTATCAAATCTACGAGGGTACGACTCAAATCCAACAATTAATCGTATCTCGTTATGCACTCGGGGAGTATGAACCAGTCATGCCGCCAATAGAAGATGTCCCATACGCACCGATTGACGAGGATTGGAAGGAGAAAACAGAGTACCTTGACGATATTGAAGAATCAAAAGGGGCCAAAAAGGCTTGGAGATGTCGCATCTGTGGACACATTCACTACGGTGATGAGCCACCTGAAGAGTGCCCCGTGTGTAAATATCCAAAAGGAGTTTTTAAGGAAGTCTGGTCACGATAAATCTTTACCTTTTTTTTATATTTAATACTTAATAATTAATCAAAATTAGAAATTAGTTGGTACTATTTTATTTAATAGCAGAAAAATTATATTCGGAATTAATTAACATTAAAGGATAAAGGGTTTTTCTTTTAGTTAGTATGAATGAAAATAAATCAAGAAAGGAAATTAATACTAGATTTTTCAAAAAAAAAGAGAACAAAAAAAAAGGTTAATTTTTATTTCTTCTTAAATATCTCACTAAAGCGACTTTTATGAAATTTGCGACAGCAAACGCCCCAAAAGCGTATAACCAGACGAATCCTGCCAAAGCCCACCCGATAGGAGTCATGAGAACTCCTAAAGCAGCAAATATAGTAGCAACCACTTGTGTCGATTCGCAGGCAATAAAGAGTATTTTTGCCGGATAAGGTTTCTTCCAGAAATGATGATCCTCTGACCTCGTCAAATATATAGTCATGTGTCCCCCTACTGCGAGCTTTAAGAAAATGAATGTTTGGAGCGTTGGTAGGCTTAAGTTGAAAACATCCTTACCGATTAAGAATAACATGAAACTAAAAAAAACTCCTATTATCCCCAATGTTGAAGCGACGATTAACACTCGTTGCATTTTCCAGCGAACGGGAACATCTGAAGGCCTGGCATTATCAAAAGCAATAGTCATTATTGGGAGATCGTTTAAAAGAGCGAGCAACACGATCATTATGGCCGTAATTGGATAAAAATTGAATATAAGAATGGCCATTACCAAAAATATGAGAACTCTCACGGTTTCCGCAATACGATATGTAGCGTAGCTTTTCATGCGTTCAAATATAATACGGCTTTCAATGGTTGCTCCAATGATCACCGAGAGCCCTGGATCAGTTAAAACAATGTCAGCAGCCGATTTTGCTGCGTCTGTTGCGTTCGAAACAGCAATACCTACATCAGCAATCTTTAAAGCGGGAGCGTCGTTAACACCATCTCCGGTCATTCCTACAATGTGGCCTCTATCCTGGAGATACTCAACAATGTTATATTTATGCTCAGGATATACTTCTGCGAATCCATTTGCTCCCTCCGCTAATTTTTCCGTAGCTTCGTTTTTTTCCATGAGTTGCGATGCAGACACGAAATTATCTCCCATTCCCAATTCAGATGAAATTTGTCTCGCAATTGCGACATGATCTCCAGTGACCATTTTTACATCTATACCCATCGAAACTGCGTTTTTAATGGTTTCTGCTGAGTCTTCACGAGGAGGATCGAAAAGAGCCACAAGCCCAACATATTGCCAAACCCCGTCTTGATCCGTTCTTGCAATCCCTAAAGCGCGGTATCCTTGTGAAGCAAATGTTTCACTTTGCTTCTTCACTTGGGATTCTAAATCGTTCGACTTGTTAGAAATCAAGTTTAATATTACTTGGACGGCACCTTTGGAGACTTTTATTGTTTTACCATTTTCCTCTAAAATCGCTTCAGTTCTTTTCACGACGGGATCAAAGGGATTAAATTTTTTAACTACATAATTACTTGAGTCTCTGTTCATTTCTTTGAGCTTGGTAAAAAATGAATCATCGATTGGATCCTTGTCTTCCTCCCTTGAAGATAAAACACCGTATAAAATAACGTCCTCTGCAGTAAAGGTGTCGAAAGGAACAATTTCACCGATAGAAATTTCGTTTTTAGTTATGGTACCTGTTTTATCTGAACACAGCACATCCATTCCAGCTAATTCTTCAATAGCTAATAATCTTTTTGCAATAGCCTTTTTCTTCGCAAGGTCTGCCGCACCGACCGCCATCGAAACCATTAAAACAGCCGGGAGTGCAACTGGTATTGCCGCAATTATTAAAACGAGTGCGAACTGTAGTATTTCGAAAAAATTTTCTAGTCTTACCAACTCGACAACGAAAACAATAGTAACTAATGCAACTGCTAATATAATTAAATAATTACCTATTTTAACAACTGCCATTTGAAAATGACTTCTTTTTTTCGCTCCAGACACTAGTGAGGTAGTTTTTCCAAAAAAAGTATTCAAACCCGTGCCAACAACGATTCCATTCATTTCACCTTTTCTCACTATTGCACCCTCGAAAGCAATGTCAGATGATTTCTTATCTACTGGGAGAGATTCTCCCGTGAGTACGGATTCGTCTAAAGTGAGGAAATCACCTTCGAAAAGCTTGATATCTGCGGGTATTATATCTCCCAATCGAACTCGAATTAAGTCACCTGGAACGAGCTCTCTTGCGGGCAATTCAATCCATTTATTGTCTCGCATTGTTCGGGCTTTTAAAGCTAATTTTTCTTTTAAGAGTTCAACTGCGTTATCTGCTTTATTTTCTTCCCAGAATCTTACTACGGCATTTACTAATAACATTGCGATGATTATAATAAAATCGTCCCAATGCTCTATGAGAATTGACAACACGGCGGCAATCTCGATCATCCAAGGAATAGGCCCCCAGAAGTTCTCCAAGAATCGCTTGAGTGCACTTTTCTTTACCTCAATTATCTCGTTCGGACCGTAGATTTCAAGTCGCTTTCCAGCTTCCGTGGAGGTAAGTCCTTTATCGTTAGTTCCGAGCATGTCGAAAATTTCGACTATATCTGCTTTTTTAGCTTCTTCTGTTTTGATTAAATGTTGAATGTTTGTTCACCAATCTTAATTAAAAAAAAATTCAATATACATAATTTTAATTATATTTTTAAACCTTTAGATAATAAAATTTAAGTTTCTCTCGTAACAAGTATACAATTGATTTTCTAAATACGCTAGTCTATTACTCTTTTAACTTCCATAAGTCTTGTCGTTCTATTAAATAAGCCTTATCTGCGTATTCTTCGATCATTCTATTGGTATTGAAATAAGCTCCCAATTGGATCGAATATTTCATTCGTTCTTGCCATTCATTTGGATTATTTTTATAGGTATGAAGGATTTCATTTTCTAATATCTCGTAAAAGGCGTCAGCATCAGATTGGTCGTTTGACATTTTAAGGCTAGGATCCGTAGGCGAAGGACCTATAGCCCAGCCCGCCATCTTCTTCGATAGTTCATATCCTTCAATCCACCAACCATCCAAAACAGAGAAATTTAAGACACCATTTATCGCAGCTTTCATTCCACTTGTTCCACTTGCCTCCATGTATCTTCTTGGAGTATTCAACCATACATCAACTCCGCTTAATAATGACTTTGCTAACTCTAGCTCGTAATTTTCCAAAAAAACGAGACCAATTTTATAGGAATTCCATAAATAATCGCTATAATCGCTAATGCTCTTTATATAAGATTTGGATTGCACATCTGCGGGATGTGCCTTTCCAGCAAATATGAATTGTATATTATTCTTTGCAATTTTAGCCAAGCGCTCAAGATCTTTAAAAATTAACAACGGTCTTTTATATTCTGCCATCCTTCTGGCAAATCCTATTGTCAACAGACGTTTATCAAATAAAACCCATGAGTGAGAACGTTCGTAATTAAGGAGGTCGCGTTTCGCTTTAAGGTGGACGCGCCAAAGTTCGTAACTATCTAATTCCAAAGCGCGATCTAATGTGCGAATGTTATAATGCCAATTTCTACCTAGTTCATTATTTAGAAACGATCTCATGTAGTTTGAAAGCCAATAACCAACATGAACACCATTTGTTATGGAATCAATTTTAAAATTAGGAAACATTTGTTGAGAAACTTCTGAATGTTTTTTAGAAACGGCATTTACATACCTGCTCCCGTTAAGGGCGAGAACTGTCATGTTTAGATTATTTTTTCCAGCAAATTCTCTAATATTTTCTGGTAACCGATTTCTAAACACATCGCTTACTAGGGTATAATCGAACTCCTCTAGACCTGCTTTAACGGGAGTATGAGTTGTAAAAACGCAATGTTTTCTCGCTTCTTCAAGCGTTTTATATTTCTCGAGCAACTCAAAAATAAGAAAAGCGGCGTGTCCCTCGTTCAAGTGATATATTTCTATCTGAGAATAACCCAATTTTTCTAGCATTTTATAACCGCACACGCCAAGTATCATCTCTTGTACAACTCTCTGGAAGCGATTTGCGTCGTATAATACATGGGTTAGGTTCCTTTGCCACGGTTCATTTTCAGGGATATCGGTGTCAAGTAAAATTACCGGGACCAAGTGCCCCGTTCTTCCTAATATGTTATATTTCCAAGCTTCAACGGTGATACTCTTGTCCTGCAATTCGAGAACGACTTTCTCTTTAAGTTTTATGAAGTTTGTTTCGAAATCCCATTCAACATCTCTTTCGACTTGATTTCCGTTGGGAGCAATAATTTGATAAAAATAACCAGCGTTGTAAGTTAATGTAACACCAACTATGGGTATTTGAAGATCGGCCGCAGATCGAAGGGTATCTCCCGCTAAAATACCTAACCCTCCAGAATAAATTGGAAATCCGCTTTCTAAGGCGATCTCCATCGAAAAATATGCAATTTTGCGATTCTCTTTTGATGTCATATTGTAAACACGGGTATTATTCTATTTAAATATAAAATCTTTAATCTCAAATGAAAGGATTAATCTCCCCATTACTTGTTTGCTTTATAAAGTTATTTCTAATAAATATTAGTCAATAACATTCCATTGCTTATTTCTGACTTTTTATCAGTATTTCCTCGTACTTTTTACATATAAGAAAGTAAGAGAGATAATAGAACGATGCAAACTTTAGATTGTACATACAAAGGTTTAAATTTCGAATGGACTGACGGATTATCAATTATTTAAAAATTTTAATTAAACAGGAATAAAAATGTTTCAAGACTTTGATTTTAATAACACGGACATTCTTACAGCCTCAGCATACTGGGTTTTCATGGCTTTGACGATAGCACTTTCAATAATTGGATTAGTGTACATTTTTTATCACATGAAAAAGTTAAAACGACTTGAAAGTGGTTCTGAAGAGATGGTTAAGATTCACGAGCTCATACGGTCTGGATCAAATACATATCTGAAAAGACAATTTAAAACGATAAGTATCGTTTTGGTCGTGCTCTTTGTATTGATAATATTTGTCAACATTCCACTTGCAATTTCTTTTCTTGTAGGAGCCATTACTTCACTAGTTGCAAGTTACATTAGCATGGTAGCATCAACCACATCAAATGTTAAGGTCACACAAGCTTGTAAAAACGATCTACCCGGTGCTCTCAAGATTGGCTTTAACGCAGGAATGATCATTGGAGTTGCGGTCATCTCTATCTCTCTGCTAGGGATAAGCAGCCTATATATCACTTTCAATTTTTCCGTGACAAACATACTTGGATTTGCTTTTGGTGCGTCGTTTTCTGCATTATTTGCTCAATTAGGAGGGGGAATTTTTACTAAAGGAGCAGATATTGGAGCGGATCTAGTCGGAAAATTAGAACAGGGGCTTCCCGAGGACGACATTCGAAATCCTGCGGCCATTGCTGATAATGTGGGCGATAATGTAGGTGATTGCGCTGGAAGGGGTGCCGATCTTTTTGAATCGTCTTCAGCAAACAACATCGCAGCGATGATAATTGGAGTAACCTTGAGCTTGATAACGAATAATCCCCTTTACATTGTTTTTTCCTTGATCACAAGAGCGTTGGGAAATCTTGCATCGGTGTTTGGTGGTTATTTTGTGAAAATGAAAAAAAGTGATAAATCACCCATAACTGCGTTTGCTCGAGGACTCTCGATAACTGCTGGCCTTAACATCATCATATTCCTTGTAATGACATTAACATGCTTCAATGATGGATGGCTCTACTTATTTTTATCCGCGTTAATTGGAATTGCCTTAGGGTTGTCAACTTATTTCATTGTTGATTATTACACTTCTTCGAGATATAAGCCGGTAAAAGAGGTAATTAAAAACTCGGAAACGGGTGCCGCTACAAACGTTATTAGTGGATTCTCCTTAGGCTTGGAATCACCAGCAATTCCGGTGATCTCTTTTGTTCTTGCCATAATAATCACATTTTTCTTGGGTGAACAATATGGAACGGCCATTGGTATCGATCCCTATTTAGGTGGAGTATTTGGGATTACCGTCGCAACCCTGGGACTCTTATCGATCACTACAATCATATTAGCTTTCGATGGGTTCGGACCGGTCTCAGACAACGCAGCGGGTATTGCCGAAATGTCGCATCAAGGTGAAGAAGTAAGATACAATTTAGATCGACTGGATGCTGTAGGAAACACGACAAAAGCCTTGGCAAAAGGATTCGGAATAACTTGTGCCGCTTTATCTGCAATAATCCTATTTGAAGCCTATTTGGAGGAAATTAAAGCAACGGATGTAAACATTTATCACCCCGTTATCTTATGCTCGTTATTAATCGGTGCCGTCATTCCATTTTTGTTCTCTGCCTTAGCGATAAAGGCTGCCGGTAAATCCGCTTATGGAATGATAAAGGAGATTCAACGTCAATTTAGAGACGATCCCGGAATTTTACAGAATAAATCCTTACCAGATTATGCTAGTTGCATTGATATTGGCACAAAGGTTGCTTTAAAACAAATGATCGTTCCGGCCTTGTTGTGCACATTAACCCCTATCTTAATTGGATTTCTTTTTGGACCAATAGCCTTGGCAGCCTTTTTGATATCAGGAACGATTTCTGGAATAATTTTGGGGTTCGTACTGAATACAGGAGGAGGGGCATTGGATAACACGAAAAAGGCGATTGAAGGGGGTCTTTTAGGAGGAAAAGGATCTATCGCTCACTCAGCCTCAGTTGTCGGAGATACATTCGGTGATCCATTGAAAGATACAGCAGGTCCGTCGTTACACATACTCGTAAAAGTTATTAACACCGTTTCAATTGCTTTTGCCCCACTTTTCATTCTAGTTGGGGGAATAATAATGCTATGAGCCTTAAATTTTAAACTGGTGTTCTTTTCCCAGCTCATTTTTTTATTGATTTTGACATGATACCACTATTTTATAATGATAAGATTTAATTTTTTATGATTACCAACGAAGAATTATTAAATATCGAATATTGAATATATAACATGGAAGAAAGTGCAATTGAAGGAAATTTAAAAAAACATATTGAGACCTTTAGTTTTCCTCGTTTAGCAGGTACACAAGGAGAAAAACGAGCCGTTAAGGTGGTTGAAGAAACATTTAAGTCGATTGGATTTAAAAAGGAAGAAATAGAGCGCCAAGAATTTATCTTCTCAACATTTTACTCTGAAATTTTCGTAAAAATCGTAATTTTCACTAACATTATCTCGTTGTTAATGATATTATTAGCCAAATACATCAATCCAATATTAATATATCTGTTCGTAATTTGTTTTCTTTTAATTTTTCTTTCCATGAATAAGGTCTTCAAGCACCCAGAACTTAAGGGATTTTGGGAAAAAAATTTGGGAAAAAAGGTCTCGGCTACAAATATCTTTATAAAGATCCCTTCAAAAAAAATGACATCAGATGACGCAAACAATATCGTCGTTTCTGCCCATTTGGATTCAAAATCGCAAACCTATGAAACAATATGGAGGGTTTTATTTTTTCGCATGTGGATATACGGGGAGGTATCCTTGTCGATCCTATATGTCATATACCTCCTCGAGTATCATCAAATTTCCTCAATAAACATCTATTTAAGTTATTTTCTCGAAATTGGAATCGTAATTGCTACTGCGTCAGTAATTACTTCCAATATTGCACTTCTATTTCTTAAGGTAAGAAATAAATCGCCTGGATCCCTGGATAACGCGACGGGGATGTCAATAATCTTTGAATTAAGCGCGTTCTTTAAGAATAATCCGTTAAGCAATTACAATTTATGGATCTGTCAATTTTCTGCAGAAGAAATAGGAACGATGGGATCAAGAAACTTTATCGACTGGTTTGAACAAAAATTTCCAATGGGAAAGGCTTTCCAATTTAATTTTGACATGGTCTCGGCTAGGCCGGAAAAGAATAATTACTTGCAATACATCAAATCGTATGGCATTTTCCCCAAGAAGAAAATATCACCTACATTAAGATCTGTCGTGGAAATCTCTTCGAACGAATTGGACATAGGAGTTAAATCGTTTCACGTTCCAGTGGGAGCACATACCGATTCCCTTCCATTTCATTTGAAAAAATTCGATGCGATTGATTTCACGACAAGAGCTGCCGCAAGATACACGCACAGCAAAAAGGATACGCCTGATAAAGTAGACATTCAAATTTTAAATCACGCCTATCTTCTCGTAAAAAGAGCGATTTTAAAACTTGACAATCAAGCTTTAAATTAACACATACTTACTATATACGCAATTTAGCTCAGTTGGTTTCTTCCACAAATTCTTTCATAAAAGCAGCAAAAAGATTTTTTTCAATCTCTTTTTTAATGCCTTCTATTTCGTTGGGCATTAAATCCATCTTTTCGGGCAATTCTGGGATTTTTTCTGCTTTAAGGTCGTATACTAATGCTATTTCCTCTTCAAGTTCGAAATCATCTAAAGCTTGATCGTAAGAATCAAAAGGGTCTAAGCCATCTTGGATTTTCACTCGGATCTGCTCAAGCAACCTATTCTTGCACGATTCAATGACAAACTCTACGAGGTTTTCTTTAAGTTGATTTTTGGGTCCATTCAATTTAATTTAACCATTCACTAATTTTGATTATGATAATCTTTCCTTTCCCAATGACATTTAATACATGTGTACCTTATCTAAAGATATGTATAACGACGATTTATAAATTTCACAGTAAAAATTGGCAGGTACGATGGATTTTATCTTCAATATCAGATTTTCAACCATATTGGTTATTTGGGGGATCTTTTCGCTTAGATCGTGATCGTTTTTATGGAGAAAAATGGTGATTTCTATGGTTAATTTTGAGGATCTTAATTTACTCACGACCTCTTCGAGATATTTCAAGGCTTTATCATATTTTTCCACGTCTTGAATATCAATGATAAAGAATAATTCTTCGGTATCAGGCAAGTAGTTGTCAAAATTTTCCAAGCATTCCTTCACGTATTTTTCTTGCCCGCCAAGCTCCCATAAAACGAAGCTTGAGTCTCCCTTTCGTAAAACATTTATATTATCTTTTAGAGTAGGAACTAAAGAAATATATTCCATTATGTTGTCTTTACCCAAAAAATTCAAGATCAAAGAAGTTTTTCCGCTATTTTCAAGACCTAACACGAGTATCTTTTTCTTGTTAGGATCTTGATTTTTCTCCCCATTCTTCATATTTAAAAGTTAATATTTTACGATGCGTGTATCTATTTAATAAGTCATTTCAAAATATCGATATTGTTTGAATCTGATAATTTAGTATACTTGTTCTTGTGTTGTTCAATCACATAGGAATTGATGGCTGAAATGACTCTGAAAATATTGTGATTTCTAATGTGATAATATTTGAGATTGTTTTCCCTATCGTGAAATATCATGTCAGCACGCTCTAATTGTTTTAACTGCTGCGATGTATAAGATTGACTAATATTGAGGGCGAGTTCTATATCTTTTGCCGTTTTCCTGCCCTTTTTTAAATACTTTACAATCCCCAGTTTAAACGGATCGCTTAGAATTTTTAAGAATTCTGCTGATGCTTTTGTTAATTCGTCCATTTTCACATCCAAAATTGATTTTCAATAGAGTATTGATCTCAACCTTATTTCGTAAGATTTGATAAATAAATATAAGCCTTACAATTTATAATTTGTCAATATCGCAATATTATTGATCCGCAATATTTAAATATCGAAGTTGTTTAATATAATCATAAAATTAAATTTAAAAATTAAGTTGATTAAAATGAAAAAATACATTAATTTTGATAAAATCGAAAAACAAGTATATCTAAAGTATTTTTTAGAGGATTACAAGATAAATCTTAAAATCCACTTGGAAGACGTTAATGATCAGCACGAGTTCATGAAAATTGATGGTTTTAAACTAGATCATAACATTTATCTCACAGAATTTTAAATAAATAAGGATAAAACAAAAAAAATGGAGAATATAACATGGAAGCTACTAACTATAAATTAGACGAAATAGATAGACAAATAGTTGAAATCCTACAGCAGGAGCCCAATATTACATATACCACGATCGCAAAAAAGGTTCATCGAAGCCAACCGACAGTAGGGCAGAGAATTAAGAGATTAGAGGAATGTGGTCTCATAAAGTATAATGTAGGGGTTAGTTTAAAAGATATTGACATGTATTTAGCCAAAGTAGAAATTAAAACAAAAAATCCAGATTCTATCGTTCCGATAATTAATCAATGCCCCCATATATTCCGCGTGTTCGAGTTAAGCGGTACGAACAACTTTGAGTTCATTATTATCAGCGAGAATTTGAAAGACCTCGATAAAGTCGTGAATTATCATTTTAGAAACAATCCAAATATAAAAACCATAAAAATGGAAATAATTCTGGATGTGTATGACGATTTAATCGTTCCAATTAATTTAGTAACCAGCACGTGTAAATGTACATTATAATGATATTGAATACAAAAAGCGAGGTGAATACTTAATGAAAATTCCAACCGAGCGAACCCACTTTAGCACGCATCAAGATCTCAAAAATAATGATAAATTTTGCTCGAATCCACGCATCCTTGAAAGTAGAGGATATAATGTATGCGTAAATTGTGGAACGGTTCATTCGAGAGTAATTGAAAAAAAACCGAGGGTTGCGTTTACTTCCCTGGAAAAAAAAAGCAGGCAAATCAACGAAAAAGTATACCTGCCAATCGGACCACGTACAGTCATAACTGGGAACAAAGACATCAACGGCAATTATCTCACGCCACAAACGAGAACGGATTTCACGAGACTTGCTAAAATTAATAGAGGGCTCGTTAATGGATACGAACGAAATTTATGGATTGCGATCGAAGCATACAATCGCTTGAAATCTTTGATCACGATTCCTAATCACGTCGAAAAAGATATTTTTATTATATATAAATACGCAGCTAAACGAAAAATGACTCGAGGGAGAGGTATCGAGGCAATATTATCGGCGTCTATATTCTGCGCCTTTAGAATCAATGGCATCCCCCTCATATTAGACGAAATCATTGAGATGATAAACATCAGTCGAAGGGAATTTTTAAGTAGTTTCAAGCTGCTCTACGAGAAGGTTTTACCCCTCCTAAATTACAGGGTCATGTCGATGGATCCGATAAGATACATTGATAAACTCGCTGAGGAACTCAGATTATCAATGAAATGCAGGCATGTTGCCGTTGAAATGATAGAAAGCGGCGAGAATCGCGGTCTTGTGACCTCTGGAAAGGATCCTAAAGGTATCGCAGCTGCCTCCTTGTATTTATCGGCAAAATTGTGCGAAGAACCCAGATTTCAAAAAGAGATCTGCAAGCTCGCTCATATCACTGAAGTAACGATGAGGGCAAGGATGCAAGAATTGATGCAACTTTATCCCGTCCTCGTGAAAGGATAACACGAGAAAATTATAAAACCGTTTTTATCTTTTTTCATTATTAAAACTCGATAATAAAACCTGAATATAACCTTGATTGCATTTTTAATTATTTTTTGCGTGCTCTGGCTGTTTCTTCCCGTTCATTTTTGGTCCGTAGAACACTTGAGAATCCAGAAAAAATACGGAGCGAGGAAAGGAAACTGGATTACAAAAACGCTTGGAATGATTTCTGGATGGGGATTTTTTGCGTGCCTGTTTTTTCTCTGGATTTGGCCCCAACCGCGGTATTTTTTTCCACTTTCCGAAAATTTTACTCTTTTAGTGCCTTTATTGGATCTTTCCATTTCAACAATTCACCTTATTATTTCCCTACCAATTATCGCTCTCGGGGCTTACTTGGGAATTGCTGGCGTGAAAGGAACCACATTAAAAGTATCTGAAAGCCACAAGACGGACAAGATCGTCACTTCGGGCGTGTATTCCAGGATCAGGCACCCGCAATACCTCGGAGCGGTGTTGTCACATTTAGGGATCAGCGTCCTGCTTTCTGCGTTTTATTCCACGATTATCACACCTTTGGTGCTTTTATACAACGTTCTTGTCGCTTGGAAGGAGGAAAAGGAACTCAAAAAAGAGTTTCCTGAAGAATATAACAATTATGCGCGTGAAGTCCCAAAGTTTTTCCCTAAACTGCGAATCAGAACCAAGAATTCTTAAATTCCCTTATAGGGAGTTGTTGGTAGATGATTCTGCTTTTTCTTTATAATACTTGCGTTGGCATAAATTATCGCAAAATATGGGCTTCAGTAGATTTAACCATTCTTCCTTCAGTTCGTGAATCTTCAAGTAGCTGTGGTCCTTCCCAAATTTGAAAAGATCGATTGTATTATCGCAAAAAGCGCACTCTCGCGCTTTTACGAGCTCTTCAATGGCTTCGAGCTCGTGGAATTTCAAGTATTTAAAACATTCACAACAATGAAATTCGAGAAACGGACTCTGCCATAGGTCAAGCACGTGCTCGGGTGCGAACTCGAGGTTGTCGCTCAAGAAATCGTATATATTCAAGGATTTTTCGCACGCGTAACACTTTCTATCCTTGAAATTATCCGTCTCTTGGACGAGTTCGCGCAGTTTTTTTATCTTTTCCCAGAGTTGCGAATTGTTTAATTTTCGAAAAAACATTGAACCCAGATATTCCCCGTGAAATACTCGCTATACCTGATTTATTAAAATTAATCAGAAGTTTAATACTCTTTGATTTTTTTGTATAAGTCACATTTCCGTTTTTTTGCTTGTTCAAGCGAGCATGATTTTTAAACCATTTTTGATATTATATAACAACGCTTTTAGTGAAAAAAAGGTACGACCATGTCAATCTTGGAAGAAAATCTTAAGGACGCCATCAGGGGCGAAAGCAACGCCCGTAGAAAGTATCAATTATACGCAGAACGAGCCAAGAAAGAAGGACTTAAAGGAATTTCGCTCTTGTTTGAGGCCGTTTCTCGAGCGGAAAGCGTCCACGTGAAGAACCACTTGAAAGCATTGTCGGTATTGACCGGACGAGAAGCACTCGTGGAAGACATCGTGCAAATTACGGAAGAAGAACTCAACAATCTCGTCGGGGACACTCGATCCAACCTCGCCAACGCAATGGAAGGAGAACGGCACGAGTTCAAGGTAATGTATAAGACGTTCCTGAAAAACGCAAAAAAAGAGGGACAAAACGTGGTTGAGCTTACCTTTAACCTCGCTCGTCAGGCCGAGAACATTCATAGGAAACTGTTCTCAAGGTTTTTAACGAGGTTGGAAAAAAATAAGCCCATCGATCTAGGCGAAATCCACGTCTGCACGATATGCGGCAATGTCGAACTCAGCAAGCCCACTTCCAACTGCCCGATCTGCGACCACTCTCCCAAGTTTTTCGATACTATTCGAGCATCCTTCTAATATCGCGTTTATAATCAATAACCTAAACGGTTATATTAGTTCACGCGTTATCAAAGCCAATACACATTTGAGGTAGCATGTAAAATGACAAAAACAGACGATAACTTGAAAGAAGCATTCGCAGGAGAAAGCCAAGCCAATCGAAAATACTTGGCCTTTGCTGAACAGGCCGATAAGGACGGTCTTTCCCAAATCGCCAAATTGTTTCGAGCAGCAGCTGCAGCAGAGACCGTTCACGCCCATAATCACCTTCGCGTGATGGGAGGCGTCAAGACCACCGTTGAAAACCTTAAGGCCGCTATTGGAGGGGAGAATTACGAATTTACTACGATGTACCCGGAGTTTTTGAAGGACGCCAAGGCTGAAGGGAACAAGCAAGCCGAGAGGTCGTTCGACCTCGCTAATCAGGTGGAAAAGATCCACCATGCGCTCTACGGGAAGGCCTTAGAAGCGGCAGAAGGCGGCAAGGATTTGAAAAAACAAGACATTCACGTGTGTCCCGTCTGCGGATACACGCACGAAGGTCCCCTGCCCGACAAGTGCCCCGTGTGCGGCGTGCCGAAAGACAAGTTCAAGAAGATTGAATAAATAATTTCTCTACTTTTTTATTTTTCTCTTTATTTTCGCTTTACTTTTGGCATATTTCCTCGAAAGATTGGTTGGGATATTTACCAATGAACGCACGATTCGAAAGGCCGTTCGCTTCAGAGGCAAGATTTATAATCTTACCATTGTTCTATTTATTAAAGTTCCAGAAGTAATTTAGGAATTGTAATGTGAACTTTAGGTGTTTTCATGCATAAAATAGTGACACATCCCGGCTCTGCCCATCTTGACGACTTGCTTTCCACGTGCTTGGTCCTTTCGAGGGATCCCGCGGTCTCACTTATCGAACGGAGGAATCCTTCGGAGGAAGAATTAAAAGATCCGGACACGTGGGTACTTGACATCGGTAAGGCACTTAAACCCAAACTAAGGAATTTCGATCACCATCAGGAAGCCATGGACGATTGCACGCTGTCGCTCTTGCTGCGCTCATGGAACCTGTTCGAAGAAGCCTCTAACGTGTTTTCGTGGTTACCCATCGCCGTCCTGATGGATTCAAGAGGGCCTTCGTTCGTTCAAGAACGGCTCGGCATAGACAAAAATGCCGTTGACGGACTCGAATCGTTTGTTGAGGAAGTTTTGCTTGACTTATTCCAGGAAAACGATAGGATAGTTAAAGGCGAACCCCTTTTTATTCTCCTTAAAACAATTGGAGAACGGTTTTTTTCCCAGCTTAAGGAATATCGCACCGTCCAGGCAGAAATTCAGAAAAAGGCGTCTTTTACAACAATCAAGGGCGTTCCCGTCATAACTTGCTTGGGAGTCAAGCCGAACGCTGTTTTTTTTAAGGTTTTGGAAAGGACAAAAAGGGATAAATGGGGCAACGGAGGTGCTTGCGTTTACGACAACGATCGACCGGAAAAATCTATGGTTTTAAAGAGATATGACGACGATTCGAGGATAGATTTCACGCGACTTGCGGGAAAGGACAAGATACTCTTTGCGCACAAGAACGGTTTCATGGTCGCCACGGCACCCCTTTCGGAACAGGAAATCGAAAAATATTTGGCGCTTGCAATCGATTGACCTTTCAGGTCCGAGTTTTATTAACGCCTGTAATAGATGACCTTGCCATCGTTCGTCTCGTAAATGTCAATCGCCGATTTTCGTCCTGAGATCCCTCTTTCCAATTCATCAAGTTCTTGATCGGGTATGGTTCTTTTCTTTTTAGCTACAACTTTCACGAGCGTGAGCACGTTGATACTCTCTATATCTTTAAATTGATAGAGATCTACGCCTAATTGTTTTGCGAATGACTCCAAGGCTTTTCGAATTGCTTTTCTTGCGTCTTCGCTCATCGGTTCTGGAAACCATCTCACACCCGTGTATTCTCTTCCATACCTGCACCAATAAGACCGATCGTCTTTTGATTCCCAGTCTAGCAGGCAATAAGCACTTTCTCCTAACAATGGTTTCGTCTCGTAATAACCGATTCTATATATGTTTGACAACTCCATTGTTTCTGCCATTTTACTCATTATTTTCAAATCCTTGAATGTTCACTTTTTTTATTAACGCATGTTAGTGTAAATCTCTGTATAAGATTTTAAATAAGGAATAAAGGTTGATTTCGCCCTCAACTTTTCTCCTAATTCTCATTAATGAGACTTAATTCCCCTATCCCCACACCCCTTCGCAATCCGCACCATTGAATTTATCAATTCTATTGGTAACCCAGAAATGGGTTTAAGCTCATGTCCAACAAGATAGATCTAGATAGGTTACTATTTAAATGTATTGGTCGCACTGTCATGCGTGATAGTGCTCTAGCGATTGATCGATAAAATTACTCCCTAAAAAGCAAGATCACGACAGGCTAGCCTCCAAACATCGAATTACTTGTGAGGTTGTTAAGACGCTCAAGACTCTCTGAACCAAATAAAGGAGTTCTTTTATTTCTCGTACTCGTTCTCCAATTAACAGGATGCTTGATAAGTCGATTCTTAATCTTAATTTTCTAATTTTTTCTGCTTTAGAGATTTGTTGCTCCTTTTGACTGGTCCACGATTCGCAAGCTCGTTCGTATAGGGAGATCAATTCGTTCTTGCAACGATTAACGAGCTCCCAGGATCCCGCATCACCTGCTTTTTTCAAAATTCCAAGGTGCTTTTCTACGAGGTTTCCAACAACTCCTCCAGGATTTGCAAGCACGAAACCTTCTCCTTTGAAAAATCGGATAGGGGCAGGTACACGAGGGATATTTCTTATTATTTTTAGACCAAGTAATCGTTCTTCTTCAGTCAAAAAATCAAGAAAACCTTGTTTTTTCAAATAACGTCTAACAGTTTCATTTCCCTCCTTATATCTCTTTACGATCTCGTCCTTTAAGGCACTTTTCGCTTTCTCGTCACCCTCTAGCGCAAGTTTTTTCAAGAGTGGAAAGGCGAGATTTGAATGCAAGATGCGCGTGTCGTAATCGTGCTCGGCCCAAGCTTGCACATTTGAACAGTGTCCAACGAATTCCTCCTCGGGACTAATCACAAAATCACCTGCTTCCTGAAGTTGAACCTCTGAAGCATGCTTCCTTTTAACCTGAATAAAATCATCTATAGAGTTTATGTCATTAAACAGATGCAAGGTATTTGTGGGCACGGACAGAAGTAATCGAACGCACTGAATGAATTTCATTCCGTTTACTTCGATGTAGGTTCGGGGTCCTTCTCGCCTCAAGGACAATAACTCGTTTACCTGATAATAATCGTCAGCAGGAACCTTTTTAAATCCTTCAGGATCGTCACGATGGTTTGTAAAATTTTTCCTTTTATCCCTCGACACGAGATCTTCCTCGTTGAGATAAAATCTCAACCAAGTTTTTCTCCACTTTCTATTGCTTAGTTCGTTATTTGACTTGTTCATGACTAATCGATCTAAAACCCTCCCTCTCGTTATTTCTGGTTAAATTGAAATAAGATTTCTTAATATTTAAATCTCACTGTATCGTGCGACAGGTAGTCGCGCAAATTGATCTTCGCTAAAAGGATTATAAAAGTGAGTGGAATAAGAATTAGGCATCTCTATTCTGCCTCATTTTCATTAATGACTCTTCTGCTAGAGATACCGCGCTTATCTCAATGAATTTAAAAGAATGTATTTTTTTAGATGGCTCTATTCTATTTCTAGGCAAATCCAAACGAGACTGAGGATAGTACATTTATCTCTCCCGGCATGTTTCAATCTATTTTTAGACAGTTACAACCTGGTACTTTTCTTCGCAAGCGGGTAAAAAATATCATCTGCTAACGAAGAACTTTTTTCATAGATTTAGCGCGACCTTTGCGTGATTTTTATTCCATTTCTGGGAATGCGCCTGCCTTCGGATGGCAAACCACGTAGAATAATTGAATGAAGCCAACCCTAAACCAGTATATCCGTCCACCAGCTCGACTCTTTTAATACTTATAATAAATAGTCAAAAATAAAAGGATTTTTTATAAGATTTGTGTCTTGAACATTCCAGTTTTGAAAGAACAATTATCTCGTGCGTGAAAATAGACTTGTAGAAAAAAATTTAAGCTTGAATATGTGTCAATTTCATTTTATTCAAATTAAATGGGGAATTAATATCGGCTTGGAAAAGGATGCCTTTTTTCACACCCCATTCTTTCCACTTAGTCATGTTATCAACATTAGTTTCTATGTTATAATCTTTAATAGCACTAAATCCTACACCTTTCTTCACGGCATCGTTATTTAAAAATTGAATCAAGCTAGTGCTTCTTAACTTTGCTAAATGCTGGTGAGATATGTGATTATTATCCAAAACGCTTAATAATTCGTTCTTATGTATTATATCCCTATCTCCAAATGCATTTTCAATTCCTTGTAGAACTTCGTTTTCCAAACCTAGCCAAAAAAAGGGAAATTCACACCAATTAGGAGGAGGAATTGTGATATTTGGGTTTTCAAAATTAGGTCTTTTAATATCAGGATGGATTTTTGAAATATCGTCCTGGAAGATATAAAGATAATTTGGTGCTATTCCCGTCAAACCCGATGCTAAAAAAAGTGATAGCGTGATTTGATTAGAACCCCCAATAAGATTTATCCAGACCTCCTTTCTCAAGAGTGCTTTCATCGTAATGAATATTTTTTCGTAGCAATCGGTAAAATCCTTGAAATCAACTTGTACGAAATATATACCTTTAATCCATTCTCCTTTCTTTAAAGAACAATTCTTTACTAATTTTGATAAGGATTTTGTCACAATCTTCGGTATTGAAGTTTCGTTGTTAGGTTGAGAATTAAACCAAGTATCCGTGAGATTTCTTGGTTTTATCGTCCCTTCAATTACTTCTTTTGATGTGAAAATAATGATATACTCAACATCACCCTTTTGCTCTTGATTTAATTCTCCAGATCTTTCAAAAAACATCTTGGCGTCATTGTTACCATTCAAAGCCATCTTTAACATCAAATACAAGTAATCCAAAGGAAGCAAGGTTGCTCCTGGGCTTGTACCTAAACCAGATAAATAATAGATTCCCATCTTAGATACCTGCTATATATTTAAAAAATTATAGGTGATTTTGTGAATTTCGACGATAATTAGGAAATATAATAATTTTAGTAAAATTTAAGAGTTTCGTTTAGTTACTCCTTAATTTTTTGTATTTATAATGAAGCATTCTTCCCCCCATTTTTTCTTGAGATTTTACTGTATTCAGGGGGTTGCATGGGAACTAAAAATCGATTGATATGTAATGAGTCTAAAGAGTCCGAGTACTCTTTTCGATGTCGTTCCGTTTAGTTTAACTAGCAAATCTGCTTCTATTTCAAGGTTGACTCCATCAAGCTCGATTTTCTCATAAAAACAATGGAACTTTTCATCGTTAATTAAGTGAATCTGATCACCTAAATTGTTGTTAAAAATCTTAGCTATACGACTAGCTCCTGATTCTGATATAATTATTTCATTATCATCAATGTCTAAGTCAATACTTTGAAGGATCAAGCTAGAAGTACGACCAATTCTCCACATAATATCCTCATTCTCGAGTTCTTTAAGAATAATCTACAATAAGTTTCAATCTATTTCTAGGTATTTACAAACTCAATTATTGTTGGGATTAAAGCTTGAGTTTACTGAGTTTCAATCTATTACTAGGTATTTACAAACAAAATTAAAAAGGTGATAAAATGGAAAACACTTCTTGTTTCAATCTATTTCTAGGTATTTACAAACTACTAAAAGTCAGTGCTATATCTGGTTTCAAAAATGTTTCAATCTATTTCTAGGTATTTCCAAACAAAAATTTTAGAGAATTATAAGGGGTTTAGCCCAAGGTTTCAATCTATTTCTAGGTATTTACAAACATGATACCTCCTTCACTTCTGACAAGCTCTTCCACAGTTTCAATCTATTTCTAGTTATTTACAAACGACAATTATCAGGATTACCATTACCGTCTGGATCGAGTTTCAATCTATTTCTAGGTATTTACAAACCCAGAACAAAAAGTAATTACAATTTCTTTGGACTGGTTTCAATCTATTTCTAAGTATTTACAAACGGGATATTGTTTTGGATTTGATCCAAAGCTTGACCAGTTTCAATCTATTTCTAAGTATTTACAAACTGGTACTTTTTTCCTCGCAAGCGCGGTCTAGGAGCGGCCTCCGCGATCGAGTTGCTAGATCACGGTTCAAATGTCACGCCTATTTAAAGGGTCACTTTGGGTATTTAAGCTTTTCGGTTCGCGATCTTCCCTGCTCGCCCCGTGCTAATGGCCATAAAACGTCATCAAGAAATTTGGTTGCAAATTTCTCTTTTTTCGAGAACGGGTTAAGCAGGGTAACCTGACACCATCCGCCGCGCGGTTTCCAATGAGAACCCCTCGTGCCATTTCGCGATCTCTTGATCGCTGCGAGTTGTTCTTTATTTAATCCATTTCTGGTTATGTAATATAAGTTTGAGAGCTTTATTTCCATCGTGCGAGCGAAATGCTCTTTTTAAACACGATATTCGTTTATGCAAGATGTATATATAAACTTTCCCTTTAAATTCGACTTTTTTCAAGCAAATTAATTTTTTAATTATTTTATTCTTCCGTTATAAATGCAAAAGAATTGTGTCCGAACCCCATCGAGGTCCTTGTCCCGATTCCCGTGAATTCAGAAAGGTAAAACAACTTCCACAGCGTTGTTCGCTCGAGGATGTTCCCAACGATCTTGAATTTTACCGTCCCAACCCATCCGTTAAATATCAATGATTCCTTGGGGTCGTTCCAATTTGTCACGGCACCCCAACTCTGTTTTAGCTCCTTTTTGAGAATCCAAGCGTATGGATACAATAATTCTGGGTCAATTTCAAACAAGTTCAATTGCTTGAATTTCTCGCATTGGTAATTAAAAAATGTTTCAATAGTAAACGGGTCGAGTTTACACTCTCGAGCGTCATAAAAAAAAGTCGGTGCTTCTAACTTGAGCGCTATGGTATCGATATTCGGGTAATTTTTATTAAAATCGCTCCAATGGGTCTCTATCTTGGTTATAAGCATCTTGAGGTTTCCGACGTGAAAAATCTTGCCTTTCAAGGAGAATTCTTTTATCATTTCGTCTAAATCTGATCGAATCGATTTTATAAAAAAATATCCCCTCGTACCCTCGTCAACTTGGATGAAATCGTTCCTAACTTCGGCTTCGCTCCATGGTTTATTGTAAAACTTAAGTAAGGAAAAGGACCACGGTTTTACCACGGTTGATTTATGGTGCTTGTAGGTAAATACGGGATCTATCTGTGCAAATAAGCCATAAATGGCACCCAACATCATTGAATGGTTTTTAAGAGGGATGCGGGCCGAATTAAGTGCGATAAAATCGATCTTGCACTTTACGGGTTCGAAATCCTCTGATAATTTATTCATCCGGGCATCTTTTACTTGATCTATCATGATTTTTCTCGGTTTTCTTATTTTTTAGTTAATTTTCTTTAAATTCGTAGAAATATCCATATCCCACCGCAGATTTTGCACCAACTCCGTGAAATTGTAAAGCTTCTTTTAATCCAATCAATGCAACTTCGAGCAGGGTTGAAGCCATCGATGATAATTTTGAATTTTCACTCACGGGAAGATTGGCGTCTTGCTTGTCAACGCCCACATGAAAAGTAAATTTCGTGTTTCCCG
The DNA here is from genome assembly GCA_016930515.1 of Promethearchaeota archaeon. Lineage (GTDB taxonomy): Archaea > Asgardarchaeota > Lokiarchaeia > Sigyniarchaeales > SOKP01 > FT1-020. The sequence continues at coordinate 8,933 of JAFGGO010000040.1, read as the reverse complement.
CAACCCCAACAAACGGGATCGGAATCGTGCTGTAGTAATCCGCAGGAGGTTCAGGAGTTCTTTTTTCCATGCTTTGATAATATTCGCTGTAATGGGGCGTCATGATATCGTGCTCGACCGTGACTTCACCTGAAGGGAAAGCATCCAAGAAATAAATCTTTCCCTTTCGGGCTTCTTTATAAATGCTTTCTTTTGGACATCCAAACAAATCACAAAATCCTATATCCTCTAAGGCTAATTTTTCGTCGGAGTTTTTTTCGTTTTTATCTGATTCAGCTTGAGAATTGTTTGGAAAAATCGTGTTTATGATGTAATTCCTGAGGATACCCTTAAGCGCTGATCCCGGAACATAAGGAAATCCGTGAATGTGATGAAGTGTTAACCCGTTCTCGAGGACAGTGGCATTCCCAAGCCCAACAAGTAGTCTACTCGCGGTTAATGCCGTGAAAGTCGAAATTTTAACATATTTCCAATTTCTTTCAATTTCGTATTCAAATGCTTTTCGATAATCCTTGAGGCTCAGGAACCTATTATATTTTCCTTCGGGAAAATTGAATTTGAACGATCCTCTTTCGTACGAGACATATTTTCCAAGCTGTAAATTAAAATTATCGATTTTACCATTAAGAGCCTCCAATCCTTCCAAGCTATCTCTTGGAATTGGGATAATTTGGTTGTTATTTTGAGTCATTGATTAGCGCACCCTCATGAGTTTAATCGCTGCCAGCTTTACTCTTTTTTTCAATAAGTCCATCAGCGAACCGTGCCATCCATTTGATTAAAGACATAATTTGGTTTGTCAGTAGTCGATAGTCCGAGGATTCGAGATTCAATACGAATTCCAAAAGATCCTTGCCTCCTAGACTAAATATTTTTTTTGGATCTTTTTCTATCCATTCCGTACAATCGCCGTATATCCTCGAATAGGCGTCCTTGTTTTTCTTGCTGAAAATGAATGCCAATGTTGCTCCCAAACCGTTTGTCTTGATATACATCGGTATTTTTTTTAAATACGACTTGTATTCACTCAACCAAGATGCATCGGGATTATTCTTAACAGCTTGTGAGACGCGCTCGTAAGCAAATTTAGCCCTACCTTGTTCCACGGTCTTTATATAATCCACGGTAGTCAATTTATGAACCACCACGCTCATTCATTAATTTTATCGAAATAAGACCTTTCCCTAAGGTTGCATTACCTCCCATTTGAATAAAGGGAAGCATGTTTTCTTTAAAGGTCTTCATCAAAGATTCCGCTTGTTCGTTTTCGGACTTGTCTAATATACTCGAAAAAATTCCGTAATTTACCTTATCGCTTTTGGCCTTGAAGATAGGAGAGGTCATTATCAAGCTATATAAAATAGATTCGCTTGGGAGAAATTCCTCAGTAAATAAGGCTCCTTCCTTAACAGTTCCTTTATCAGCATCAATATTAGTCCTGGTGTTTACCTCAGTGCTTAAATTCACGAAATCCCTAAATTCATCGTCGTTTAATACCACGATATCTCTGACCATTTTCTTTCTCATGTATTCATATTCAGGTCCTTTAGGAACAATGAAATCAGCAAGCCACTTGACAAATATAGTTAATTCACCATCTTCTTGACTTTCTTGAATTCCTTTAAAAGCATATTCGTCCAAGAGTACTTTATCACCAATGAGCAATCCACTTTTATGAGGGACAATTTTTTCGTCTACCGGTACCGAAGGCATTTTAACGCTTCCATTACAGAGACTAATGTCTTCTTGAAAGTTTTTGAGAACTAAGGGACAAGTAATCCACGCAAACACGTTTTTTACGGATTTTACGGGAAATAATAGCAATCTACCGTCTGTTAGACTCAATGAGGATGCTCTATCGTTGTCATCTTTAGCATCTTCGGGACCGAATAACACATCAATTTCATCGTTTCCTAATCCTTCGGATATCATCTTTTTAAAGACGTGTCGTATCGCACCTTTTATACCAGATGCTTCCATCTTGGGAAAAGTCGTGTGACATTCCCTTTGGATTGGTAAATCCACGACACCCAATTCCGTTCCACTTCCCATGTGAAGCGGAGTTCTTACAAGATAAAACATTGGTTCAATTTTTTTGTACATTTTTTTCACTTCTTTTTTATTTGTTTAAATATCTTTTTTTCTTTTTTCAGTTTGATTTTAATTTTTTTAATTTCTCAGATTTTTAAGTATAATTTATTTATCTTATTCATGTTTCGTGATTATAAATCACGCCCCCTACAAAAGGAATGCCCAATCCTTTATCCGTCCAGATTTCCGAAACATTATTTAAAATGGTATTTTGAGAATCAAGGTTGGCACTATCGTTTTTTTTCAAATAATACAAGGATCCCGGCGCAATTGCCTTGTACATGCTTTTCGGCGCTCCCTTCTTGAGATCGAAACCACCAATATATAACGGTTGGCTAATGGCGCACGATATAACATTAGCTTTCAGGTTGGAAATGAAATTCTTCAAAGGAGCAGGATCGTGAAAATCTCGAAATATAGTGGGAGATTCCAAGTAGATTTTGACAATATCGTGTTTTTCAAGAACCTCCTTCAGGTTATTTTCGTTAAAATTCGACAATTCTTCAACGTTTTTGAATATCGAGGTGTTTTTATTTAATTGAGAAAACTTTGCTTTTCCATTTCTACCTCCTAATTTAAGCACGCCTTTTTCAGGTAAATCCATGTTTTGGCAACAAACAACTAAAGAGAGATCTTCTAATCTAACTCGATTAAGAGAATATAGATAATGCTCTTCTGAAGCGCCCGATTCTGCGTTAATGCGAATTCCAATCTTTGCGGCTTTATTCATGTGATTTGACAATCTTAAAATGGTAAATGGTTTGTTTATAGTGGTATCGCTTGCCTCTTCTGGCGATTCGGGTTCTAAAGTCCAATTTGAATCGATATTATCACCCTTTAAATACTGAATTAGAGCTTTCGATTCAATCCATCCGTCTGAAATGCCTTCAACATTTGTTTTCGCCTTGGGAATAAAATCGTGCTTACACGAGGATAATATGTTCTTCGTAATGGGTTCTAAATCTAATTTACATAACAAGTCATCATCTACGCTCTTATCAATAACAATGTCGCGAGGTAATGGAGCGTACACGCTTCCGTTCTCGTGGCATAGATAGATGCCTTTTATCATAAAATCCTTGGTAGGATCCTCAGGTGTCTCTCGTTTTTGAAAATTTACAATGTTGTTCGAAAAATATTCAGTTCTTAAGGCACCATGGATTGTTGTGGGAAAGGGTGGAAACATCCCTTTTGCCCAACTTTCCTGAGACATGGAAAACGATCGTCCGTCTCTAAAGAAAAGCGAATCGATATTTGATATCTTTAGAACCATACTCTTTTGTGTGCTCATCTTTTTATCTAACCTCGTGGATTTGTTTGAATGATTGATAATTAGACTTGAGAAAATCGCATGATCTTAAAAAATGGTTAAAATCTTCAAGTTTTGAGGATTCCATCAGTTTGATTAAGGGAGTGAGATATTTTTGGTTGACCTCGTGCTCTTCGTTTTTTAAGTCTTCTCTTGTAATTCCATTTTTATCTCTATTCATTAGAACGGATCGATATAAGAGTCTTTTAAATTCTTCTTTTATGAGCGAAAAAACATTCTCTTCTTTTTTAGACTCTTCTGTTATCCACCAAAATTCGCTCAAATAACCGTTTATGAACGTGTTTGAGAAAATTCCGTCTTTTAAAGCCCATGTTAGATCTTTTAACAACTCGAGCACGCGTAATTCATTAATTTCACCCTCTTCCGAGTATTTCCATTTAAATCTCGAAGTAAGAGTCTCTCCCGAATGTTTTATGACCGCAATAGAAACAGAATCCTTATCTTGAGCTTGTTTTGCGTGGTGTTCCATTTTTCGTGCCATTTCAATAACTTTCGATAAGGGTTCCTTGTAGTGTGCGATGCATATACCGCACGAAGGTGTTGATTTTTTATTCGTTGAATACGAGTTTTTATCCAAAATTGATTCAAATCTTGGAAAATTATCTTTTAATTCATTCATTAAATCAAATAAATTTACAATATTGACGAATCCGCAGTTATCGTCCCCACCCGCATATACGACAATGCCTCCGTGTCTATCAAAAGCGTTTCTTAATGTTTCCGAATAATCTCCGAGCATTTTACTAAGATTAATCTGAAACGATTCTAATTTTGCATCGTCATTAAGATAGCTACCGCTTATCCACTTTCCCATATCGTCGCCATCGTACATGATTAAAGCATAATATTTAGACCATAGGGTGTTTTCAAACACATCTTGGTTGCCACTAAACCATTCTTCTACATTCTTAGGAAGATTGGCTATGATCTCGTCCATTTCGGCTTTAAATTGAATGTTGGTGGTCGAAAGTGCTTTTTTTATCTTTTCAGCTGAAGTATTCTCCTTGAAATAATAGTGCTCGTCAAAGAAATTTCTCCGCTTATCTGGTTTGAATAAATCGACATATTTTTCAAAAGCATTCTTTAATCGATTGTCCCTTAATAAATGGCCAATACAGGCGCCAGAAGTTGAGTTTATTGGAAGCTTATTTTCGTTCCTATTATCTTTTGATATTACCCGCGCTTCTTCAAGCATTCGCTTTAACAAGCACACGGCACAAAAACCCTCTCTTGGGTTGAAAATATACCTACGATACATATCAAAAATTATCGAGTGTTCTCCTCTAAAGGCTTTTTCTTCCCTGTAAAAATATAAGGCGTTTTGTTGGCCACATAAATCGCATTTTGACCCCACTTCACCCGTTTCTCTTATTTGATTGACCAAGCGCTCGTTTTTAATCGCCCCCAACCAATTCTCAAGGTTCCTATAGTTGTCCTTAAAGCTTAGACTCTCGTTAAATGGGATTGAAACCCAATAATGCTCAAAAAAGCTTTTTATTTGATCCTTGTGCTCCTCTAATTTTTCTGAATTAATATCGACTATCTGAGAGTATTTTACCAGCTTTGTTCTGATACTGTCGAAAGCAGAGGTTATGGTCTTAGATAATGTAGAGACGAGTTCGTTTCCTAATGCGTTAATTTCTTCGTCTGCACTATCCTCTGTGTTGCATTGCAATTTCGCAATGAATCGGTTAGGTTTTGACCTTATGCTTTCATTAGGAAAAACTAGTTGACAGGCGCCCTCCTCTAGTATATCTGAAGCTCTTATTCGATTCCAAAAACTTTTCAAGATTTTATCCGTTAAATATGCTAAAAACTTGCTCCCGTTTCTGAAGTCAACAACCTTTCTCGCTTGAGCAATAAAAGACTGAACGGGTCCAAAAGTATATACAAATAAATATGTTTTTGCTGACATTTTAAATATACTCATATTTTTTATTAATTAATCATCCTCTATAGGAATTGCAAGATCTTCAAAAAATTCATCAATTATTGTTTGATCTCGATTAGGCACATTTCTATCGTTTTGCTTGAATACCGGGCATAATTCTGAAAGGATGGGGCGTATTTTATTTTTAATTTCTACTGCGGATATGTATAATGTTGATGATTGTTTATTCCTGGGAAATGCATATCCCATATAATGATATTCATTCCTCTTTCCTTCTTGACTGTATTGTTGAAGTTTATCATGGCACATTTTAGATATGAGATTTGTAAATTCATCCCATTTATCAAAAGATCTACCAATTGTCATTGATTTTAAATAAGGTATCTTATCATTCCCTCTATCCTCTTCGTTCAACCATATTATTTCGTAATAGTCCGTATCAAGCTCGTAATTCAAGTCAGATACATCACAGATGATTTCTTCAAGGAATTCTAAATATTGAATGATGTTATATTCCTTGATGTTGTTTAATTGCTCTATTAATGGCTGCCCTCTAAGTCCATCAGATGCCATTACATTTTCAATCTGCAAGGCTCCATAACCCCTTCTTGATCGTTGACCAAAACCTCCCAATAAAGCACTTATCACATGTAATTTTGCTTTATCAATGAGAAACACTTCGTCCTTAAGCGTTTGTATCCTTGTCGTGAAACTCACGCCTGGTTCAAAGCCTTGTATTGAAATTGGTCTGTTACCTCTCATCTTAACTGGAATTCCTTTTGGCATTGTATTAGGAGGTTCTATTTTTGGCATTATTCTTATCTGGAATTTTGATTTTCCATATTTCTCATCAGAAGAACCAAAGATTTCCGATTCCTTCTCTTGAAGTTTTTCTAAATCATAATTACCGTGTAGAGCACGGAACCAATATCTCATGGCCATCTTGAAAGGAGTAGCCCGTATTTCGGCTATTCTATTGGAAACGCTATGCATTAGCAAGGGCGTCATGGTTTTCCATTTAATATCTATCCAATTCATTTTTCGATCACATTATTAACAATTTAACATTACATTTGAAAACTTGAAACTGATGCGGTGAACTGATAATTTGTCATCATGCAGTTTTTAAAATTGATTTCGACAATAACTTTAATTTTTTGTCATCTAATATTTTAAACTTTAATCATTTTTTCTATATAAATTTATCGCTTTCTCACGAGTTAATGATAATCATTGAACAAAAAAAGTAATGCACAGAGACTATGAAAATTCTCATATTCGGATATTATAATAATTATATCCCATAGAATTTACACCAATACTATTATTTCTCTAATACTTATTTTAAAATATATTATTAAATCGTTAATAAGCTGGAAAAATTGAAAGAAAAATACCCAATGAAAAAGCTAATAAATCGACTCTAAAGAGATTTTTAGAAATAAAAAAGAAGGGTAAATTTTTAAGATCAAGAAAAAAGAGGTTCGAGCCTTTTTTTTACCATCTCTGCTTGACCGCGCGTTCTCGCAGTTGTTTCAACCCTAAGTTTAATCGCAAGATTCCCGTCTGAATATTGACAAATAATAATTCCTTCGGAATTACCGTCTTTAATCCTTGTTTCTGCTGAATTTATAAATTCAATACTTCTAATGCTTGTAATAAATGGAATGTATGATAGTTTCGAAACAAATTGCATTGTTCCCTTAGGAGCATGAGGAATTTCGGCAGGTGGAACATGTATTTTATCTCGTGGTTCAATGAACGAAGGTGGAGGGTAGCTCTCGATATCGTTTAGGAGTTTCATGAGATCTTCACCGAGAAATGTTGGATTATCCTTTTCGTCCAATAACGAATTCAATCGCAAAATTTCTTTTATATCGGTTCTTTCAATTTCGGGTTTTTCACCCTTTAAAATCGTTATCATGTCCGACAACATCCACGAAATTCCTATGACTGGAAAAAATATCAGTCTCTTATCGTCGGGGTGAAATATGGGTTCAATCTCTTCTTGCGTTTTATCTTTTAATTTAAAAATCGATCCATTTGTTTCGATTTCCGGGGCAACGAGCACGTGCGTGATGGCGCTTGCGTTGTATATCTGTGCCAAGAGCGCCATAGCCGCAGACATGGTTTTACGGCCACCCGCCATGCTGATGAATATTCTATTTCCCTTCTCTTTCTTCAAAATATTAGCCACGTTGATCATCAGTTCGAGGTTATCGTCCTGATTGTAAATGTCGTCCTTAGATAATATTCCATCCCACGCCCGGAGATCCATTCCCTTGGTTCGATAATGGATGTTAAAATCACGTTCGATCAAGGGAATGCATTCGTTTAAAATGGTATCATCAGAAGTGGTAACGACATAAGTCCGCTTCGGACGAATATCATTTTCTAAAAGTGCGTCGATCGTTTCGGGCACGACGGCAGGTGATCTCCCTAACGAAATGACTAGCACGTCATCCTTTTTTGCCATAAAATTTTCCCTTATTTTTTTACTATTAATTGTTAATGCTTCTTTAAAAGAGTTCCTAATAAATCCATATCGTCCATATCTCACCACAAAATATTTGGTTTTTTAAAATTAAAGGAAACTCTTGTTGAGTTTCAATCTATTTCTAAGTATTTAAAAACAAAAGTACAGCTCTATGATATTTCGTTTATTCGAGTTTCAATCTATTTCTAGGTATTTACAAAACGAGATGGCTAAAAGTATCGAGCCGTCGAAATTGGAGTTTCAATCTATTTCTAGGTATTTACAAAACGGGAAAACAAATCATTATTTGATCGGAGTATTAGTCGTTTCAATCTATTTCTAGGTATTTACAAAACGACAACTTCGTATCAAAAACAGGTCAATCTTGCGATGTTTCAATCTATTTCTAGGTATTTACAAAACGAGATGTATCGCCCCGTTTTGCCTGGAGATAGAATGTTTCAATCTATTTCTAGGTATTTACAAAACAAACTATTAGCGCAAATTTATGGTATTTCTAAAACAGTTTCAATCTATTTCTAGGTATTTACAAAACGAGACAAGCACTCAGAAGATTTTAGTGCAGAGTATGTTTCAATCTATTTCTAGGTATTTACAAAACCAGAAAGTAGGAAAGAAAAAAGATGGTACAATCGAAGTTTCAATCTATTTCTAGGTATTTACAAAACATGACATGAACCGGACTTATCCGGGGATCGTCAATGTTTCAATCTATTTCTAGGTATTTACAAAACAAAAAAACGTAATTTGCGAAAGATGTGGAAATGAATGTTTCAATCTATTTCTAGGTATTTACAAAACCTGATCTGGATTTCCTTATAGGATTCTGCCAGACCAGTTTCAATCTATTTCTAGGTATTTACAAAACGAGGTACGGCATTGTCGTACCTGTGCCCGAGAGGGGTTTCAATCTATTTCTAGGTATTTACAAAACCCGATAGCGTGAGCATGTAAAGCAGGTTTGATTCCCCGTTTCAATCTATTTCTAGGTATTTACAAAACTAAGCGTTAAACAACAGTTTAACGCCATAATAAAAGTTTCAATCTATTTCTAGGTATTTACAAAACGCACGGGATCGTAGTTGAGATCCCTGAGGTGCCCCCTGTTTCAATCTATTTCTAGG
>JAFGGO010000039.1 GCA_016930515.1 Promethearchaeota archaeon | reverse complement strand
TCTTTATTACACTTTTTCTGTGATTCAATTTTATAAAAAGATTCCCTCTATAGAAAGAGATTAAGAAAAATTTTAGAAAAATGCTATGAAATTAATTGATTCTTTATTTTAACCAAAATTTATATTTTATATTATTTTATAAACAAATTATGATTATTATTATCCATACATTATTTGAAAAAGAGCGAAAAGTATAGGAAATTAACAAATATCCTCATAACCCCATAGAGGTGATTAACATTTTTAATGAAAATACATGTCTAAAGTGTGGAATTTGCCTTAAACAGTGTCCGATAATTCAAATGCCGATAGATCAAGCTAAGGAAGAAATTATTAGAATGATAGAGACGAAGGAATCAAAAAAAATAATAAATGAATGTACAGGATGTTCCTATTGTGATATAATTTGTCCAACAGAATCAAATCCCAGTGATCTAAGAAGAGAAATACGATTAAAAAACTATTGTGAGAATGGGGTAAGATGTACAGGAATTATTACTGAAGATATGCCTTATAACTTAATGTCGATTGGATTCGAGATTGATAAGGAACAGAAAGAATTAAATTTAATTAAATATGAGAATCCGCCAAAAAGCGATTCAATGTTCTATTTAGGCTGCGGTATTTCTTATTTTTACCAAGAATTGACCAACACCAAACTATTTGATGATTTCCCCTTGATTGGTGGAATGAAATATTGTTGTAGTTCTTATGCTCATTCTTATTTCGGTGAAATAGAAGGAAAAATAAAAGGATTGGAATTATATGAAAAACTTAAGACACTCGGCGTGAATAAGCTCATCACATTCTGTCCTGGATGTGATACCATGATTAGAGATATTTATCCTTCAATTCTCGAAGATTTTAATATTAAGAATCAAACTATTATTGAATATCTTATTGAAAAATATCATAAAGGTGAATTTACGATCAAAAATAAGATAAATAAAAGAATTACATTTCAAGATCCCTGTACTTGGAGGAGGTTTGATAAGAAAATATACGATACCCCTCGGGAATTTCTTGAGATTCTTGGTGCGGAGGTTGTAGAAATGGAATACAATCGAGAACATTCTCATTGTTGCGGTTTGCCAGTTTCTACAACAAATAGAGCATTGGCATCAAAACTCGCAGAAGATAGAATATCCGAGGCACAAAATATAAACGCAGAAGTAATCGCCCATATTTGTACAGGTTGCCTTTCAAACTTATCGACATATGCGATTAAAAGGAATATCAAATCGTATTATATTACAGAATTAGCTCAAATGGCTATAGGTGAAACACCAACACTTAAAATTATTGAAAGCAAGAAAAAAACTGATGCTAAATTGATAAAAACGGTAATGGAAAATCCAAAAATATTAAGTGAAAAATATATCATAAAAAATGGAAAAATAATTCTTCTATAATCTTTTGTTTAAGAGAAGATCAAGCATTTAATTACGAATTTACATTAAATATCATATATCTAATATAAATCATCTAATTAGATCTAGGTCTTTAATGCTGAGTATACAATATTCTCCAGGGACTTTGCAGATAAATCGATTAAAGAGTTTTTGTTAGAAATGGATTGATTCGTTTTTTTTATTGTATTCTTTCTTGGCCTTTTTCCGTGATAATGTATACTGTATTATCGTTTACTACTTGAGTTTCGACAAATCCTTTTAAAATAAGTTGGTCGAGAATTGCTTCAAGTTCTGCCTTTTTGAAACCCTCGTTCCCCATTATAACTCTGCTCTGGTTCACAACTATCGCAATTCTGGGCAAAAATAACCTTTTTTTTTCAAACGCTTCTAAAACTGAAATTTCCTCGCTTGTAAGTTTTTCAGAGCCATCGGGGCTTATACCTTTCTCTTTCAAGCTTTTAGCGAGATTTTTCGTTTCTTTTCCAACTTCTTGCTTTTTAACCTCCACGTGTTTTAATTGCACTAAATCTTTTGCCACGGGTGCCTTTTTTCCGTGTGTAATGTCGTCAATGTAATTTTTCAACTTTTCAGCTTGAGCTTTATCGTCTCTTGCCTCGTCTTCATTTTGGTTTTCCATATTATCAATATAGCAATGTGAATATAAAAAAATATGGTTTAGATCTTCATTCACAGGAACCTTCTTTGAGGATTCACACAATTATAAAAAACATAAATAATATTGATTGTTTAAGAAAAGTAATTTAAAATTCCAATTGAGAAGCACTCACTCATCTGAGCCTATACCATGAAAAAAATCGCGGAAATAACCATTAAAGCGCTTGATAACACCACGATCACGATTAGACATGTAAAAAAGTCTGACATGCATGGTGTTTGGAAGAACTTTAACGAGGTTCTCGAAGAGGGAATATACCTCCCCGTCTTCACTCCAGTATATACAGATTGGGAAAAAAAGACATGGTATGAAAACCTGAAAAAAGAAAACGAGATGTGCCTCGTGGCAGAAGACAACGGTTTAAAACCCCCATACAACATCGTGGGTCAGTGTGAACTATCTAATCTTCAATGGGAAGCCTCAATACACGTGTTTAGTCTTGGAATAATCGTAAAAAAAGACTATCGCGATCACGGACTAGGTCGAGCCCTTATTGATGGCGCCATTAAGGAAGCTAAAACGGTTTATAACAAGGAAAAAATTATCTTGAGTTGCTTTTCCACTAACGATCGTGGCATTCACTTATACGAATCAATTGGATTTAAGCGAGTAGGTGTTCGAAAAAAACAATTTTACATGAACTCTACATATTACGACGAAATAATGTACGAGTTGTTTATCGATGATTATATGAACGAACATCCTTGAATTTAATATAGCTATTCCTTTAAAACAATCAAGTTACTAATTTTACTACTTATTAAACAATAGAAAATTCTGGAAATAAATTAACTTTATTCTTTGTTGGATAAAATAATTGAAAATTATATTTAGTAAATTGAGTGAAAGCTATCGATAATTATATATAGGAAAAATAAAATATAACTCTACATCCAATGTAAGAATTTTTGTAAATCCGATCAATTGGAAATAAATCGTGC
>JAFGGO010000038.1 GCA_016930515.1 Promethearchaeota archaeon | reverse complement strand
TAAATTTTTAGTTATTAAAAATTATCCATATTATGAGAAGACAAGACCGAGAAATTATTGATCCAATTGAAATAGAGAAAATAATTGAGGAGGCACGATTCTGTCGAATTGCAATGGCTTTAAATAATATACATTGGTCCAGTATTTTATGGTTATGGTGATAATGCGATATATATCCATTCAGCAAAAGAAGAAAAGAAAATCGATATTATCAAACAAAATAATAAAATAGGCGTTCAAATGGATTTGGAATCTGAAATAATTCCTTCTCAAAAAGCTTGTGAATGGTGGTCAAGATACAAAAGCATTATCGCCTTTGACCAGTCAGAACTCGTACAAAACGATGCAGAAAAAAATTAAGCATTGAAAATTATCATGAAATATTACGCTCAAGAGGAATATGATGAATTTGAAAAAAAGTAGTTAACAAGATTACTATTATAAGATTACGATTGGAAACAATAACCGGAAAAACTTCTAAGTAAATTATGTAGTTTCTAATTTAAGTATTTGATTTGCTTTAAAATAAAATAATCCTTATCCGTAGTATTAATGGTGATTCCGCTGATGAATGCCATGTTTCCTGAAAAGGGTTCTTTTTTCTTGAATTCAGCGATCATTTGTAAGAGCTTACTTTCAACAAGGTCATGGTTGATTTTAAATAATTCGAGCACTTGATTGTTAACATCGTCTAATTTGAGGAGTGTGTTGAGTCGATCTGAATAATTTGCAATTAATTGCTTGTAAAGTACTTTTTTAGATGGGTCCAAACTTGTATCTTCAACTCTAGGACGTAGTTTATTTGTGTTTTTTGCGGCTTTCAAAGCGCTTAGAAATCCCATCATTGCACCACAGGACGCAGTTGGTTTTTGTTGTCCAGGTCTTATGAAACTTCCGTAAATCAGGGTTTCTTTCTTAATTATACCAAAATGGGGGCTTGCGAAAATGATTAGATTACCCGCTCGTTCCTTTCTACCATCAAGGGTTTTCAAATCTGGTGGATGATGACTTGCAGCGACTATTCCCGAAACTCCTCCTACGGGATAGGCTGCAAGACCTCCCAAATGAAATTCTCGATTAAAAATCTTTGTTAAGGCTTTTTCTATCGTTTCTCGTTCTGCTAATCTATTACAATCATCAGAACATACGCTAAAAACAAGCCTAGAGTTAGTTTTATTAAATCCCTTATTAACGAGTTTATCGTTTATTTCTTGAACTAATTCTCCAACTGACAGTACTTTTCCCCATTCTAATAAATCTTTCTCAAGTGTAATCTTGTAGTATTCCATAAAATAACTCACTCGTTAATATTATTAATAATTTTTATTTTGTATAAATTTCTTCTGTTATATCATTGTTTTTGAAATCATTAAAAGAAATATTAAATAAATATAATTTTCGTCTATTCTATTCAATCACTAGATCTAACTCTTTTTTTTTTAAGGGTGCTGGTCGAGCATCTGGCCATCGAATGGTCCCTCCATTGAACTTTACCGTGAGAATCTTTTCCGGATCTGAGGTTTCCTGGACATTTGGGATTTTTCCGTTTACGCCATATCCTATTGGTACATAGAATGTGAAATCTAATGGTTCTTGTTCTCCATTTGATACGGCTTCTAAATATTTATCGACCGAGTTTGGTTCAGGAAATCCTCGAATGGGTCCAATATATTTTTTTCTATTTTGGGTGTAATCTGCATTGCAAAATGCTATTCCATACAAACTTGTCGTTGTTATGCTTGCGGGAAATTTAAAACCATAAAGTTGTTGGTGCACGTAAATATTGTGAGTAAATGTAAAGCTTGGCCATTTACCCTTTCCCCATTTCAACTCTTTAATAAATGGATCGTCTTTTTCTTCCCTTGCTTGATACATGTTGAGTCCTAAGATAGTTATCGACCCCCATGAATTTTCTCGTTGGATGTCGTGCTCTCCTGGATTCCATTTAGGATTCGTATTTCGGAACCTCGTTCCCAAGGTAGCAAAAAGGGTTCGATACATTTCAGACTCGTCTTTTAAGCCTCTAGCGCTTAAATAATGACTGTTAATATACATCGTGGTTCCCCATAAACCTTTTTTACCGAATTCTTCGAAATCCACAATACCGTTCTTATCTTCGTCAAAAATATCGATAAAATCGTGTTTTAAAGCGATTCCCTCTACTTTTTCGATTGCGTCTAAATAATTGAAAAAAGTCTTCTGTAGGTCCCATGGGAGTTTGTAAATATCGAAATAAAGGGTATTTGTAATGATTTCGTTAAATTGACCTTCTTTTATAAAACCTAATCTTCCCTCAACAGAGGCCAATGAATTATCCGTTAAATCGTCATGTCCAACAACATAATAATCCCTCTTACCAAACCCTTCTTGTTCTGCACGCAATAAAAGGAGATCTCTTTGAATGGGACAATCGTATCCCTTTTCTGTTATGATTTGAGATCCATCGTATTTTGGAACAGGTACAGCTTGTGGAAAATAACCCCCAGCTCCATCTTTTAACCCCGCTTCTCTTGACTCTTTTAATCCTACATTACTAAAAATATAACGAGCACATAAGAGATCAATAGCCACGGGATCCAGACTTGCAAACAAGAGCCCTTCTGAAACTTCTCGCCCAAATCCAATTCCTTGGTGATCGAGATTAACAGCATTAATACTATCAACGATATGAAGCATGTAGATTCCTTGATTTACAACTGCTTTTACCATGTCAAGAATAGTACCCGTCAATCCACCCGTCTTTTTAACGATATACTTCCCATTAGCGTCTTTTTTGGGAATAAATGTAATAGGGTCCTGTTCAGGTATCCAAACTTGATGCGGAATCGGAGATCTAATGGTTGGGATCTTGAAATCTGGCTTTGCGTATTTCCAATCTGTATTACTATCATCGGGCACTTCCATTGAATAGAATCCTATTCCAAAATTCTTTATAGCGTTCGTTATTAAAGATTGGGTGTGAACCTTGAGTTTCGAAACATTAATTATAACGGGTGGAGGATACAAAGCAAGGTCTTCGGGGTCCCCTGGGTCACCACCAATAATGATCTTGTGTAGGACGAGTGATTTAAAGTTTTCTCCATCAAGAATTGAAACCTCTCGACCCCTTGTAGAGTCAGAAAGCTTATTTAAATCGTAAACCATAAGTTTATCCGAGGCCAAGCCTGGAGGGATGAAAGTTCCTGCCACGCTTTCCTTGAAACCTTTCATGGCGTCATCTTCTAATGATGTACTCGACTCTTCAGAGAGATACTTGCGAACGAAATAAAAACCATGACCACCGTAAAAATCGTCAGATCGACCTTCCATTGTTGCTTCGGGAGTAACCTTACTCCCCTTTAAAAGCGTATAATGAGCAGCTAACCACGCAGAATTGGACGATGCTTCTCCCATGGACATTTTATAATAGCTTATGCCCACATCATCGTGAAAGAATCTTAATAAAGCTGCCATTACGGTCCAATTTGTTACGGCATTGCTTCCGAAGGCGGAGCCTTGATTATATGGATTTATATTTTCCATGCTTACTAAGTTTGGCTTGAATAAGAGGTTTTGACCCTTTGATGTTCTATTTTTAATTTCTGCTATGTATCCAGTTTCTTGATCAAGTGCTATTAATGATTTAGATAAATTATTGTAAATGTAATTAATGTGAACTTTTATTTCTGTCCACGATTCCTTGTCATTATCTTGAATAAATTTCTGCAACAATTTACTCACGTTCTTATAAGCTCTTTCTACATCCACTCGGCACGCGCTTATTGCCGATCCATCTTTATCTAGAGCCTTAGAACCGATTGTTGTGTTAACCATTTTTCCTTTGATATTATCATTCATTATAATCTTCTATTTCCTGTCGTTAAGAAGCATAAATTATTCCTAAGTAAATAAAAATATTATAAATAATAATATCTTCTATTTATAAATGAAAGATGATAATTAAGAGAGATTTTTTATGAAAATTATATTTAGCGAAAAATTTTACAATTCTACTTATTCTCGAGACCCCGCAGCAGCTTCGGGAAGGTTGGAAGGAATAGTAGAACTATTGTTGCAAGATAAGAATTTAATTTTTCAAGAGCCTTCACCAGCTCAAGATGAAGATATTTTACGAGCACATACGAAACATCATTTATCCTATATCAAGAAAGACTCCCTTTTGTACAAATTAGCTTCTCTCGCCGCAGGAGGTGCTATAATGGCTGCAGAAGAAGCCTTCATGGGCTCACCCTCGTTTGCCTTGATTAGACCTCCCGGACATCACGCTTCAGCTGATGGTTGTTGGGGATTCTGTTTTTTCAATAATGTGAGCGTGAGCTTGCTCAAGTTATACACAGATAAAAAAATAAAGTCCGCATTTATACTTGATTTTGACCTTCATGTAGGTGATGGCAATATTAACATTCTTTCAAGCAGGAGCGACGATTTTAAAGTGAACATTTTGAATCCAAGAGACGAACGAAGTGGAAGATCATACATCGATGAAATAAAAGACTACATGGAACAACTCGAAGATATCGATATTTTCTGTGCTTCGGCGGGATTCGATCAAGGACTCGAAGATTGGGGTCATCTTTTATCAGCAGAAGACTACTCTAAAATTGGAAATCTCATGAAAAAGTATTCCGAAAAGCTCTGCAAAGGTCGGAGATACGCACTTTTTGAAGGGGGATACAATCACGATGTGTTGCCAAAAAATGTGGCGGCATTTTGTAAGGGTTTTAAATAAATTTCGATCTATTTTCTTATTTTAATAAATTTTTTAAACTCAAATATCGTTAATTTATTAACACTAAATCGGGATTATAATTCTAATCCATATTTTATCAATAAAAAAATAGCGTGATAAAGTTGAAATATGTATCTTTTAAAGTATTTGTAAAGTCGATGAATAAAGACGATATCATTAACGACTGGTTGGAAAAAAACTCGGATATTGAAGTCGTGAAAATCTTACAAACGCAAGATTCAGAATTTATCAATATTTCTATCTTTTACGAAAAATAAATCGAAAAAAAAAAAATTTAATTGAAATTCTGAATTTTTTTTACTTTCTTTTTCTTGATAATGGATAGAATATCATTTACCATTACTCTATTGTCGTTCGTGAGATTCAAACTGTCGATTTGAGCATAATCTATTCCTTAGTAATACATAAAGAATATTTTGGTGTTACCAGTCGATCTTAGCAAAACGAATTTTAATCATAGGCAGAACCGAAAAAATCATTCTTTACTGCGATTTTTCTAAATCAAACCCTTTATAGATGTTCTCTCCATTCAATTCAAGATTTTCTTTTTCTATCTTTTTTTTAAAAATGTAATATAGAGTCAAACCTACGATAAATCCTATTGTTATGTTAAATAGGAAACAAAGGATGGAAGATATTAATGTTATTGGAAAAATTCTCTTGTTAAAATCTTTAAAAGATACTTTTGCTAATATAAAGGCGGTATATAAGAGCATCGCACCTAATATTGCCTGCGGAAACGATAAAAAAAAAGCTAACAAAAATTCAGAAAAAAATAATCCTAATACTATTTCCATTATGCCTTCTAATATCATTGAACCTCCAGTTCTTGCTCCAAAAGCATATTGGGCAGCAAGTCCTCCAGATCCGTGGCACAAGGGCATTCCTCCTATAAAGGGGCATGCAATATTTATGATGCCCATGTTTAAAGCCAGAGAATTTGCGTCGAACTCTTTTTCAGGGAACAAATCCTTGATTAAAACAACAGTTGCTACCATGACATTAGTTAAAGTTAGTATTAATTGACCTAAACCCGCTAAAATCATTCCTAAAACAATATTTTCTAATGTGGGGATGTATAAACTAATTTTTGGCAAGGTTAATTTAAATTCAGAAATAGGAAGCGTACCAGAAAAAAACACGATAAGAACAGCTAAAATCACGAGAAGAAGGGCGGAAGGGAGCTGCTTGCTTTTGATCAAAAGAATTATGATTGAAAGGGACACCAACCCTAAGATGATGTTATCGATAAATAAAAGAATAGCCGTCCAACCCAAGATAAGCGCAAGACCTAATTGTATTCCCCTAATTGATTGGACGGGAATTTTCTTCACAATCACGCTTATTTTTTTTGAAAATCCCAAGATCGTCCATATAACTCCCGTAAAAAATCCCGTTGATATTACCAAATTAGGACTCCAAGAATTAGCAAGAGCGACACTTCCTATGGTTTTTTGGGGTTGAACGGGTAAAGGTAAATTATATTTAATACCTAAAACGATATTTGTAATTCCAAGACAGAGAAATAAACCCGCTGGATTAAGCCCGACGATTGCCGTATATCCAATAACGAATGGTATTAAAGTTCCCCAATCGCCGAGTGCACCCCCTAATTCTCTTAGACTAAACTTTTTATGGGATTTATCGGTGTTACTTTCCATTATAGTTTTTAGTACTTAATATTTTAATTAATTCTATTAATAATATGGAATGTAAAAAAAATAAGAAGGAGTGGAATTTAAAAAAATTTATTTTACTTGGAATAATTCTTCATCGAAATCAGGATTACCCTGATATCGCTTGAGGAACATGAGAGGACCTTTATCGATGTTATCAAAGAATCCTGGAGGAACCATAATGCCTGCCTGTTCAAGTGCTCCTTGAATTTTATCTGCCTGAGGGGGACAACCAGGTATGACGATCCTTTCCTTTATCAGTGGATTATCCTTGTTTTTATTATATTGGCACTGTCCGACTAAGATCGTTTTATTCATTCCTGGAGAAGGTTCTAAGATTTTTCCGGTTAATATTTCGATGTTATCGAATGGTTCTCCTTTGAATCCCATCTTTACTGCCATTAAAAGCGTGCCGTTAAGTCCCGAGCAGTAAGTGCACATCGTCTTGTCGTATTTATGATACTTGATCCCCGTGATACCCGCTCTCTGATAGGGAAGGGGCATGTCGTCATCACCCGCGTAAACATAATCCCATTCGTGTGGTGCCGCAAAATCCGCTATCTTTTCACCTACGAGTTCTATATCCGATAGATCCAAGGGTCGACCTTTTTGCTTCGCTGATTGAACCAAATGAGGAACGCTTTTTGGATCGATTTCGAGTATATTTGAGCCTACCAAATCTGCTGAAAGAACATCTTTTGATGTTATTAACACATTTGTCCTATGTGCCTTGCCATCGATTGAGGGACCTCTTTCTAAGGAAAATATTCCATCAATGATTACCAAGGTTGGAGGAACTTTGTTTGCCAGTTGAGCAACATTATAATCGAGATTCTTATCGGGATCTGGGCTATGAAATTTTTTCCGAGAAGCGATGCTAATGAGTCCTTTAATATTTTTCGTGCCTAAACTTATTACGCACTGAGCGTGCGTTTTAAGAACGGGAATGTCAATGAAAAAATCGCAATCGAGCATATCGGCGTTCATTTTCACCGTGAGTTCTTCAGTAAGTTCAACTTTTTCAAACGGTCTTTCCATAATATTATAGACCTTAACTCCGTATTTCTGCTTTAAAGTGTTATATCCAAGCTTCTCAAAAGCATCAGTAGGGGTTTCCTTATCTTTAGGATCATCTACAACGACGCCCTCTCCAATCGTGATGTCATTAATGCCTTTTTCTTTTAAGAGTTTGACTACGTCTTCAACAACTCTCGAAGTGGTCAAAGCGCCATATTTTGGAAAGTCACATTCCTTTGTCCAAAACACGATGTTAGGTTTTATGAATACTTTAGCATTGGAAGGGAGATTCTCGAACCCTTTTGCGAGATCTATGGCTTTTCGAACTGATTCAAGAGGTTTTTCGTATTTAACAATAGATACAATTGGTTTGGTCATTTTAATCCTTATTTATTTATTACTTAAGTGATATAATCACATTCCTAAAAAATACTTGATAGTTTTTTATTCTTATTATTTCAACAATAAATAAAAAGTAAATTTAAAAAAAGAAATAAATTAGAATGTTTCTCCTTTTCTACGAAAATAAAATTTGTAAATCTCAAAACCGACGACGCAAATCGCCGAGAGTAAGAAGCAAACGAGCCAATCTCCAGCAGTAAGAAACATCAAGGCGAAAGTCCTTCTCTGATTTTCGTAAGGGATTTTCAGAGAAACTTGAAGATATGGGAAGTACATTAATAAAAGAAGGAATATAAATACCAAAGCAATCGTAAAATAAATATACTTATTGCCATCTTCTTTAATGCTTCTAATTAAGGACTTGTTAGGACGCCTAATTTGAAGGATTAAAAACGATTCACAAATGAATAATACCGTCATTAGCATTGTTAGCGTTTTAGCAACTTGTCGATTTGTTCCTTCCATTATTGTTGATGGACTATATAGATATGCATCATTTAATGAACCGAAATTAAAATTCTCTGGAAAAACGGGATATACTCCATTGTATACTATAAAGTAAGTTATAATCATGGTAATTACGAGTAAAATCCCAAATGGCACCATTAATCGCAATGTGTTTCCTGATAAAATCTCTTCAGAGTCCTTCGGCTTCTCTTCCATTACTTCTTTAGGAATATCATCAAAAACTAGTCCCAAGCTAGGGAAAGTGTGAATAGTTATAGATAACAAAACCCACATCATGTAATATTCTGGACTTAGCAGGTATGGATATCCTAATATGACATACAGCATGATTTGTGCGACTCCTTCGAAAACATTAATACAAATGAAGAACACGATAATCGCTCTGATTTTCGCAAAAATACCCCTTCCCTGTTCAATGCCCGTAACTATTGAGTTAAATGAATCGTCGGATATGACCATGTCTGAGGCTTCCTTGGCAACATCTGTACCCGTAATACCCATGGCAATACCCGCATCCGCAAGATTTAAGGCCAAGGCGTCGTTAACACCGTCTCCAGTCATGGCTACCACTCTTTTTTCTTCCTTGTACTTGTTGACAATGTCTTGCTTGTGCTCAGGAGAAACTCTAGCAAATACCTTGATCTTATCGAAATCTGGAGATTTTATGGCGTCTTTAATGTCCTTACCTTCATAAACTAGTTCGTCCTCGTTTTTTATAATGGAAATTTGACTCGCAATGGATTTTGCTGTTGTAGGGGAGTCTCCCGTAATCATTACTACATCAACACCAGCTCTATGACATTCTTCTACGGACTCTTTAACTTTTTCACGCGGAGGATCCAAGATAGTAACAAAACCAAGATATATTAAATCGGATTCAAAATGATCGCGATCGTCGTCTCCGTGAGCTGGTAGCGCATAAAACTCTTTATAACAAAGGCTTAATATTCTGTATCCTTGAGCAGCGTAATAATCGACCTTATTCATTATCTCCTTCTTAAGGTCTTCAGTAAATTCGATGTTTGCGTTTTTATAAAGAATTTTTGAACTCAAGGGTAATAATACTTCTGAAGCACCTTTCGTAAAGGAATAATGTTTTTCATTTTGACGAAAGATTTTGGTCATTCTCTTGATCTTTGAATCGAACGGATATTCTTTTATTTGTTCGTAATCTTCTAAGATGTAATCTCCCATCCCTTTTTGGAACAACACCATGAGCGCTCCTTCAGTAGGTGAACCTACTACATTCCATGTATCGATTTTCTTCGACCCTACTTCGATTTCGTTTTTCACTAAAGCAGAATTATTATTTAAAAAACCCGAAATCAATAGAAGTTTTAGTTCGGGGTGATCTTCCACATGTTTTACATATATGAAATTCTTGGGATCGTTAATATTAATGATTTGACCTTCTGGATTATAACCTGCTCCCGTGACCTTAAAGATTGAGCCGTTAGTCCAAATATGTTGGACGCTCATTTGATTTTTTGTAAGGGTCCCCGTTTTATCTGAGCATACTACACTCACTCTCCCCAAGCTATCAACAGACGCTAAATTTCTAACAATAACTCCTGATTTAGCCATGGCAACCAGTCCTGTCAATAAGACGATGGTTGTTAGCAATGGTAAATTGATAGGCATGAGGTCCATTGCGGCGTTTAAACTTCCTACTAAATTAAGCTCTTCGGACCCTGAAACTATCGCCCCTTTAATTAACTCGTAAATGATTAATATTACCCATAAAAGTAAAACACTTATACCAAGCCATTTACCAAAATGGTTCATTTTTTGACGAATAGGAATATCGCTCGTACCTGCCTGCTCTAATTCGTACGATAATCGTCCTATTTCCGTGTTTGCTCCAGTCTTTACGACAACAGCTTTTCCGTTTCCTATAGTGATGAAGGTTCCGTAAAAAACCATGTTCTTCCTTGAGCCTATAGGTATTATTTCCGTAGCTGGCAAGGGATTTCCGTCAGAATTTTTTCTTGCAGGTTCGCTTTCTCCAGTTAAGGAAGATTCGTTTGCTTCTAAGTTAGAAGCAGTGATTATCCTTGCATCAGCAGGGATTTTATCTCCTTGATTTAATACTAAAATATCTCCCTTAACGATGTTTCTGGAGTCTATATCTATCTTTTGGCCATCTCGGACAATAGTGGTTGTTGGTGCCGAGAGTTCTCGCAAAGCATTTAATTTCTTTGTTGCTCTATATTGTTGTACGATGGCAACAATGCAATTTAAAGCAACTATGCCCAAAGTAAGGGTTATCATGACATAGTCTCCACCCCATCCTATTATTTGAAAGATAATCATTATTAGTGTGGCGAATAAATAAATAACTATTAACCAATTAAACAAGGGAGCAAGATATATTTTTATAAATCCCTTTGAAACCTTTGGAATCTCGTTGTATCCGTCTTTTAAAAGTCGAGATTTAGCTTCATCATTCGAAAGGCCTTTAGTTGGATTCGTATCCAGTTCTCTATAAATTTCTTCTAATTCTTTAGCATAATATGTTGTTTCCATTGCTTTTCCATCCACGAAAAATTTACTTCTAACACAATTTGAAAATATTGATAGTAATAATAGAAAGACTTTTTGTATTTATTATTATTGATAAGTCATACTTATTAAATTGGGTCTAAAAGCTTTCATTAAAAAGACTTGAAAATTATCAATTATTCTTTTTAAAAAACAATTTTTTTTTTACGAGCAAGGGCTTTAACCACTTCAAATCCGATTAATCCAATGCACGCTAGAGCAATACATGCCATCCAATCGCTAAAACTAAGAAACATGAAATTCAGTTGTAAATTAAGTCCCATTACGTCATTTATAATGAAATTTAATGGAAAGGAAAAAATTACAAGCAAAAAATGCATGCTTAGAGTAAAAAGACACACGAAAAGTAATACGAGGTTGAATTCTTCTTTAAAACTTTTTAGGACTGAACTATTTATTCGTCTGAAAGACCATACGAAATTTGTTTCAACAATAAATAAAGTAGTGAAGAACATCGTACGGGCTTTCATTTCAAGCAATTGCGTATTTGAAACAACATTAGCGGGAATATAGCTAAGGGCGGGATTCGTGTTGAAATCATTCAATGGAAAAAATCCTCCAAGGGTTAGCTGTAGCGCTAAAACAATACCTACGCCATTTAAGAACGCTTGAATGATTAGTAAATACCATATTTTTTTATTGAGAATCTCTTCTTTATCCTTAGGTTTTTCCATCATGATATTGATTGGTGGCTTGTCAAAAATTAATGGGAGGGAAATCAAACCATGGATGATAGTAAATACATAAATGTGTTGCCAGTTAGATGAAAATAAATCAAAACCAGGTACAAATTCGTAAAAAAAATAAATAAATGCTTCCATCAAGTTCATACACACAAAAAAATAAATTATGACTCGTATTTTTGCAAAGGTTCCCCTACCAATCCGTATACCCTTGACGATCGAAACAAAATTATCGTCAGAAATGATCATGTCGGCGGTTTCTTTAGCAGTGTCCGTGCCTTTTATTCCCATTGCAATCCCTATTTCTGCTTTTTTAAGCGCCAAGGCATCATTAATTCCATCTCCTGTCATGGCTACGACTTTTCCGTGTTCTTGGTATTGTTCTACAATCACTTCCTTACTCAAGGGACTAATGCGAGAAAATACAGATATATTGAGGAAGTTATTTCCCTTAAAATTATAGATATTTAATCCTTCAACAACTAGTTCCTTATCCCCATCTTGGAGTATCCCCACCTCGGATGCGATAGTTTTTGCCGTAGTGGGGTGGTCTCCAGTTACCATTATTACTTTAATACCTGCGTGCTTGCATTCTTTTACGGATTGTTTTACTCCAAATCTAGGAGGATCTTTAATCGTAACAAAGCCTAAAAAAGTAAGATCCTTTTCTACATCTTCTCTTAGGTATTCTTTTTCAGGAGTCATTTTTTTAAATGCTAACCCCAATATCCTATATCCTTGTTGCGCCCTAACTATAACTCTATTTAATATGTATTGTTTGATAGTGTTATCAAGCAATTCTAATTTTTCTTTCACTTCGAAGTGAGTACAATAATCAAGAACTATTTCAGGTGCGCCTTTCATAAACAATATGATCGCATTGTTTTGATTTTTAATGTTACAAATTGTCGTCATCCTTTTTAAATCGGATTTGAAAGGAAACTGAGCAATTATTGTGAATTCGTTACGGATTTCTGAAGTATCAAATCCCATATTTTCTACAAAATTAATTAAAGAAATTTCCGTACCAGAGCCGATTAATGTCTTTTGTTTAATTTGGTCATTTAATAAATTTGGATTATGATTTTCTTGCAAGTTTGAAAATTCTACGTTATTATTCACAACCAATGACCCAATAAATCTTTGAAAAGTAAGATCTGTATACAATTCGTTTTCATCGATTTCAGCTCTCAAACCTGAAAAAATAGTTATAAAATTTTCAAGATCGTGCTCTTTTCCATTTATCCAAAACTTCTCGACCGTCATCTCGTTTTGTGTTATAGTGCCCGTTTTATCAGAACATAGCACGGAAACTCTTCCAAGGGATTCAATTGAGGATAAATTCTTAATTATCACCCCGTTCTTTGCCATACTAATAACACCAGTTATGATTATGAGGGTTGTGAGTAATGGTAAGTTAACGGGAATTACATTCATTGCTCTAATTATAGAGCTTGCAAGAACCTTGCTGATAGCCGTGGAGGTAAAATTCTTTTCAAGAAATAAAAATATAAGCTTATATATGATAAGAATAAATAAATTAATTAAGACGACGATCCCCAGAATGTATCCTAATCTATTTAATTTTCTCGTCAAGGGTATATCTTCAATAAATCCCATCTCGCTAAGAGAATTCGAGATCTCACCTAATTTCGATTTAATTCCAGTATTAGTTATTAGAATGGTGCCCTTTCCTGTTTCAACAAATGTTCCCATATAAACCTGATCGTCTCCCTCACTTTGAAAAGGAATTTTTTCTTTTTTTTCAATAGAATCACTTTCCCCAGTTAAAGGAGCTTCGTTCACCGTGAAATTGAGTGCTTTTACGATCCTTCCATCAGCGG
Source organism: Promethearchaeota archaeon (assembly GCA_016930515.1). GTDB lineage: Archaea > Asgardarchaeota > Lokiarchaeia > Sigyniarchaeales > SOKP01 > FT1-020. Next base: position 17,286 of record JAFGGO010000038.1, on the reverse strand, counting down.
GGATTTTATTTCCTTGAACAACCGTTATGATGTCTCCTGGTACGATCTCCCTAACAAATATTTCCTTTCTTGAACCGTCTCTCGTGACGGTAGCTTTTAGGGCGGATATTTTCCTAAGAGACTCAATCGCTTTCTGAGCCCGATATTGTTGAATAATCACCATGATAGAATTGATAACTATCATGAAAAGCGTTACATATGTGGATTCTGGAGATCCAAGAATAATTACTATAAAAGATGTGATTATTAAAATTACGATTAGAAAATTAAAGATTGGAGAAAGGTAAATTTTCCAAACTGATTTACGTGGTTTAGGTATTTCATTGTATCCCCCGCTAATCTGCCTGTTTTTTGCTTCTAAAGAACTTAATCCTCTCGTTATATCAGTATTGAAAAATTTTTCTAGTTCCTCGATCGATTTATCTGCTAATTCGTCGTTGTATTCAAGAAACGAAACCATTATAAAATTTTTATGTTCATATCATTATAATATAAGTTATAATCTAGTGTACTTCATATTTATTCTCGTTCCTTGAAAAGTATTTATTCCCCAAAATTTCTTTTAGCATTTTGTATTTTTTTCTAATAGTCGTGCTAGAAAATTTCGTTGTCTCTTCAATTAAGGATTGCGTGAATATTTTCCGTTGGTCAATTGCGCGCCCAATATAATATAATAATCCCGCTGTAAAAGCCTTATAGTTCATGTTTTTAATATCTTCGTATGAGATATCTTGAAGAATTTGATCAGCTAATAAAAGCATTTTTATCTTGAATTTTTCGTATTGGTCCTTGTTTTTGAAAAATTCAGCGATTTTATCGAAGGAGATGTCGTTTAAATTTTTTTGGAGCAAAATCTTTATTTTATCTTTAATCTCTGCCTCAATATCAGACATGTTTTTAAATTTTTTCTTTTTCTTTTTAATTTCAATGTTTTTAATTTTGAGCATTGCGTTATTGAGCATCTTTTTGTTCACTTTATGTCCCAACTCATTACAAGCGTCTATAAAGCGTTCAATGCGGATGTTCGTGGTGTCTTTTACCTCCATCCAGATAATGGCTAGAAAAATAATTACCATGTTCTGATACGGTTTTTTGTGATTCTTGTTATATTTTAGATATCTATCCTTGATTTCTTGATATTTAACATTATCGATGTTCAATCCAATTTTATATCCTTTTAAAAGCTCTATAAGTCGTTTCTGTTCTGAAAAAGTAGATTTTGAATCCTTGAACCATTTTTCAAGAGTGAGTATTTTATTATACTGTTCTTTTATTTTTGGATCTTGTGTTGCTCTGGAATCTCTCCTCCGAATACTAATTTCGTAATCTCTTTGGGAATCAGAAAATTCGCTAACGGGATTATATTTTTCAAAGGCTAAATTCTCGTCTAATACAATTCCACAATCTTGACATACAAGATAGCCACCATCAAGGCGAGTATTCTCGTGGGTGCATTCCCTACTTTTTTTTTTATCACTCAATATTATCCGTCCTAAATTGGTCCTTCATCTATCCAATAAACATGATAATTTTTAAATTATTTTAATTTAAGTTAAAATATATTATTTTTAATTTCAAATTAATACAACATGGGTGCCTAAAAGCTGGATCGCGTCATAATTGACAAATATTTAAAAGTATTAAGCGTGGGGTTGATCTTATTCTCAACACTTGAATTAATATCAATCCTAATAATGAGTTTTACAACAATAAACATTAATGCGGAGCAATATCTCATTCTCTCTTTCATATTTTCAGAAGAATTTAATCTTACTGGATCTTTTAGTTGGCTTTTTATGGCGATCTTATCTTGTTGTTTTATTTTCCTCGGATTTTTGTATTTTCGATTAGTTGTAAAAAAGAAATTTAGCATGGAATATTTATCAAAATATTCAATTATTTACGGATTGTTAATATTGATTGGTGCCTTCATTCAAATGGAATATCTTTATTTGTTGCAAAACCAAGTGATTGTTTTAGGTTCAATTAAAGTATCGTTTGAATCAATTTTACTAGATACATCATCTACCCCTTTTTATGTAGTCGTTTTATGGAATATTTTAATGTATACTTTCTGTGGTTTTACAATAGGAGGAATTGTCATTGCTGCGGGTGGATTAAACAAGAGTTTAAAAATCGAACGAGAACAGGAATCTAAAAAAAACGACAAAGAAAATTAAAAATAAAAACCCATAAAAAGATATCTAATTAAGCTTGAGTTTGATTTGCTTTGCTCTACTACGTAGAGTTACTTCAGTTATTTTTGCGATGTCTGCTACTTTTGTTTGGGTTTTTCTCACGAGTCCTTCTTTTGCAGCAATGTAGATGCACGCTGCTGCTAATCCCTTTGGATCTTTTCCAGTCCTTTTTAATCCGTTTTTTGAAGCCTCAATGAGCAAGTTGATGGCGTTTTTTTGTATTTGAATGGGTAAATCTAATTCGTTTCCAAATCGAAATACGAGTTTTTCAGCGGTTATGGGTTGGTAAGATAAATTAAGTTCGGGTAGTACCTCTCGAATTATCATTGCTAAGCTCCTGTGAACGGTTCTTCGAGGAGTTAAAGAAGCTTCACAAATCTCGTCCAATAATCGAGGGAAATCGTGTACTCGTATTGCGGCATAGAGCGAGCCAGATATGAATCCGTTAATTGATCTTCCCATGGTTAATTTTTTCTTGGCGACTACGCTATATATTTTCCAAGCGGTTTCTGATATGTATTCTGGGATGTTGAGTTTTGACGTAAGCATTTTTAATTTGGGTTTCGCTTCCCAAAAGTTTCTTTCTATGCTTGATATTAAAGAATTCTGTATTTTTGATAATCTTGAAAATAACGCTTGTTCTTTTGGACCTAGAGATTTACCTTTAGAATCTGTTTTTGTTGTTGGTAACATGGTTCTCGGTCCAAAATCCCTCCATCTTGGTTCCGTCCGCCTCCTGCTTTGAATTTCCTCGATTGTATAAGCTCTCCTCTCGTTTCCTACAAATGTCCTTTCGGAAATCATGCCGCAATTCATGCAGACCTTGTTTCCGTCTCTAGATTCTATGTAAGGACTATCGCAACATTGTTTATAAGTAGATTGAATATCAGGTTCAGTTTTATCTCGCAGACGAGCTCTATAGATTTCGTTCATTTTTTTACCTCAAATGCTAAACAACACGAACGTTGAAAGCATTAAGTTTACTATTCAAAAAGTCTAGAGTTACCACTTTTGGATTAGATAAAATATGAAGCACTTTCGTTTATAAATATTATCCTCCAACGAATTTAATATCAATGAAACAATAATTCAAAATTAAAATAATAAAATCAAACGAGAAAATATCAATATTTTCTCTTTTAATGGGTTGTTTTTATATTCAACAAAAGATTTAAACAATATAATCATTTTTTAGAATAAAATATTTACTAATTCGTGACATTTAGAAAGAGGAAATTATGATGGATTTTTACGAGGTTATAAAGAAGCGTAGATCCTATAGGATCTTCAAGCGCGAAATGCCTACAAGAGAGCAAATCACAAGAATTATTAATTCCGCTCGTTTAGCCCCAACATGGGCAAATATGCAAGGGATGCATTATGTGGTCGTTCAAGATCCTGATATAGTTAAACTGGTTTGGGACGCCATAGGACAATATAATAAATTTGCAGACGCTCCAATGTATATTGTAGGATGTATTGCTGAAAAAGGCTCGGGAACCAATATAAACGGCATGAAATATTATTCTGTAGATTTCGGAATATGTTTCGAACACATTATATTAGCGGCTACCGCCGAAGGACTAGGAACGTGCTGGATTGGATATTTTAACGAAAACGAAATTAAAAAGGCCTTACAAATACCAGAAGAATTTCGAGTTCTTGGGCTTACTCCACTTGGTTATCCGGCAAAAACTAGAGGAGAAGTTGAAGATAGACGCTCTTTAGAGGAAATAATGCATTTTGAAAAATTTTAATTTTCTATATTCTTTCACCCTTTTTATAATTTAGAATAAATCAATCTTGATTTATATTTTCAGCTCTAGATACCTCATTAATTGTTTTAAAATAATAAGAGGTCGATAAAAACCTTTGAAAGAATATATACAAAAAATTTAATAGCCCCAGAAACAGTACTTAATTATATGAATTATATTAACTTAAGTCGGCGAACACTTGTTTTACTCCTCTTTCTCTTCTCTGTTAGCTTCTTTTTTGGAATTTCTAATGTTATGGCACAAGCGCAAGATGATCGATATGAAAGTAGATCAGGAGGTGAATTTGCTGATAATGATTCTTATGCGGGTGCGATTGAGATTCCTGAGGGATACCATACGCAGTTAGCGGCATTAGATGATGATTTTTATTATTTGAATGTGCAACAAGGGGATTACATCACGGTGATGCTCACGTTTACCTATAAACCTGCCAATTTAGACCTTCATTTGTATTTCAACGGGATTATTGTAGAGGAGTCTACACTTACAGGGTTATACGAGATCGTGAGATTTCAAGCCACGGCAGCTCGAGAGGTTTATATTCATGTTGAACCCATTAATGATAAAAATGCAATGTATGCGTTGGATATTGAGGTTGAACCAGGAATATATAACGGACCTGAAGACCCGTTAGTCTTGGAAGCGGACGTAGTATATGAGGCAGATTTAATATTATGGGCAGAAGTGGAAGAGCCAGTTGTATATGCAGAAGTAACATTGGATGCAACTGTCGTTGTTGAAGCGGATTTAATATTGGATGCTTATGTCGTAGAAGAAGTATCTACACCAACAACTCCCATAGTGAAAGTGTCAATCTTTTCAAAAATACTTTCAAGCTTAAAAAGTGTTGTTAGTAATTCGCCTCAATCATCTGCCTCAGTTGATGGAAGCTATACCCTACAAGGTGAGACAACTTTAACAATTGATCAAGAGAATGACGCAATTAGTTATACTCCTGAAGAAACTGAATCCGTGTTAATTGTATTTGAAAGTCTAGTCGATATCCCCATTCATTTGGCTACCAGTATTGGAAAACCAGAAAATACCGAGGGTATCCCTGGATATGATCTATACATCATCAGTGGTCTTGGATTAATTTCAATCATTGCAGTCATTGTAATTATCCATAAAAAAACTCAAAAAACTAACTCTATATAAAAACATTTTTTCTATTATTATATTATTGATAAAAGAAGTATAAACCTAATTTTTTTATGAATTATATAAGAAAGTGTAAAATATAATAAAATCATATTTTTTTAATATGGATATAGTTCGCGTGAATCTAAAAAAAGCAACAATTGTTAACCAAAAAATTTCGAAAGATTCTATTTATTATTTATATGGAGCAAGAGGTCTCACTTCCCACCTCGTTTACGATGAGGTACCGCCAGATTGCGATCCTCTTGGGGAAGATAATAAACTAATAATTTCAAATGGCTTATTAACAGGGAGTTCATTTCCGTGTTCTGGACGAGCTTCGGTGGGCGCAAAAAGTCCGCTTACTAACGGCATTAAAGAGGCAAATGTGGGAGGAAGACCTTCAATGATGCTTGCTTTACATGGCATTCGAGCTCTGGTGTTTGAAGGAATTTCACCACGCTTAAAACTTCTGGTAATTGAGGACGATAATATAAGACTTGAAGAAGCTCAAGAATACGCAAGAATTGGTAATTATGAATTATCCGAAAAGCTTTACGAGGTTTATGGTAAAAAAATCGGAATATTCTCAATAGGTCCCGCGGGAGAATTAACCATGAAGTCTGCCAGCGTTGCTGCTAACGATCTAGAGGGATATCCAAGTCGTCATGCCGCTAGAGGTGGATTAGGCGCTGTTATGGGATCAAAAAAGCTAAAGGCTGTTGTAATCATTCCAACTAGAAAATCAAAAATCTCGATTGTAGATCGTAACAAATTTAAAGCCATCGTTAAACCTTTTGCCAAGGAATTAGCAGAATCAAAGGAATGGTTCTCAATATATGGCACTCCAAACCTAACGCAAGGGATGAATATTTATGGAGGACTTCCCACAGAGAATTTTAAAAGAGGATCTTACGAAGATGTTGAGAAGATCTCAGGTGAAAAACTTCATGAACTTATAGTTTCTCGAAACGGTAAAAATAGATTACCTTGTAGTCCTACATGTGTTATTAAATGCTCAAATCAAGTAATGGATTCAAATGGAAATTTTGTAACAGCTAGCATGGAATACGAGACGATAGCATTAAATGGCTCCAATCTCTTGATAAACGACTTAGACGCTCTCGCCTTAATTAATAGATATTGTGACGATATAGGTGTCGATACCATCGAATTTGGTGGAACAATTGGAGTTGCTATGGATTGTAATCAACTAAAATGGGGTGATTCTACAACAGTTTTAAAGATTTTAAACGAAGAAATCCGTAACGGCACGGAGGTAGGATTTTTATATGGTAACGGAGTCAAGCACATAGGTATTACTTTACATGCAAAGAGAGTTCCCCATGTTAAGGGTCAAGGATTATCTGCGTACGATCCTCGCGTGTTTAAAGCAATGGGGATTACTTACGCCACGTCACCAATGGGTGCAGATCATACTTCTGGTCCCGCTATTGTTGGTCGTAAGGCTCACCTAGATAAAGAATATGGAGAATATAATGAAGATAATAACAAGCTTGAATTATCTTATGAATTACAGATTTGTATTGCAATTCTTGATTCGATGGGTTGTTGTTATTTTATTGGAGTAAACTTTGAAATGATTGAATTATTAACTAATGCACTTAACGCTATGTACGGATTAAACCTTTCCGCTGATGAGGTTGTTATAATAGGAAAAGAGATTCTTAAAATGGAACTTAAATTTAACGAGAAAGCAGGAATCCCTCGAGATCAAAATATGTTACCTAAATTCTTTCGAGAAGAAAGTTCTGAACCCTTAAATCTAAGGGTTTCGATATCAAAAGATGAATTAAATAATTTTTGGAATCGCTTGGGATAATATAGTGAATATCGTGAAATCTGCAAAACAACTGTTTGAAGAGTTGCTTCTAGAGAAAAATATCGAGATAATCTCTCAAACTGAAAAAACATATATTATTAATAACGGGAGTTCAAAATTAAATGTAACAATTGAAAACTTAGAAAAGGAATACGACAGAGTTAAAAGTCCTGAAATCGTCCGATTATTTGTTGATCAGATTTTAAACATCCAGGAAGTGCCTAGTGAATGGCAAAAAGCGTCAAAGAGAATCTTTCTTTCTTTAGAGCCCTCAAATTACGATTTTGAAAACATTATCTACGAAAAAATCACGGAATTCACTAATATGGTTGCAGTTTATGTTGATGAAAATGATTTTGGAATGACTTGGATAACAACAAACATGCTCCAAGAGTGGAATGTTGACATAAAAGAATTACGACAAGTAGCTAAAGAAAACATGCGTGAATTATTTAATTCTGTTCCATTGAAAATTTTAAATTTTAATCAAACTCCAATCGTTTGTTTTGAAACGAATTCTCTTTTAAAAGCCTCTTTAATTCTAAGTCCTCAATTAAAAAGCAAAATAAAATCCTTAATTGGATGGCCAATTTTAGCACTCGTTCCATGTAGGGATTTTGTTTATATTTTATCTGAGAAAAATCTTGATCTGGTTAATCGATTGGGCGGTATCGTCCTAAAAGAATTTTCGTGCTCCGGTTATCCTTTAACAACTGAAGTATTAAAAATTTCCGATAATGGAATTACGGCAATAGGTAAATTTAGATTTGAATAATATATCTTTTAATAGATAATGATAAAGAGATAAATAAAAAAAATAAAAAGAGTAAGGATATCTAACCCTTAATTTTTTCGATGGCAATTTTTGCTTTTTCTCTGACGAAATCCCATTTATCGTTTAACAATCCTTCTAAATCTTTAACAGATTTGGTGGATCCAATATCTCCTAAAGCTTCAGCTGCTTTCGCCCTGACTACCTTTGAATCATCTTTTAATAAATGCAGGAGCGGTTCTACTGCTTTAACGCGCCCTAATTTTCCTAAAGCTTCTGCCGCTGCCGCCCGAACTGTTGGTTTTGTATCGTTTAAAAGCTCTATTAACGGCCATTCAGCTTTTGCATCCCTTAAATATCCTAAAGAATTAGCGACTTCCACTCTAATAGCTTCTTTATCGTGATTTATGAGTTCTATTAGAGGACTTACAGCTTGGGTATCGTGAACCAAACCAAAGAATTTTATTGCTTCCTTGAGTAATTTTTGGCTAGATCCCTCTTTTAATATTTGTATTATTTGGCTCGATGCTTTAGGACTTCCTATGAATCCAAGCGAGATTATTGTCTCTTTTCGGATCGTGTCGTCTTCTTGCTTCAGCATCTCAATTAGGGGGTTGAGAGCTTTTTCTTCTCCGATCAATCCCAAAGATTTAATTGCTTCTCTTTTTACTACAATATCCTCATCCTTTAAAGACTCAATTAAAGCATCGACCCCTTTTACGCTTCCTATCCTGCCTAAAGCGTCTGCCGCAGAAATTCGTACATTAATGCTACTATCTTTCAATTTCTTTATGAGAGCGTCAACGGCCTTTTCATCGCGGATTCTTCCTAACGCATCCGCAACTTTAGATCGAACAATATTATTTAGATCGTCGAGTTTTTCAATTAATTGATCAACTGCTTTTGGATCTCCCAAGTTTCCTAAGGCTATTGCTGCATCTGAGCGTACAGTAGCATCAGTATCCTTCATTAATGCTATTAATGATTCCGTGGCTTCTTTATCTCCTATATTACCCAATAAAACAGCTACATCTCCTCTAACTTCTGAATCGTCATCTTGTAGGGCTTTTACTAAGGGTTGAACGGCTTTTTTATCGCGAATGTTCTTCAAGGCAGATTCCGCAAAATTCTTAATTTCAGGGCTCTCATGTTTTAACATTTCAACTAACGGTTCAACCGCTTGGGATGCACCAATCTTTTCTAAGGCTTTAATTGTATTTTCCAAGACTAATTGATATTCGCTTGATTTGAGCTTTTGAATTAAGGCTTCTACGGCTTTATCATCGCGAATCTTCCCAAGGGATTTAGCAGCATCTGCTTGAATAAAAGAGATTGGATCGTTAAGGGCGTCAATTAAAGCTGGAACTGATTTTGGATCCCTCAAAAGACCAAGAGATCGGATGGCTGCACTTCTTACAATATCGTTTTCATCGTCAACAATTTCCAAGAGGGGTTCAACGCTTCTGGGATTTTTTATCCAACCAAGAGCCCAAGCTATTTCGGATTTCACTTCTTTTGACTTCTCTCTTTTAAGTGCTTGAATAAGGGGTTCTATAGCTTTAGAATTTCTTGACCATCCTAAAGCCCATGCTGCTTTTGCTCGAATTTCGGGAACATCTTCTTCTTTTAGAATTTCAATCAAATGATTGATAAGCTCGTCGGATTGAGAGGTTTTAATAAATTCAAGCGCCTTGCTACGAATAAAATCGTTTTCACTTTTCATTGCTTCGATGAAAGGCGTGATTCCCCATCTTTCATTTAATTTCCGAAGAGCAATTCTTGCACTATCCGACAAAATGATGTCTTCGTGGTTTAAAAACTTTAATAACACTTGTATTGAATTTGCCTTTCCAACATCTCCTAAGGCTATGATCGCTTCTTTCTGACATAATAAGGAGGGTTCGTTTAATTTATTTACTATAATATCTGATGCTCTCGTGTCACCTAATTTACTCAAGGCCCAAATAGCCCTTTCTTGAGATTTGGAATTATTTTCGTCTAATGCTTTCGATAATCTTTCTATAGCTGAAATGTCGTCGACTTTTGGGAGATTGCTTTCTAATTCAATTGGTGAAATCATATCAATTTTACCAAGGATTTTTGTAATTCCAAGAAGTCCATTTTTGTCAGACATATTTCCTACAGCCCAGTTTGCTTTCTTTTTTACTCTTGTGTTTTCGTCTTTCAAGGCTCTTATGAGAGCTATAAGTGCTCTTGTATCCCCAATTTTTCCTAAGGCTTCTACGGCTTCTTCTCTTCCAGCTTGGTATCTCTCCTTTAATAATAAAATAAGCGGTACTACAGCTCGAGGATCGCCAATGGTTCCTAACGCCCATGCTATATTTCTATTTAATTGTTCGTTGTTTCCTAATAAAAGTTCGATTAAGGATTCCAAACCTTTTTGGTCTCTTTCCTTTTTAGATAATATTTTATCCACAACTGATATATCATAAATCTTATCTATAACTTCAGAGGCTTTTCTTCTTACCTTGAAGCTATCGTCTTTTAATGATCTTATAAGCATTTGAATAGTATTATTATCTCCAATTCTCCTGAGCGTTCGTTCGTTGCCTGAGGCAAGTTGTTCGCTTAATTTTGCATCAAGAATGAAATTTAAGGATTTTGCAGCTGTACTCCTTACTTTTCTGTTTTCGTCTCTTAGAGATTGGATCAACGCAAAAGCTGCGCTCGTGTCGCCTATAGACCCTAGTGCCTTTGCAGCTTTTATTCTTAATTCTTCGTAATCATCTGTTAACACTTGAATCAAGTCGTAAATAGCCCTTCGAGTCCCTATCATCCCTAAAACTTCCGCCACTTCTGCCTGAAGCATCTTATTCTTGCTGTTTTTAAGCAAATCTAGCAATGTTTCAACGGCGTCTTCTCCAAATGCTACAAGTGCCTTTTTAGCTAAATTACGCGCCTCAACATCGTCTCTTTTTAAGGTCTTGATAAGTCCTTTAATGTTTTTGTTTTGTATCTTTTTAGCTTTTAAATCTTCTTTAGTTTTCCCTTTTTTAATGGGTGTTTTTTTTATTATTGCAGATTTGTCAATTATATCATTCTTATCTGAATTCAACCTAAGCTACCTATCTTTAATGAAATTGAATTTTGTTAAAGCAAAGTATTATTGTTTCGCCTTTAAATTTTTCCTTATTCTTATTTCGAGTTATACTTTAGATTAATTTCTTAGCTTCTTAATTTTTACGAAAATTGGATGAATTAATGAATTAATTCTTAATAACATTAAAAATTAATTTATGAGGGGACTTTTATATATATTAACGCATTTAATAACATATATCAAAAAATACTTAAGGTGCTTGGATGTGAGATTAGGTTCTCATTTAAGTGTATCGCAGGGAAAGGACCAAGTGTTTAACTTTGCAAAAGGATTAGGATGTGAATCAGTACAGATATTTATAAGATCAGTTCGCTCTTGGACATCAAAACCGTTGGAAAAAAAGGAAATTGAAGCATTTATCTCTGAAAAAAAGAAATTTAAAAACGATGTTTACCCAACACTTTCTCATAATAGTTATTTGATAAATTTAGCCACAACAGATAAAGATAAACTAAAAAAGTCTTACGATGCTATGACAGACGAATTAACCAAGGCAAATCAACTAAAACTTGATTATGTCGTAATGCATCCTGGAGTCGTGCCTTCAGCGGAAAAAAATCTTACCATCAAAGACGCATTGAGTAATATTGCAAACCAACTTAACAACTTATTTTCAGATTTTAAAAATTCACCCGTAATGGTATTACTAGAAACCACTGCTGGACAAGGTACTGGTTTAGGAAGTAAGTTTGAACATTTACAGGCCATCATCGAAGAAGTAAGCAAAAAGGAAAAGATTGGTATTTGCTTTGATACATCTCATGTGTTCGCCGCAGGATATAACTTCACTAATAAATCAAACTACGATGCAATGTGGAATGAATTTGAAGATAAAATAGGAATGAAATATTTACATGCATTTCACTTGAACGATTCAGAATCTAAATTAGGATCCAAGGTAGATCGCCACGCTCATATCGGACAAGGAGAAATAGGTTTAAAATCTTTTGAACTTCTTTTAAACGACAAACGATTTGAAAAATTACCAGGTATTTTAGAGACTCCTAAATCCAAAACTTATGAAGAAGATATAATGAACCTAAAAACATTGAGAGATTTATTAAAATAATTTCATTAAGAGATCGTTAAGATATAATATTAATCCTCGACTTTAAACCATAAAGGACTCTTGTCGCTTATTTTACCATTGTAATTTACGGTTAATTCTTCTCCTTTTACAATATTCCGTAATGCTTTAAATTCTATAGTTTGATCCTTATAATCGTAAAGATATCTCAAGTTAGGTCTATAAGAATGATTGATAAATTGACAAATACCCATTGCTAAGGCGTTCGTTGATTCAGGATATTTTGGATCTTCCCAAGAAAAAATATAATTATATAAGCAGGTGTCTTGAATGTATTCGTAATCCTTGTTAGGTATGAGTATAATATGTGCCTTTTCGATTATTGTTCCCTTATTAATATTTTTCTTAGCAAAAAGACCCTTTCCTTTTTTTGGAGATACAAATTTGACTTCTGAAAACCCATTCATCTTTAATTCACGCATCTATCTGTAAAAAATTACTTATTTGCTTCCTCTCGATATTTTTGTGGGTTAACACAGCGTCTCCATTCTTTTAAAGTTTCTTTTGGTCCCAAACCAATGATTAAATCACCTGTATTAAAGATAAATTCGGGTTTGAAACTATAAATCCATTTTTCTTCCCTCTTTAATGCAATGATATGAAAGCCTCTTTTGTATCGACTATCTTGCAACTGTTCGTAAGTTTTTCCTTTAAAAAAAGAATCTTCTGAAAGTACTTCTCGAACAACGATTTCGTTAGTTTCTTTTATCGCTTGTTGCAAGATTCTATGGGGTTTGAAACCCTTTATGATAACTTCAGCGATGTTTGCTGAAGCATCGGCGATTAATTCACAGGAAAATGCAATTCTCATCAATCCCGTCAAATCGCGAGGTGAAGCGCTCAAGTGTGCGAGATCAAGTACCTCTTTTTCAAACACAATATTAAGTCCGTCCATTAATTCTTCCATTTCAATAACATCTTCGGCAACTTCGTAACTATTGAAAAATAAAGCGGCTAACGATAGCTCTATCATCGTTTCAGAAATATCGGTTATTTGGATATATAATTTTTTGATTTCCTCTATTTTTTCGTATATTTCAGGATTTGATATATCCATTCCGGACTTTTTGTCTTCTTCATCAAATTGAAATGTAAATGGTTCTTCGTCTATACACATATTTTTTAGAACTTTTAGTGGTTGAATTTCTCCTTTCACTATGAGACTATCGTTTTCTTGTATCATTTCGTTTCTATTGAAAATCCAATTGTTGTCTCTTCTAATTGCGATGAGATCTACGCCATAAATGGACCTAAAATGAATACTTTTCCTACTTTTACCAATAAAATCACATCTCTCGTTAACGCGGATCTTTACTATTGGTTCGGGAACATAATTCCACAAAAAATGAGTAAATTGACGGATATCGTTATTAATATATACTACTTTTGCTATATCGCATAGAGCGTCTGAAATCTTGTCGATCGAATAACCCATCACTACGATTGGTTCTAACCTTTTAGCTTCCTTAAACCCTCCCGCTTGCGTTTGAATGATTTGAAGGTTTAAAAGAAAAGTTAGTTCGTGAATCTTTTGTTCAATCGAATATACTTCGTCAGCTAACTCTTTACTTCCAAATTTGATGGCGCTGTAAGCCAAATCGATCATTAAATCAATGTTTTGTTTCATTTGGCTTAAAATATCCTTTAAAGAGAGTGGTTTGTATGTGAATGTTCTTTTAATCTGCTTTTTCATGTCGAATTATTCACTCATATTTTCTATTTTTTTGATTTCATATAAATATTTGGATAAATAAAATCAGCGTAAACGGCGTAAAAAAATCTGCTAATGAGGTTACTAAGGGAATTAAAAAATTATTTGGATCCTTCCCTTTTTTAAAAAGAAAAATGGCTACAACGAATAACAAAAAGAAAAAAATTACGAAAAGTACTACTATTGTTAATGTTATTATGAATATTATCAAGAATGGATTAATAATTTTAATTCCCTGAATATAACCAACAAAATACCCAAAAATTATCAAAAATAGAAGACTTAGTAAAATAGTAACAGTAAGGCCAATAAAATCCTTTTTTAAATTTTCAGAAATCTCGATTTTAGGTACGATGGTACCGATAAATAAATGAGTTGTCAAACGGGATATTAACACGATTAAAACATTTCCTAATAATGAATTAAGCGAGGGTAAAATGAGCAAGATGATGGGAAATGAATAAAATATGGAATCATTGAAAGATAAAAATGTCCCGCTCACAAGTCCTATTAAGGAGGATGCTATGACAATAATTATCGATTCTTTTATGATTTTATTAAAATATTCCATTAATTTACACCTAATAAGATAATTGCTATAAAAAAACTAATGATGGTTAAAAAATCGTCAACAGCAGTCATAATTGGATTGACCAAATTATTTGGATCTAATCCATATTTAAACGCGATGATGTTTAAAGAAGTGGAACACGGGATTGAAAAAGTTAGAGATAATAAGATCGTAACAATCGGGATCATGATGAGCTGATATATTGATAAAATTTCAATGTTAAGAAGAATATAATTTAAATATATGCTGATCACTCCAATTAAAAAAGCAGTAACCATAGAAAGACAAACTGTCGCTAGCACATTTTCGATCCAGCTCCGTTTATCAAACTCCCCTACAATAAGATCCTTTGAAGTGCGAGCAATAAAGGGCCCACTAATATTACCCCGCAATGAAAGAAGTGCTGGAATAAAAATGATCAACGCAATAAAGCTTTGAAACGGTAAAATAAGGATGTAGAGCAATGAACCCGCAAAAATATCTCCGATGATAGATATAACTTCCGAAGAAAATGCCTCTCGGATGAGTTTTTTTTTACTTGAATTTTGGGATTCTGTTGACTGCATTTCTTGCAACTACTATGGCTTATGATGTAATGCGGATTGTTTTCAAGCATCTTGTTCTTAAGTATTTTAACATTCACGATTATTAATAATTTGCTTATTATCTAAAAAAGCATAGTTTATGATATCTTTTTTACAAAAAGTTCATCCAGTCAGGATTAATGGTATTTAAAGCTATTTCTGCTTCTCGTTTCACTCTCCAATCGTCATCTCCTAGTCTTTCGGCTAAATATTTGATTTTATCTTCTCCTCCCAAGTTAGCTAATGCTTTTATAGCTGATATTCGGAGATTGGAGTCTTTATTTTTTAACATTATAAGAAGCGGCTCTATATTTCCAATCGTCTTGAGCATTCCCATTCCTTTTGCTACCCATCTCTGGATGTATGGATCGTCTTCGTTCAAATAAATAATTAAAGGCTCTAAGGATTTGTCCGTACCTATTTTTACCAATAATTGAACTACAGCTCTCCTTAATCTCCAATTATTTTGTTTTAATTTTTCAATGGCTATTTCTAAGACGAGATTTTCGGGAAATCTTGCTAAACTTTTTGAAGCAGCCTTCCTAACTCCACTTTTTGGATCGTTTAGTAAGGAAAACAATGGAAGTATCAAATCTTTCTTCTCTAATACGCCTATTATCCGTGCTATATATTTTCTGATTTGCCAATCCTTAGATTCAAGGGCATTTCCAATATTAGTCATTACAGAAGCGTTAGATCGTGCAATCTTTATGATAGAAGTCGTTGCAGCCCTTCGGATTTTCGAGTTCTTGCTATTTAAAAGGACGATGAGCGTGTCAATAGCGTCTGGATTTTTTATCATGCCTAAAAGAATGGCTGTTTCTTTTCTGACATTTAAATTACCTTTTTTAGCATACTCATATATTCGCTTGATAGAACTAGATTTTTTTAAAATCTTAGTGAGCGAATTCAAAACGCTTTTGTTAATAGATTCATTGTCGTATTTCAAGAGTTCAAAAAAAGATTTTATTGCGCGTTTATCACCTATGATTCCTAAAGCCTTCACACTTGCTTGCACAACATCTTCGTTCTCGTCGTTTAACATTTTTATTAACAAGTCTATATCGCTAGGCTCCTTTGCAAATTTTGCCAGAGCTTGAACTGCGTTCAATCGAACCAAACTGTTGCTGTCTTCGAAAAAATCTAATAGGTGAATTTTAGCGTTTTTATCCCCCATTCTTCCAAGAACAAGAGGGATGGCTCTATTAATGTTAATATTTCCTTCTTTTTTATATTCGAGGATATCATCTAATTTTCCAGATTTACCTATTTTTACGATAATATTTATGATTAGATCTACAATTTCCTCGTTTCTATGTTTTAATTGTTCGAATAAAATTTTTAAAGACGAACTATGAACAGCCTGTCTCCTACTTAATAGAATTATTGCTGATTTTTTTGTTTCGATATCCTTATCGGATAATGTCTCAACGAGAAATTGTAATATATCGGGGTGGTCTAATTCTCCCACGCTTTCAATAATATATTTTCGAACTTTCCAATCGTTTTCTATCCTGTATTGATTAATTAAAAATGGTATTGCGTCCTTTTCGTAAGATTTCATTAATAGATCTATTAAATCTAACTTGATTTTAGTGCGAATTTCGTTCGAGTATGCGTTTTTTACTTTGGTAAAATTTGTAGCGTCTTCATAGTTAATTAATAATTTCACAGCTCGTTCTCTTTCTTGCCACTTATTAGATGTAAGTAGGATTTCTAAAAGCGACTCAACGGCATTTCTCGAATCCATGTTTTTTATCTTCTCAAATATTTTTTCGTTAAAAATACTCAAGATAATAGCCTCTATTATTTGAGATAAAAATTATTCTAAATAAACTAGTGTAACTCAGATGCTTATTTATCTTTGTTAAAAAATAGAATTGAAAAAAATTATTTTATTTTCTACGATCGGAAATTAATTCTCCTCCAACACCCACATTTTCGGGAGAAAATTCCTTGATTGTTATGATTATGTGTTCTTTTGGAATGCCATAAGCTTTTTCTACGATTTCAGTTATATCCTTGACTAAAGTTCTTTTGATTTCAATATTTTCGATTATGGGTCCTTCTATAATTATATTGGGCATTAAATTCAACCTTCTATCCTGCGATCTATCTCTTAATTTAATTTAAAAATAAAAAGAAAAGTAAAAAAAAGGATCTATGTCTCACGCGCTAATTAATTTAAAGACCATGTTTTGATGAGGAATGATGAATTGGTCCTTTTGCTTGATTATTACCGTGTGGAAATACTCTGCCAATCCAAGAAAACCCCTGATGACGGATTCGTCCTCTTCAAATTTAAAGATGACACTTACCATGCTGCCTCCGACGCTCACTCGGTCGTAGACTCTCTCATCAATTAGCGGAATTTTCAGCTCGTTAACAAACTCGTAAACGCGTTTAATGAATAACTCCTTTTTAGCCAAATTTTATCACCTATATTAGAAATGAAATACCAAAAGCTTGTTGCTTTGTATT
>JAFGGO010000037.1 GCA_016930515.1 Promethearchaeota archaeon | reverse complement strand
TATTCTAATATATATCAAAAACCTCAGAATGATATTGAAATAGAAGAAATAGGAATTCTTACTGGAGAAAAATTATATGAAGAACTTTTTTCTATTGAAGAGGCAAAAAGAACATTTGAAATGGATGAAATGTATAATGTTATCCCTCAATTAAACGATTTGGTAGATTTAATTAATTTTTCAAAATATAAGAATGTTAAAAAATTTGATGAGACTCTTCCTTTTAATTCTGCTGAAGGACCCTTTTTGTCAAAAAAAGAAATAAAGGATTTTTTAATTAAAAAAAAAATAATATAACACTAATAAGGTATAATTATGAGTGTATTAATCACTGGTGGAGCAGGATTTATCGGAAGGTGGGTTGTAAAAAAATTCTTGTCAAATAATTATGATGTAGTTGTTATTGATAACCTAAGTAATGGAAATAGTGAAAATTTATCAGAATTTCGTAATATTTATAGATTGAAAGAGATTGTTATTGAAGATATAAGAAAAAAAGAAATTATCGAAAACCTGTTTTCTAAATATAATTTTTCAATTTGTATTCATCTTGCAGCACAAATAAATGTTCAAGAAAGTCTTGATTTTCCAGAAAAAGCGTTTGAAAACAATGTTATCGGCACATATAATATTTTAGAAGCAGCGAGAAAATACAATACAAAGGTAATTCTAATGGGAACATGTATGGTATATGATCTTGCAGATTCAAACAAATCAATTGATGAAATGCACCCAGTTAAGCCAGCATCACCATATGCCGGTTCTAAATTAGCCGCCGAAGAGTTAGCTTTATCTTATTATTACGGCTTAAAAGTACCTATTGTAATACTTAGACCATTTAATACTTACGGTCCATTCCAAAAAACGAACATGGAAGGCGGAGTCGTTTCAATTTTCGTGAACTTGAAATTAAAAAACGAGAAATTAAAGATTTTTGGAGATGGAACCCAAACACGTGATCTATTATATGTCGAAGATTGCGCCGACTTTGTTTTCAAAGCATCTGAATCTGATAAATGTGTGGGAGAAATCATTAATGCTGGGACGGGTGAAGATATCTCCATCAATGATTTAGCGTTTTTGATAGTTGAAAATAAGGATCAAATAGAACATGTCAAACACCATCACCCACAATCGGAAATAATGAAATTAACATGTAATAGCACCAAAGCCAAGATATTAATGGATTGGACGGCCAAAACATCGTTAAAAGAAGGTATTTTAAAATTAGAGAATTGGTTAATTAAACAAGAGGGAAAAAAATAGTGGAAAAACCTGCAATCGAAGGAGGATCGCCTATAAGAGAGACTTTTTTGCCTTATGGAACGCAATGGATCGACGAAGCGGAAATAAACGAAGTAATTGAGGTCCTAAAGTCGAACTGGATCACTACAGGACCAAAGATGAGGCTTTTTGAAGAGAATTTCAAGGAATTTAGAGGATCAAAACACGCCGTGGCAGTTAACTCAGGGACTGCTGCATTACATGTGGCCGCATCTAGTATCGAAATAAATCCAGGAGACGAAGTAATAACAACACCTCTTACATTCGTTGCTTCTGCAAATTGCGTGGTTTATCGAGGCGGAACACCAGTTCTTGCGGATATAAATAAAGAATCATATAATATTGATCCAAAAGAAATAAGGAAAAAAATTACTCCAAAAACAAAAGCAATTATACCCGTACATTTTACGGGCCAACCATGCGAAATGGACGAGATTCTCGAAATTGCCGAAGATCACGACTTGAAGATTATAGAAGACGCTGCTCACGCAATAGACGCCGAATATAAGGGTAAAAAAATAGGAAATATCAGCGACATGACAATTTTTAGCTTTCATCCAGTCAAAAACATAACAACTGCAGAGGGAGGGATGGTTACAACGAACGATGATGATTTATACGAAAGATTACTCATGTATAGAACGCACGGAATTACCAGGGACGCTGAAAAGAGGTTTGGAAAATCTGGGGGTTACGAATACGATATGCAATATTTAGGATACCGATATAATTTAAGCGAACTACACGCTGCCTTGGGCATACATCAACTTAAAAAGCTTGACTCGTTTCAGAGGAGAAGAAGAGAAATAGTAAAAATCTACGATAGGGAGCTTCAATCCATAAATGAGATCACGATCCCTTATAGAATACCAGATATAAAACATTCTTGGCATTTATATGTGATTCAAATAGATACGCAAAACTTGAAAGTAGATAGAGACCATATATTTAACGCTTTAAGAGAAGAAAATATCGGCGTCAATGTTCATTACATCCCTGTTCACTACCACTCGTTTTATCAAAAAAATTTTGGATATAAGATAGGGATGCTTCCAAATGTAGAATGGTTATTTCCTCGGATATTATCTATTCCTATCTTTCCAAAAATGAACGATGAAGATGTATATGATGTCATTAACGCTATAGAAAAAATAATTACTTATTATAGGAAATAATTTAAATTAGATATTTTTTGAAAATTTTATATAAGATTTTTCAAATCCAATCTTTTCAAAAAAATGTTGACTTTTTGCATTTTCATAATGAGTTTTAGCTATTATTTGAGTTACTCCAAATTTCTTCATTTCTGATTCAAAAAGGGAATAAGCAGTATGACTTAAACCAGTACCTTGATATTTTTTACTAATTGCAATGCTAATTTCATGTTTTTCTTTTGTACTTGTATGCTTTTTTGTTAAACGAATATATCCACAGATTTCTGATTTAAATTGAATGATATAGATATATTCATCATTAAAAACTTGATCCCACCATTTTAAATGATCTTCATAAGGAATTTCTTTCGTAGTTAAAATTTTATATCCAATATCTTCATTAAAAATTGTCCATACTCCTTTTGAATGAGTTTTATTTTCCTTCTCTGCAGGTATGACTGTAATAGCTTTTTTTTCAATATTCATAATTAATTCTTTTTATACTTTTAAGATCTTATAAATTGTTTTATGTTATTTAAATCATCCATTATTCCTTTTTCACTAGTTCGAGGTGTTTCAAAAGTTAGAAAAACAAGCGAATTTTGTTCTAATAAAAAATGCTTGATTTTCGATAGATCATATTGTCCGAATATCAGTGGAAGGTGTTCGTCAAATTCAATATCTAAATTTCCATTTGATATATGATAAAGAATGGGTTTTTTAAGATTGACGAAAGATTTAAATAATTTTTGGTAATTCATATTATGATTAGATAATCCGGCTTTAATTGCGTGGTTTAAATCGAAGCAGAACTCTAAATTAGGAATAACTTGAAAATATTTACTGATTGTTTTGGCACTGAACCCTAATAAAAAGCCACCAAAAATTGATTTATATGGCATATTTTCTATCGCTAATGGGGTTATTTTCAATTTTTTTATATTTTGAATCGATAAATCAATATCTCCTGATTCTGGGTGTAAAATATAGCAAAGTGGCTTTAATTGATTGAATATTTTCAAATTTGAATTTATTTTTTCAATAAGAGCGGAATTGGATTCTTGACTTTCTATACTCCCAAAATCTATTCCATATTTACTGTGAGGTAAATGGATCGAATAAGGTAAACTTAAATCTTTTATTCTAAATAAATCGTGTTTTGAAAAGTCACAAGGAAGAATTACTTCTAAAAAATCAATAATATTTCTATTTTCATATATCTCCTTAAGAAGTTCAAATTGATTTGTAGATAATTTAACTCCAAAGTGAATATTTTTAACCAAGGTTATATCAAATCCCATGTTATTACATCGTCTTCTTCAATATCTGTCCTTGCTGGTCTCCCGATCACTATATCCAAGAATTTTGGGGAAATACCATATCCCGGGCGTTTTATAACAATGTCTTCTTTCTGAATTGATTTACCCTTAGGTATATGCCTTGCGGCAATGATACTTCTTCGAGCAAGAGTGTACAAGTTTTTTTCTGAATTTGGCATGAATTTTATTGAGCTACCAAGAGACATTTCAGTTTCTCGGATATTTTTTACCATTTCTTTTAATTCAAGTGGTTGGAGAGCAAATTTGTGGTCCGGACCTTTTAGAGAGCGATCTATGGTGTAATGCTTTTCGATGATTGAGACGCCCAAAGCAACACAAACGGCAGGAATAGTTGTACTCATCGTATGATCAGAATATCCCACAGGAAGTTGAAACGCTTTTTTAAGGGTTTTTATTGCGTTAAGGTTGAGATCTTTGAAGGGAGGAGGGTAATTTATTGCACAATGCAAGAGAGCGATCTCGTTGTTTTTTTCCTCGTGAATTGCGTTGATTGCGTCTTCAATATCCCCCATGCTTGCCATTCCCGTTGAAAGAATTATCGGTTTTTTTGTTCTCGCTAATTTTTTTAGAAACGGTAAATCAACGATCTCAAAGGATGCGATTTTATAAGCTAAAACATTGAGGGCCTCGAGTTCTTCGATTGCTTGATAGTCAAATGGTGTTGAAAGAAAGATTAGATCGTGAGAACGAGAATAATCCGCAAGTTCTCCTTGCCATTCACGCGGTAATTCGATATTTTTTATCATTTGCCAGACCGATTCTTGTTCCATTTTGCCCTCCAAATAATCAGGTGTCGTCGTTTTTTTCGAATAAAGCGTTTCGGCAGAATATGTTTGGAATTTTACGGCGTCTGCTTCGGCATCTGCTGCGATCTCAATTAATTTTTTTGCTTGATTCAAGTTTCGATCGTGATTCGCTCCCGCTTCGGCAATTACGAATACGGGTTGGTTTTTTCCTATTTTTCTATTTCCAAGACTAATGTTTTTCATCATAATGTCATACTTTTTCAAACTTAATAGATATTAGAATAATAATAATAACATCACTTAACATCAAGAGCGATTTCGTTTTAAACTTTTTTTTGTTGAACAGATTTATTAATTTCCATTAGTTCAGGCGAATCTTCCACGATCTTAACGATATCGAAGATTGAAAAATCAACAGGTTTTTGTTTTTCAATCAATCTTTTATATATTTCTCTACACATCTTTAAATCGGCTTCTTCATCGATAGTAAGTCTTAGATTATCAATTTTCTTTAATTTCTCAATATTATAAGAGAACATTGTGAATTTTTCAGGATGTGTGTAGATATAGTAAGTTACGTGTTCTTTTTCTGGCTTGGTTTTGGCCTCGGTGAAAATTTCGCTTAAAACTTTACTCGAAAAGATTTCAATCTCAAACCCACGTGGGAAATTTGTAGTTTCGTCAACATTCCTCACATAATCATAGTTGTTTGATTGAAAAAAATTTATCATATCGTCAAGGATCATTGGATCTACGAATGGACAATCCGAAGTGATTCGTATGATTACATCTAGATTAAATTTTTTAGCTGCGTAAAAATATCTTGACAAAACATTGTCTTCATCGCCCACGAATGATTTCACTTCGTGTTCTGTAGCAACTTCAATAATAGCTTCGTTTTTAATATCAGGAGTTGTGGCAATAATGATCTCGTCTAATTTTTTGCTTAACTTGAGTCTTTTAATTAATATATCGATTACTCGTTCTTTCTCGTGTAAGATTTTTAGAATCTTGCCGGGGAGCCTCGTGGATCCCATTCTCGCTTGAACAATTACTCCAATCTTATTCTTACTCATGATTAATAATTCCAAATATAAAAAGTAAATTTTTAATCAATAATAAACAAGAAAATTATTGTTTTTCAAATAAGAAATATCCTCTTTTATCACCAAAACCTTCTTCTGGACCGGTTTCGCCTTCTGATACGAGTTTGACATTAAAATTGTCCAGAACTAATTTTTTAAAGTTACCTCTCCAGAGACCAACATTATTTCTATATGGAACTTTCTCAAACTCATCAAAATCGTAATTGTATTCCATCATGAGAAAGTATTTTTTTGAAACTCTCAAGATTTCGCTAATAGCGATTTTCAACTGCTCTGGGTTGATGTGGATGAGTACTCCAACGGTCATCACGAGGTCAAAGAAATTATCTTTATAGAGGATGTCAAATATATTTCCCACCGTGAATGATATTTCTTTATTGTTGTCTCTGGCGAGGAGTATACCGTAAGGATTGATGTCAATACCATATAAATCGTATTGCCCACAATAAGAAATGGCGTTTAGATTATGTCCTCGATTACAACCCACTTCTAAGATTTTCTGGACATCTAAATCTTTCAAAATTCTCTTGTAAAAAGGTACTAATTTTTCTGGAACGATCTTGTTCCTTACAGTGTATTGAATACCAAAATCTCCGAACCAAGTTCCTTTTTTCTCGTTTTCCTGGGACATATTAATGTGAAACTCTTCATTTCATTTAAATTTTAATCAATTATTAAATTGCAACTTTTATGAATCTAAGTTTAAAAAATATAGAAGGGGTAAATCATTTGATTTTTTATTTAGGAGCTACTTATAAAGCCTAACATTAATTCCCTTATCTTTTAAATAATATTTTGCCTCAAGCGGAGTCTGCTCAGTAAAATGAAATATGCTCGAAGCTGCAACGGCATCCGCATTACCTATTTTAATAGCTTCCAACATGTGTTGATAATTTCCAGCACCACCAGACGCAATAACAGGTATTGATACCGAATTTGCAACGCTTTTAATTAAATCGATATCGTATCCGCTCATCGTGCCATCTCGATCTATCGAAGTTAGCAAAATTTCTCCTGCGTTTCGATTTTCCATTTCTATTGCAAAGTCTAAGGGATCCAATCCAGAAGGCTTTGTTCCACTTTCGGTAAATACCTCGTATATTCCATTTTCGTGTTTTTTAACATCAATAGAAACCACAACACATTGCGAACCAAATTCGGAGGCAATATTACTGATTAAACTTGGATTAATGACAGCTGAAGTACAAACGGACACTTTATCGGCGCCCTTTGCAAGTAATTTTCTAACATCATCTATAGTTTTAATACCACCACCTACGGTTAGTGGCATGAAACAATCATCGGCGAAATCATCAACTAGATTAAAATCAGGAGCTCTGGATTGCTTTGTAGCTGTTATATCCATAAAAACCAACTCGTCAACTTGTCGGATGTTGTAAACTTTAATAGCTTGCATTAAATATCCAATTCGCCTCCAACTATCAAAACTCACCCCTTTTACGAGAGTAGTGTCCTTATATAACAAGGTCGGCATAATTCGTACTTTAAGCATTTTGGGCACCTATAAGTCTAGGAAATTCTTTAATATTTCAAATCCAGCTAATTGACTCTTTTCGGGATGGAATTGAACGCCATATACATTCTTTTCGTTTACTACTGAAACGAACTTTCCGCAATAGGGTGTTATTGCTAAAATATTTTCTTCTTTTTCGCAGTTGAAATGATAACTATGTACAAAATAAAAGTCTCTTCCCGATTGAAGGTTATTAAATAAAGGAGAATTTTTTTCAAAATGTACCTCGTTCCAACCCACATGAGGAATTCTTGTTGCGTGGTTCTCAGGTTTCAGGAGCACAACCTCACCATCAATAAACCCAAGGCCTTCAGTTTCTCCACCCTCAGTACCTTTTACAGCAAGTATCTGCATTCCCAAACATATTCCCAATAAAGGTTTTTTTTTTTCTAACACTTGTTCCTTGAGGATTGGTTTCAATTCGAATTTATCTATATTTTGCATTGCTTTATCAAACGATCCGACGCCAGGCAAGATAATTCGAGAAGCTAATTCAAATTCCTCGTGTTTATTAGAAACAATAGGATCTCCTCCGCATTCCTCTATAGCCCTGCAAATAGAGTCAATATTTCCCATATTATAATCGATAATTAATGTACGATTCGTTATATATCCACCAAAATCAATAATTTAGGCATCTATATTGTCGTAGTTAATTTTAGTCAGATTTCCATCGTGGTTTTTTATGAGTCTACCAGTGGAATCACATTTGAAAAGCTTTTTGTTAGTAAACCTGTCGCATATTTTAACGAATTCTTCTAATGTAATATCAAGTGGTAATAAAATTTCTTCAATAGGTTTTCCAAGATATGTCCATGGAAATTTTCCGTCGTGTCGTTTTACTAATTCCAATCCGTCCTTTCTAGTTATGCGCCCTCTTCTAATATGCAAACAAGCCAAATCAGTTGCCCGACCGAATCCAAACTTCAGGTATTTAAAATAATCGTGAATTCCAGTTTGATGATTATCTAAATTTTCGTAATTCACGCACGATCCTTCAATTGTCATATGATAGGTTGTAAAACCATATCCCTGTGCGATTAATGCGTTTGAATATCCATCCCAAGGAATGTAAAAACCAAGAAAAATGCCAGTAACACCAACTCGTTGTAGTTCTTCGTCTGATGGATAAACATAAGGGATTAAATGATTCTTTTTTATTCCATCCATCCCTATCAAATCAGAAACACGTAGACCTAAAAGACCTCCAAATTCTTCCAACCACCTTCGATTCAACACATTGTTCTCAGCATCTGCAGCAGGACCACCATACTCGTTTTGAGAATTTTCACCCCATACAATAAGTGGAACATTGTATTGAACGGCAACCTGAATGGGCATTGTAAAGATGCCCACATGTTCAGGCCACGAAATGTCTCCAACTTGTTTCAAGCCAATTTTATTGAGTTTTCTGCGGATTTGTTTATTGGGCGAAAATTCAATATAATCGACGCCAAGATTTTTGATATTTTCGATGTTTTTTCTTCCAATATCAGAAAGGTCACAAGTCGTAGCTGTGACACATAATGGATTCATCCCTAATTCGAGCATTCTTATCGTTTGAAAGTGGCTATCCTTTCCACCGCTTACAGGAATGATGCAATCCCAATTAGAACCATCTTTTGACCGATATTTTTCGAGAATCTTCAGTAATTCGTCTTTTCTTGCTTTCCAATCGATTTCTTTTCTGTTCATATAGCTACGACACGCATTACAGATTCCATCTTCATCAATGTATAGATCTGGTTTTGTTTCAGGCATCACGCAATTTTTACAGTATCTAATACGATAATCCATTAGGCTATTCCCTTAAAAATAGTAAATTCATTAGTTTATTTCTATAATATAATAATTAATTTGTAATAAATACTACTTATAACAGATATAATGGATAAAGCTGGTTTATTTAGTTATACTCGTTATGACAATTTATGAAAATTTATAATCCATCAATCTTTTTCATTAAATACCTAAATTTCAAAACAGATAGCTATCATGAAATATTGCAAAAAATGCGTCATTCCAGACACGCGCCCGCATATCATTTTTAACGAAGAAGGCATCTGTCAGGCTTGTTTGAATAACGAAAAAAAAAGGCTTATAGATTATAACAAGCGTTTTGACGAATTAAAGCAATTATGTGATAAACACAGGAAATCTGATGGAAATTACGATTGCATAATTGCTGTTTCGGGAGGAAAAGATAGTCATTTTATCACATACACGATGAAAGAACGCTTGGGTATGAACCCACTTCTTGTATGCGTTAACGACCCATTTACTCATTCGGAAGTCGGCAAGCATAATTTGAACAATTTAACCGTAGCCTTTGGATGCGATCTTTATGTATTTAATATTAGCATATCCACATTTAAAAAAGCGACAAAAATAGGATTTGAAGAGTTAGGTGAACCATTGCGTTTCGTCGAAGCGGCAATATACACCATTCCTTTCAAATTATCTATTGCATTTAACATTCCCTTAATCGTTTTTGGGGAAAATTCTGCTTTTGAATATGGTACTTCCGAAACAGAAGATTATAGCGCTAAAAAGTTCATTGAAGCAGGTCATAGTTCCGCAGGGGAGAAACTAAGCTCGAGAATAGAGGAATTTTGGATCCAAAGAGGTTTGCATAAAACCGAGGTTAATTCCGTAATTTTGCCAAGTAAAGAAGAGTTAGATCGTGTGAATCCAGAACCAATATTCTTGAGTTATTATGTACCTTGGGACGATGAACATAATATGTTAATAGCAAAAAGATACGGATTTAAGGATTTGCATCACGAATGGCTAAGAGAAGGTACGATCGAAGAATACGGGCAAATAGACTCATTAGCATATTTCTCTCATATATGGATGAAATATCCGAAATTCGGATTCGCTCGAGCAACTGATATTGCGTGTAGATGGATTCGAAAGGGCAAGATTACGAGAGAAGAAGGCATTAGATTAGTGATGAAATACGACCATAGATTAGATCAAAAAACATTAGACGATTTCATAAAATTAATGGGATACACCCATAAAGAATTCTGGGACATCATGGAGAAGTTTTGGAATAACCAAATTTTTGAAAATGTATCTGGTATTTGGCGGCTTAAAAATCCCCCCTGGAACTTGGAAAATCCCGATAGTTATTTAGCGTTACCAACTCATGTGAATTTAAAAGAAAAATAAACACATTAGAGTTTATTTTCCATATTTTTTAATTTAAAGAGATCTATAATAAGAATTTTTTCTTTAATTTCTCTTGAATTATCAAGTCTTTCTTTTTTACTTGTAATAAATTAGTTCCAGACCTCGCGTTTAGATCTATCACGGGTAAAGACAATGAATTTTCATAAATATACCAATAAACAAACTTTAAAATGTTTTCGAGATGATAATCGTAATTTTCTAGAAATTTAGAAGAAAGTTCGTTGATGTTATCAAGATAATAGAAATATTCTTTCTTATCAGAAAGCAGGACATTAACACCATCGACCGAAGAAAAGCCTCCTTTAGTGCAAACAATAGTAGGGATCTTTAAAAAAGGAATTTCAACACCTAACAATCCATCATACACGATTGCCAGGTCAATTCCGCTTTTTAAAAAGGCATACACATCGACCTTGGTTTCAGGAGGTATGAGTTCGATATTTTTGCAATCAGAAAGATCCATATTTCGCTTGATTATGTTAACAATTCGCTGATTTTCTTTGGAAAATAATAATTCACCTGGATGTGCTTTTATGTAAAATTTAGTGTCTTTCTTATTTTTCGCATAATTAATCGTTGAGAAGATCCAATCTAAATAACCATCGAAGATCACATGTTTCTCATTCAGATTTCCCTCCCATATTAGATTTGGAAACAATGCGATATGATACTTGTATCCATCGTTTTTATCTACAGTAAATATTTTTTTTACGCCTTGATAATAAAGTTTGAGATCGACGACAGATCCTTGGCTTCTATTATTTAGGAACGCTATAGCTTTGGTTTTTTGATCTTCAGTAAGAGAGTTTTTACGAAATTCTTGCCAAAATTTGTCAGTTGATAGGGATTGAGCAGACGCGTCAGTTAAATAAATATCGGTTGAGTTTTGTGTATGCGTGTTTCCACCTATGTAAGTATAGCAGGGGACTTGTTTAATTTTCAGATAGTCGTAAGCTGGACCCCAAGCGGAGTAGATGCCGTGAGAAGTTAAAAAATAATCTGGTTTAAGCGTTTCAAACACATATTGTCCCATTGCCCTGCTTATGAGAGCGTTCAGTAAGGATAATTTGTAGTAATGATTAATTTTTTCATGTGAAAAATCCAAATTGCTATCTTCAAAAAACCTAATTGTTGAGGCTTCAGCAACACTCGTATAATTTTTCCATAATTTAGGATTGATCTTGCCCTTGACAATGCTATATTTAATAAATCTAATATTCTCGTCCATAAAGGCGTAAAGGGCAATTTTTTGCATGAATTTCAAGTAGAGATTGTAAATAAGAAATTTGAAACTATTAATGCTTGTTCGAATTGGATTCAGCGGAAATTCGTTAATTTTGAGGATGTGAGGGAATTGCGTCACTTGAACCGTATCCCAATGTTTAAATACACCATCGTCTAAAAGTATCACAATTTCTGAACCATTTAAGGCCAAAATCTTTCCTAAAAATAACTCTCTATCTAAGATTCCTTTATATGATCTAACAGTGTTAATAATTATTGATTTTCCTTCGAGTTCTTTCGTTCGGCTAGCATTTTTAAATAATTTTTTAATGTACCTATACTCCTTAAAATTATACATTAAGTATTGAAAAAATTTAAATGCAGATTTTGCCTTTGTAATAAAACCATTCATTGAAATTGTGAAATAATTTCGTTGTTTAAGTTAAAAATATTCAATAAAATATTTATTTTCCCATAAACGAGAATAAGGATATATAAGATATGTCGGAAAATGGCACGATTTTAATAGGGATCTTTTAAAGAATAAGATTGAAAAGATTATTTTATGAGAAAAAATTTTGGCTAATATGAGAGAAAAGTTTTTCACGAGAATCGCTCTTAACCTTGGATATAATTTTTATCACTTATTTGTTAATTATTTATTACTAAGGACTTTCGTTTCAGAATATTCGATCATTGCATATGTTGGAACCGTGATAGGACTCTTTTCCATGTTTATCGACTTGGGTTTTGCCTCGATATACACGCAACACAACGCAGATAAGGATTTTGAAAGTTATTTTAGCGTGTTAGTTTTATTAAAGACCACGATTGTTCTTTCTAGTTTCGTTCCATTAATAATTTTCGCATTTTTCGCGGGATTTTCCCAGACCACGCTCGTCTTTTTGATTTTAAATGTTGTATACATTATGATAATTCACATTAGCATGCCGTGGATGGTAAATCTGGAAAGTAAGAAGAAAATGATTAAGTATTCTCTCATTGATTTTACAGCAAACATCATTACCGACAGTTTATCGCTTATAGTCATATTAAACTACAATAGATTGAACATTCCATTGGAACTAATAGGAATTTCCATGATATTTGCCGGGAGCGTGAAGGTGGTGTTGATCTTTTTTATATCGAGGGGAGAGTTTGTTTTAAAAAAAATAGAATGGACAATTATAAAAAAATTCTTAAAAGCCGCAAGACCATTAATTCTCTATTTTGTTGCCAATGCGATTATTTTAAACTTGGGGCGTTTATTCATAGGAGGATCCCAAGGTGATGATGCTCTAAAAGATTATTACGCTATTGACAAAAATGTTGTCAATTTTCTTTTTCTCATATCAGCCCAAATTTATTTATTATTCAGTTCGTATTTCCCAGAAAGCTTTAAAACGGGAAAAACGGAAGACATCAAGGAAATGACCCATTTCGTGGAAAAGTATTCTTCCATTCTTTTTATGGCCCTTGTTATTGTAATATTGCCTAACAGTGTGATACTTTTACAGTTAATACTCCCTGAATATGTGAATTCTGCGCCCTATTTGAGCATCTTAATAATCGTTCCTTATATCGTGGGAATTTCCAATCCCTACATGGCCCACTTGATCCCTAGCAAGAGACAAGGGCTTTATTCAAAATATAATTTTGTAAAAGCCGTATTTTATGTCATCAGCGTGATAATAGTTGTCCCTACAGAATTTTTTTCAATAAAAATGATGGGATTAGGAGGTGTAGGTCTGGCGTTCATCACATTATTTATATGGATGCCCGATATCTTTTTTTACCGTTATTTCTCACATAAAATAGGTATTGATTACAATAAAAAGACTTTTTATCACATCGGGTTTGGAGTAATTTCGATCTTGGTGTCATTTGTCATGTATTTTACCATAAGAAACATACCATTGTTCTTAAACGATCTTCTATTTTTAATTGTAAATGCGGGGTTAGCTCTTGGAGTATTTCTCGTTCTTTTGATAATATCAAAGGAATTGACAAGAAAAGATTTAAACTTTGTTTTTGGATTGTTTAGAATTTCAAGTTATAGAGAAAGCTTGAAGGATGAAATAAACAAGAAGAATGACTAATAATTCCTCGGATTTTAAGTAGGTCTAATGAACCTGTATGTTTTTAATTGTTCATTTTAAAATCTCCTTAGTAAATATTCAATAACTTGTTTGCTTCCGGTAGAATTAATCGTGTTCCTCCCGATTTGACTCATCTTCTTCCTTATTATCTGATCGCTTAAATATATAAAACCTTTCAAGATATTTTCTAATAAATTTTTATCGAGATACCATCCAGCGTGGTAATTTATACCTATTTCCGAATATTTATTAGCACTTAAAACTTGATTATCAGCCACAGTAATGCATATTGAGGGGATACCAACACATGCTAATTCGTGAGATGTTTGGCCTGCCGCATTAATAGCCAAATCAGTAGTTAACATTAAATTCTTCATATCCAATGGAGTTGGAAAATAAATTAGTTCAGTAGTATCGCTTTGATGGCATTTAATATCATCTATGTTTTGAAACCCTTTACCAATTACTACCTTCTTATACAATTTTGGAAATTTTTCGTTGATAAAGGCTAAAATTTTTGGAGTGAGATTTCTAACATCAGTACCACCTATAGTAATCAGTATAGAGGATATATGCTTATTTATGACTTTCTTTGGAGGATTCCAAAAAGTACTGTTTAAAATGCTATATTTTGGACCTAATAAATAAGTGTTTGAAGTGTTTTTTGGGTAATTTAAATCTATTGCGTGTAATCCAGTATTTATAATTATTCCAGGAGGGTAATCAAACCTCATATTATCGTCGATATAAACGGGAAATCTTGTAATTAAAGAGATTTCTTCATAAATTTTTCGAGGAGCTAAATAAGAATCAATTATAATCATATCAGAATTCTTTATCATACTCAAAAATCTTTCTTGCTCCTCAATCCAATCGAATAAAAATCCTTTTTTCTTTATTAGAAGTTGAGAGACAGAATCATCACTATTGATAATCATATTTGGAATTATTTTTTTAGCCTCAAACGCTTGACTTAAAGATAATATTCGCATTACATGTCCAAGACCAATAATGGAAGACCCTTCCGTGACTAAATATACTTTCATAAGCGTTCCTCATAAGAATTTTATGAGTGTGTGAATAAATTCATATCATATCCCATTCGATCTAATCCTATATTTAAGAGGGGATTTCATAATTATATCAAATTTATCGAACTTGAATGTTTTAAAAAAGCACCCACAACTGGTAAGATTAAATCTTTATTCCTTAATAGAGTAAAAAGGGTAATTATCCACCATTTTGGATTAAATCTGAGAATTTTTCTTAATTTTTTAATTTCTTTATCTAAATCTAAAGAGAGAGGAGGATAATTCTTTAGATCAGAAGGGGATGCGTTCAGTTTTTCTTTCCAGGAAGATCTATCGTCGATCCATTGATTTTTTAGACATAATTTTACAAATTCTGATCCAAACATCGGGGAAATCTTTGAGATTTGGAGGATTTCGGGAAGTGTATTTTTTACAAAAATCTCGGTTTCCTTTAGAGTTTCTTCATTTTCCCCCACGTAACCCAATAATAAGTTCAATTGAATGGGAATGCGAGCCTTTCTCGTCCATTGCAATGCTTGCATAGCTTGTGAAACCTTCGTTCCTTTATTCATTGAATTTAGGATTTTTTGACTTCCTGATTCTACACCATAAGAAATACCGATACAACCTGCTTTTTTCATCATTTTCAGCATTTTTAAATCAACGAGTTCTACTCTCGAATCGCAAAACCATTTAATCTTAATCTTTTCCTTTTTTATTTTTACACACATTTCAATAATTTTTTTTCGATTGAGGGTGAAAATTTCATCGAAAAACCAGACATACTTGACGCATTTTTCGTTTTGGAGGTATTTAAGCTCTTTTACTATGCTATCAGCGGTCCTGCTACTATATTTCGTATTTGCAACGAGGCAATACTGGCAACTATAGGGACATCCCTTCCCTGCGTATACTAACGCGTAAGGGCGCAACAGAGGTGAAAATATATGGTAATTCTGGAAAGATTTAACGAGATCGTAGGCGGGTAATGGTAAATCCTCTATTTTAACCCTTTTTTTTAGCTCTCGATTTATTTTTATGTTTTTATTGCTATTTCTATATGAAATCCCTCCGATATTGTTAAGTTCACCTTTATTTTCTATTGTAGTTATAAGGTCTTCAATTATCGAAAAAGGGTCTTCAATCATTAGAATATCAAGGTTTGGATATTCAGATAAGATCTCTTGGTAAAAATATTTACCATACCAAGAATATCCAATAGTAATACACTCGGGATTTGCTCCCTTAACGATTTCACATATTTTTAATTCATAATCCGATATTTTTGCAGCAAAAGTAAAGATAACTACATCAAAAAATCTCTTTTTAAAAAACTTGTTAACATATGAGTAATCTAGGTTTAATCCGTTAGCATCTATGAATTCTATATCGTGATTTTTTTCTCTTAAAATCGATGCAATGATGAGGAGGGTTGCAGGAGGGTCTATTCGATATGGTGCAAGTAACTCGCAACGACCTTCTCTTGTCACCGATATCCCGTTATATCTCGGTAGATTGATTAACAAGATTTTCATATTGTTTTAAATATTATTTGATTTTTTAATTTAACCAAGAAGGATTTTTTCTAATGTAAATAATGAATTAATGAATTTAGAAAATCAAATTCTGTTTATATTTTATCAAAAGTAAAATTATATAGACTTTTTTGGATTAAACTGTAAACTGGTGCATATATAATGTATATTTATTGTTTTGATAAACCGTAATATTATAGAAATTTTCTATAAACTCTGTACCATTGGTATAAATCATTTCAAAGTCAGATGATGCTAAAAAATATTCTATATGTAATATCGTTAAGTAGTTTATTCTCTGGTCAAATTCGGGTTTTTCGTATAAGGATTTATTAAAACAACTCTCAAGAAACCAGTATTTACAATAGGTTAAACTTTTAATTCCAGTTTGTAAATAATAATCATTATTGATAAGTATTCTTGAAGAATAAGGTAAGTTTTCTGATATCCATCCCAAGGTTTGAATTTCCTCTTGGTTTAAATTATTATTTGTTCCAACCGTCCAATTGCAATTAGTTAAAATTCCAAAAAAAACAAAAGCTGTAATTAAAGTAATTCGAGATTTGAGCATTTTTGTCTTAATTTTATTTGTGTTCATAATCGGTCTATTTTTGGCTTGATAAACTCCTATAACACCTAAAATGCATAAAGGAGGAAAAGTATATATTATAGTTCTATTAAACCAAACATTGATTCGCATAAGATCGTAATCTGATAGGTTGCTTAATGTTCCATCACTACTTTTTATCCATTCAACAAAAATAAGGAGAGAAGCTAATAAAACGATTACAAGAACTAAGCTAATTAATGATTTTATCAAATTCTTATTCATTTTTACGAAATCCGTTCCAAGACAAAAATAAAAAACAATCAAACAAAAAAGACCTACATATTGAAATCCTAAAATTACATCGTAGCTATATAAAAAGAAGAACGAATTTGAAGCTTGATTATCAAAAATTAATCCAATTAATAACACTATAAATAAAATTATGATAAATAGGATAATTAAAAAATAGAAATTCTTGTTATTGAGCTTGTTCCGTGTTTTAGAAAGCAAATTTGAATTAAAACGGTACTTTTTAAAGATAAAATAAAATAGAAAGTGATACAATAATAATACACACAGGCAAATGATAAACATATATAAGGATGGAATTAGAGAAATTAGATTCTCAAGACTCGTTGAATTTGTATAATATGTCAGTTTTGAAAAGATACTTTCACTTAAATAGAAATTTGTGATAAAATCAAATATTATAAACAAAATTAATAATATTCCAATAAGATAAGTCAAATTTTTAAAGGATTTGATGCGAATTTCACGCTCGGAGGAAAAACTAAGGATATTTAGAAAGATTAAAGCCATTAAAAAAGGAATGATATAAGTAGTATAGGCAATGAAAAGGAAAAAAGCTGAAAGAAACAATAGTTTCCAATGCATAGCTTTTTTTCCTTTTTCAATTTTATCAGTTGTATCTTTATCCGAAATTAGATTAGATTTAAACAGAACAATAGCAATAAAAAATAAGAATAAGGCGAAATTCTTATAAAAAAAGGTATAATCTATGATATAACCACCCATTAAATACATGAATAAAGTCGCCATATAAGCATAATTACTCTTTTTTTCAGGAACAAAAGCTTTTACAAATATATATATAGAAGCTATGGATAACCCCGATAAAGGAACTATCATTGTATTCGCATTGATTAATGGAAGTCCCGTTAAGATGCTTAAACCATAAGAAATATAACTCCAAAAGAGAGGATATGTATCGTATTGGATTTTATCCGTTAATGGACTTAGATCCGATCTTCCGATATAATTTGCGAAACCTATAGGCACCCAACTGTCGGGCGTATATATAAAATGCGTTCCAAACGCAATTCCTATAGCTATTATGGAGATACCAATGATAAAGCTTAAAAGAATTATTGTATCTTTATTTATTTCAAATGACACGAGTTTATAATTTATACGAATATTACTTTGAATTTGTATTATAAAATCAAAAAGGACAAGAACAAGCAATATTATAAAAAGTAAAGGAAGAATTAT
This sequence comes from Promethearchaeota archaeon, assembly GCA_016930515.1. Classification (GTDB taxonomy): domain Archaea; phylum Asgardarchaeota; class Lokiarchaeia; order Sigyniarchaeales; family SOKP01; genus FT1-020. The sequence goes on along the minus strand of JAFGGO010000037.1, from coordinate 750 downwards.
TTCTCCCACAAGATTAATTTGGTCTAAAATTAAAACGCATATTCCCAAAAAACTCAGGGAAATCATAGGATAAAAGACCAATTTTGTAATTATCGGTTCTATTTTGTATTTCTCCAAGATATTTTCTCCATGAAAGAAAATATTGTATATACTGGCACCGGGTATATAGAGAATTCCAATTAAAAATATAATTGCCCTCAAATAATTAAAAGGACTAATTTGTGACCAAGGAATAATTGTAAATGTATAATCAATTGGAGGAATTATAAACGAGAAAATCATCAAAACAACTAATATTATTTTAGAAATATTACTTGAAATAATTTTTAGAGTATGATTTTCTTCATCTTCTTTTTTGGGTAAAGCAAAAAGCACACACGAAGTTAATATAAACAAGAATCCCGCAGTGATGGTGTAAAATTCAATCAATCCAAATGAGACTACTTGAAATAAAATCATTATATGTATTGTTGCTATAAAAAATAGAGTCAAAATAAGGATTATGTATAAATAAGAATTTTTTATTCTCAACAAATTCATATGTGTATCTATATTTTTAATATAAAATAATACAAGAATGTGATTGATTAAAATCGTGTTTAGAATTAAAAGTTTGGCATCAAAGGTTTAAGTTTTGAATAGAGAGACTTTATCAACTATAAATTTTTATATGATTAGATAATATTTAATAATGAGGAGATAAATTTATTAAAAATGAAAATATATATTAATAAACCAAAAATCTTTTGG
>JAFGGO010000036.1 GCA_016930515.1 Promethearchaeota archaeon | reverse complement strand
TTTTCGTTGGAATATCTTTGGCGTTTTTGATACCTAGGTTACTTCCTGGAGATCCCTTGAGACAATTTTTGTCTTCCCCTACAGGTGATGCTGATTCGTGGCAGAGAGCGATTGATGAGTTAAGAGCATATTATCATTACGACGAACCACTTATTAACCAGTACGGCTATTTTCTATATGATTTTTTTTTCAACGGAAATTTAGGCGTGTCTTTTTCAAATGGTGGCCGACCTGTAATTGATATCGTAATGCCTTACATTCCTTACACTCTGCTCATGGTAATTCCCGTTACGATAATTACTTTCATCATTGGAAATTGGATTGGTGCGCGTACGGGGTACAGTAAGGGAAAAGCTAGTAAAGTCGGCTATTATCTGATCATTGCAATGCAATCAGCACCATTTTTTTGGATGGCATATGTCTTCATAAATTTTTTTGTATACGAGACTCACTGGCTCCCATATGGTGAATATCCGCCTCCTATAATTTGGGGTGATTTTAATAATCTAGCGCAGCTAATTGAATATTATTGGCTACCGTTTTTAGTAATGGTCACATGTTTTTCGGGAGGATGGGCAACAGGAATGCGCTCACTTATGGTTTATGAAAAAGAATCAGATTACATACTATATTGCAGGAAGTTAGGTTTCTCTGAGTCTAAATTAAGACGTTATGCAATGCGGAATAGCTTGTTACCTCAATTAACAGGGCTAAACCTGCGCTTTAATGAAATCCTGGGCGCAACGCTAATTATCGAAGCCGTATTTCTCTGGCCTGGCCTTGGTACATTGATAGTTCAAGCGTTTGTTTCTGGTGATTATAACTTGATCATTGGTGCCTTTATCGTAACCATATTAATTATCGTTATTGGTAATTTCATCATCGATTTAATGTATGGGTTTATAGACCCGAGAATTAGGGTTGGAGGTAATCAATAAAATGAAATCAAATACAACCGTATCAAATAATTTCGAAATTGTATTCGAAAAAAGAAGTTTGAGGGCTGCTTTTAAGGAACGATTAAGGCTTGCGTGGACAAATTACAGAAGACAATGCTTGGCCGTAATTTTCTTTATGACGATATGCTTAGTAATAACAATCTGGTCTTTAATCCCCCCTTTTAACGATGTAAGCCCTAATCAAGGGGATAATTTATTTCCTTCTTCCACATTTTGGTTAGGTACCAACCAATCAGGTCAGGATGTTTTTCATCTTTTGATTACAGGAACTCGAAACTCAATAGGATTTGGTTTTCTCGCTTCAATTATTAGCACTGGGATAGCCATTGTTTTTGGAGTTGTAGGTCCTTATATAGGCGGTGTTGTGGAAAAAATTACAGAATTCGTGACAAATGTCATTTTAATTTTTCCTGTAATTCCTTTTATTCTCTTACTTGGCACTTTAACCCAAGAAAGAACGATGGCATCAATATTGTGGGTAATTGCCCTCTTTAATTGGCCTTGGGCAGCACGATCGATACGAGCACAGGTATTATCCATTAAAGAAAGGGATTATATCAAGATTTCCCGGATGTCAGGGATAAGTTCGACGAGGATTGCTATTACCGAAGTATTACCTAATGTTTTGTCATATGTTTTTTTGTGTTTTGTAATAATTACGGGGATAGCAATTCAAGTTGAAGCGGGAATTGCAATGTTAGGATTAGGACAACAAGACTATATCACGCTTGGTTCGCTATTATGGGATGCTCAACATTATGGCGCTATTATCCGTGGTTATTATCACATTTGGATACCACCAGGATTATTGATAATATTGTTCTTGGTAATAATATATAATCTACACGGAAGTTTTAGTTCTACATTCAATCCAAAAGCGAGGGAATTATTATAAAATCTGGTGAAAAAATATGGTTGAAAATATTTTACGCATAGAAGATTTAAAGGGCTATTATAGGGGATCCTTTGGTGTTGTTCACGCTGTTGATGGAGTTACGTTTACTGTTAAGAAAGGAGATATTGTTGCTATAGCTGGAGAATCAGGGTGCGGTAAGTCGACATTAGCAGAATTAATTACTGGAACATTAATGCCTCTTTTACATCACGAAGAAGGTCAAGTCTATGTAAACGAAATTCCCGTATATGTTCCTAAAATAGAAGAAAAGGGCAAGTTAGATAAAGCATTATATCGTAAAAAATTAAAGGAAAGACGCGTGAAAGAGTTGGAAAAGAAAAAACAACTAAGGAAAGAAATATTATGCAAGATAATTGGTTATGTTCCTCAAGCGTCCCAAAATTCTCTAAATCCGGTTAAAAAGATTAAGAGAATTATAAACGATGTGATGCGACAACGAATTGGGTTTCTTCCAAGAAGGAGTAAGACTCGTGAGTCCAATGTTGTTGTTGATACTGAAGTGCCCAAAAATGGTTTTGGTAGATCAAGAGAAGAAGTGTTTGAAAAAGTTATTACTCACTTTGAAAAATTAGGGCTAGATGCTTCTGTATTGAACAAATATTCTCACGAACTTAGTGGTGGAATGAAACAAAGGACTGTTGTTGGAATTTCTACATTATGGAATCCAAGCTTGCTTATTGTTGACGAACCTACATCTGCTTTAGATGTTTCAACTCAAAAATTATTACTAGACACATTTCTTGATTTAAAAAAAATGGGCGTAGTTGATACAATAGTCTTTATTTCACATGATTTGCCAACGCTTGCTCAAATTTGTACAAAATGCTTTATAATGTATGCAGGAAAAATTGTAGAGATAGGAGATATGGACGACATTATCCACGATCCAATGCACCCATATTCGAAGGGATTAATGCATTCTATTGCAAGTTTCAATCCAGACGGTTCTGCAGAAACGAGATTAGAAGGAATTCCTGGAAGACCTCCAAACTTGAGTTCTCCTCCAATAGGGTGTCGATTTTATCCTCGATGTTCCAAAAGAATGGATAAATGCTCTGAAAAATATCCTCCTTATTTTTATCCTAGAGGCGGTAAAAAAGAAAATCCTGTAGCATGTTGGCTATATGAATAGAGGTGATAAAAACGAACGAAAAAAACAAAGAAATTCTGAAAATTGAACATCTCACGATGAAATACACATCGGGATTAATCAGAACAAAAATAACATACGGCGCCAAAGATGTGTCTTTCCATATCAATTCGGGCGAAGTTGTCTCTCTTGTTGGAGAAAGTGGAAGTGGAAAATCCACGGTAGCGAATGTAATTATGAGATTTCTTAAACCTTCTGAGGGAAAGATATTTTTTGGAGGACGACCTGTTGAGAAAATTAAAATTAAAAAATATTATAAACTAGTACAGAGCATTTTTCAAGATCCCTATAGTTGCTATAATTCTTTTTACAAGGTTGATCATATATTTAGGCAAGCCTTTAACCATGCAATGCCTAATGTTAGCATTCGAGAACGAAGAAATATTTTTGCTAAAGCCATAGATACTGTTGGTCTCGACCCGAAAGAAACATTAGGAAGATATCCTCACCAATTAAGTGGAGGACAATTACAAAGACTTTTAATTGCAAGAGCCCTCATGTTTAAACCTCGATTGCTCATTGCTGACGAACCAACAAGCATGATTGATTCTAGCTCCCGAGCTGATGTATTGAACTTGTTCAAGCAACTTCAAGACGATTATGAAATTTCCATTCTATTCATTACTCACGATATCGGGCAGGCTCAATATCTATCGCATCGAGTAATTGTAATGAAAGAAGGCACGATTATTGAACAAGGACCAACGAATGATGTTTTTACCTCTCCCGAACATGCATATACAAAAAACCTCTTGGCTTGCGTGCCTAGTATCTATAGAAAATGGTATTAAAATTAACTAATTATACAATTTCTTTTTTTTATTTTAAAAAAACTTTTTCAGAACAAAATAAAATCCCATAAAACAGTTGATTTTTTATGAAATATGGATATTTTAACGAGAATAAAGAATATGTCATAACAAGCCCATGTACTCCAACTCCTTGGATGAATTACTTGAACAACGGAAAGTATTGCGCCATGGTTTCAAACACGGCTGGCGGTTACAGTTTTTACATCGATCCGAAGGAAAACAGGATATTGAGATACAGGTATAACAACATTCCGATTGATAGACCTGGTAGGTACATTTATCTACGAGACAGGAATACGTCCCAATATTGGTCACCGACCTGGCAACCGACTTTAAGTGAATTGGACGCGTATGAATGTCGACACGGTTTGGGTTATACTAAGATCAAATCAACTTTTGATCGCATTACGAGCGAAATCCTCTATTTTGTGCCTTTTGATGATGACTTGGAAATTTGGATGCTATCAGTGAAAAATGAATCTTCGGAGGCGCGAACGCTTGACGTGTTTTCTTACGCGGAGTTTTGCCTGTGGGACGCCATATCCGATCAAAGAGACCTACAATACATTCAAAATGTTGCTGTCGCTAAATACAACCCTCAACTTAAAGCCATCGTGTATCGACTTTTTGACAAATCGAAACCAATTGCATATTTCTATTCAGATCACTCAATATCCGGATACGATTGCGACAGGGAGTCTTTTATTGGACGATATCGTTCCGAACAAAACCCTATTTGCGTTGAAACGGGATCCTGTAGCAATGCACAAGCCCTAGGTGGGAATCCCATCGCAGCAACTTGCAGTTCTCTTGAGATTGGACCAAATGAATCGAAAACGATAATATACATTTTAGGAATTACAAAAGATGAATCTGAAATTCCTCAAATTACACGAAAATACGATAATGTTGATGAAATTACAAACGAATTTGAGAGATTAAAACAAAGTTGGAACGGATACTTGAAGAATCTTCACGTTAATACTCCAGATGGGGGTTTTAACCAAATTATCAATGTTTGGAACCAATATCAATGCAAAACAACGTTTGATTGGGCAAGGTACGCCTCTTTTTACGAAACGGGAATAGGACGTGGTATTGGTTTCAGGGATTTCAATCAAGATACGTTAGGTGCCTGCCACGCAATTCCTCACTTGGTTCGAACAAAAATCCTCGAAATCGCTCGAACTCAATTCGAAAGTGGAATGGTTTATCATCAATACTTCCCACTAACGGGTCTTGGAGGATTTCCAGATTACTCGAATCCTCGAATGAAATTCTTTGCAGACGACCACCTGTGGATGGTCTTTTCTGTGAGTAATTACTTGAAAGAAACAGGCGACTGCTCGATTCTACAGGAAGAAATACCGTTCGTGGAAGGTTCGAAGGGAACGCTTTACGAACATCTTTGCAAGGCCATTAATTTTACGGAAAATAATTTGGGCCCTTCTGGATTTCCTCTCATCGGGACCGCAGACTGGAACGATACGATGCAACTTCACGGTCCGAATAAACGAGCGGAAAGCGTTATGGTTGCCATGCAATACCATAAGGCCTTGTTGGACATGGGCGATATCGCATCGGCATTGTGTATTGATGGTAATTCTAGTTATTTCAAGACTCTTGCAAGTAAGCATCGCAATCACATTAACAAGAACGCTTGGGACGGTAAGTGGTATATTCGGGCAATTGACGACGATGGAACCATCATTGGAAGTAAATCAAACGAGGAAGGGCAAATTTTCCTCAACACACAAACCTGGGCCGTTTTTGGAAAAATAGCTTCCGAAGATAGGGCGGTCGAATGCATGAATTCCGTGCGAAACCATCTGGTAACTGCATATGGGGTCAAGCTTTTTTCCCCTGCGTATACTCACTACTATCCAAATTTAGGTGGGATTAGCACTTTCCCTCCTGGGCTAAAAGAAAACGCAGCAATATTTTGTCATACGAATCCTTGGGCGGAAATTGCAGAATGCATTTTGGGGCGGGGTGATATTGCCTACGAATACTACAAAAAGATTTCTCCTTCGACGAAGAACGATATCGCAGATATACATCAAACCGAGCCCTATGTCTATTCCCAAATGATCACGGGTAATGACCACCCACAACACGGGAAGGCTAAAAATTCTTGGCTCACGGGAACTGCATCCTGGACCCTGAAAGCTGCAACCGATTGGATTTTAGGTATCAGACCGGAACTTCAAGGATTGCAAATTGACCCCTGTATTCCACGAGAATGGAAAGGTTTTGAGGTAAAACGACGCTTTAGGGGCACATTATACGATATTTCCATTCAAAATCCAGAAAGTATTTCGAAAGGAATTCGGGAAATAATTATCGATGGAAAATCGCTAGATGGTAATATTATTCCAATCTCTAATGATGATAAGACTCGCGTAGTGCAGGTAATTATGGGTTAATCATTCACTCCTTTCTAATCCAATTTTTTTAACATATTTGCACTAAAATATTGATAGATCAAGACGAATTAATTTCTCAGATTTATTTTTAAAAAATTAAAAACAATTGTTTAATGAGCATCGATAACAGGAGAATTATTTTTTGCTAAAATACGAATATAATACAAAAATGACAACAAGGACGATTGAAACCATCGACACGAAAGTAGTTGAAAGTATTATAATATCAACCAAGAATATTCCTGACACTGATCCTATAGACCATGTAGAAATTACGGAAAATACGAACGCAATTATAAATTGGAACACCAAACCTCCCGTAAGCTCGAGAGACTGGTCCCATTGTTTGTTTTTCTTTATAATAAGAAAAGCGTCTAAAACAAACGCGGTGGGAAAAATCACGAGAAACAGGGATGCACCAGTAATGATATTAACGATATATGCGAATTCGAAAGTTATAGTCGTGTAAATCAAGCAAGGAACGCCAATAAAGTTTGATATAATGTATATTAGCACAAAGAAGAGATTTAAGATCTTTTTTTTGTTCCAATTGTCCTTAAAATTCATTAGTAATATAGTGTAATCACGTTCTGCTTAAATTTTTTTTCATTAATCCCATTCACTACTTCTGATTTTATTTCATCTTAAGATCTAGATTTAAGGTGTTTTTGGGGAATTCGTTTGAAAAACCATAAAATTTTAATTATTTGGTTCTTTTTTAATCACACTAATTATCACATAATCTGCGCGCTGCTAGTATAGTTTCTGTCAATCTACTTGACAGAAGTAAACTGGTCAGTATGCCAGGTTGCCAACTTGGCGACCCGGGTTCAATTCCCGGGCGGCGCACTTTCTTTTCTTATTAAAATTGAATTTTTAGAAATCTAAAGTATTTTCCTAATATTTACTTAAAAGATTTATAAAATCCCGATATAAGCATCAAAAATCTCTATTTTCCTAAAGTTTCTCAATATTCATGTTTGAAAAAATGATTCAAAAAGAATAATAATGATTGAATAAATAGAAAAAATATATAAGAAAATTAATTTCCTGGAAATGAATCTCGAAAAAAATCTAAAATTGGGACGATGTATTGGTTGAAATACGGATGCATCGTTCCTATTCCAATCCAATCTTTTAACAATCGATCAAAAACCTTCCATTCCTGCGTCTTGAAGTTAAGCGCAAAAAGTAGGTTTCCGTTTACTTGGACAATGCCGTTTTCTGTCGTGCGTCGAGCTCTGGTGATTTTAAATTCTCTCGTATTTTTGAATTTATTTAAATCGTTTGTGATTTTTGCCCGGATCGTTTTAAATGTCACCTTTTTTTTTAATCTATAATATTTTTTTATTATTCATTACCAAAATATAAAAAACAAGGGAGCGTATGTAATTTCTAAAATATAATATCAATTTAAAGTGAATCTATTTAAACAAAAAATTAATTTTAATATTTCTAAAAAAATATTTTTAAGTCCTCGATGATATTATAACAAATAACTATTAAACGAGTTGATCTTACTGGAACCAGAACAAGTAATATTCATGTTTATAACGCTTGGCGTTATATTGACATATATTATAAGTGGAATTCACATGATCAGATTATATTTTAAATATCACTCAAAAGCATTACTTGATTTTGGCATTTCTGTTATCGCAATGAGCTCGCTTTGGTGGAGTAGTTTTCTAAACAAGTTTGTCATATTCTTATTACCTTCGAGCGATGGGCTTAGCGCTCAGGTATATGTCATGTTGTTAATCATTGCGGTTCCCTTCATTATTTATTTCTTTATTTCCACCATCTCAGAACTTTTATCTTTAACAAAAATCCTAAAATGGTTTGTCATTTCTGTTTTTATTGGAATTTCAGTGCTATTGTTTTTTATTAGCGTGCTTGATTACTCCATTCTCGTTGAGAAAACCAATCCACACACGATCCTATATACTCCACTATACACGGTGTTCTCGTTTGCAACTTTATTCACTATTCTTATTTTTGGTTTTGCGTTTTCGATTCACGCCTGGTTGTCTGACGATCAAGAGGTTAAAATCAAGGGAAAAATCATCACGATTGCCCTATCTATCTTAGCTGTATTAATCGTATTAGAAAATGGCGATTTTCCGTTTTTATTTCTCTTGGTGGTTCGGATTAGTTCTGGGATTGTTGCAATCTTACTTTATCTTGGTTTTACCTTACCTCGATGGTTGAAGAAAATCCTCTTATAATTAAGAGGTATTTTTATTAATCGGTTAATACAATATGGTAAACACTTAGATACGAAGGTATATTTTTTCACTTACAAAAATCGTTTTACGATTCTCGAACTAGTAGCTTTACTTGGGTTGGAACACGCCATGAAGAAGAATCAAAAATCAATAGAAGTACGGTGTCCTATTTGTAAAAAAGTCGGATGGGTAAATATTTCAAAACAAATCCACGAACGCTCCGAAAGAGGCTTATACGCTGCAGAAATTCCCAAGAATAGCGTTTGCGAACATTCTTTCATCGGATATGTTGACGAGAATTTCATTTTTAGGGATTGTTTTATAGCAGACCTGAAGCTCAATCCTCCTGGAAAAAAAGAATCAGATAAAAAGGAGCAAGATTGGTTAGAACAAATTAAGCGTGAGACTCTCGATCTGAACCTCATTAAGTTGAATTGTTCGATTCCACTTCTTACACGCCTTCTAAAAGCGATTTTTAACAAAAAAAAAGTGACCCTTGTTCTTAAAGAAGAGTTCCTTTACGACCATTTATCCGATTTTTTAGAATTTATCACTCGAGAAACATTTGCGCACGACATTTCCATTATCCGAAAAGGAGAAAGAGATCCTAATTACGATCTACTCGATGATTATATTAAATTAGAAGGGGATATCATCATTACTGATAATAATGGAATTTTATCAGAGGAACATTTAAAAATCGAACGAAATATGGTTGAAAAATTTCTTAACGAACACGATCTCGTGAGAAGTTTTATCCTGATCAAAAACGAGATTAACAAGGCTTACACATATTCTCAAGGCTTGATCGAACATTTCAAGGATAAAAAAGACGATCCAATCTTATTGAAGGACCTCAAGAACCATTTTAACCACATATATAACACGAAATCGAAGCAAGATTACATCGTTTTCCTATTAAACATTACAAAAAATTACTTTAAAGCCAAAATACCGCTTATATTATCTAAATAGCGTTGTGCAAAAAAAAACAATTAAATAATCTTGCTCATGACTTGTTTTATGGCATTTTCTTGAACGAATTGCTCTAATTCCTTCAAGCTGGTTGGCATTCCTACCCTGACACCAATTTCCCGGCATTCCAAAAAGGACATTGCCGTGGCTAACTTGCTGGTTTTTTCCAAGGGGAACTTGTTCAGGTAAGACACTAATAAACCGCTAAGAAAAGCATCTCCTGCCCCTGTCGTGTCTTTCACGTCCCCCTTGAATACAGCACTATTTACGATTTGTTTTCCATCAGATATGATAGATCCATTAGGACCATCCGTGATCGAGATTAATTTAACTCCAAGTTTTAAAAACTTTTGAATCATTTGGATCGTTTCGGTTTTATCCGTAAATTCTTGTGCCTCTTCTTTGTTTAAAGAAACGACATCCGATTTCCCAAGCAAAGTCTTAGCCCATTGTGGGTTGTGCTTGATGATGGACATGCTCGGTGCTGCAAAAACGGAACCACCTGCTTGTTTCGTGAGCGTTATGGCCTTATCAATTGCTTTACAGCCATTTTCCGTTGTTAACGAGGTCCATGCAAAAGCCTTAATACCCCTGAATAATTCGTCTTTCACGTCCGATGGTTGGAGCAGGTTATTTGCGCCCTTATACGCAAGGATGCTCCTATCCTTGCCCCATTCCGTGCGTAAGATGACGGAAAATGCCGTTTTATCTTGGTTCGTTTGAATTACTTCCGATAAGTCGACGCCCCTACTTTTTAAATCTTCGAGGCAGATACTCGCCGCAAAATCGTTTCCAAGAAGTCCCACATAAGCGCTTTTTAACCCGAGCATGGAACAATCTGCAGCAATGTTTGCAGCTGACCCTCCTGGAACGAACGTCACTCCATCAATATTGAGCTTTCTACTATATTCGATTGCGGTGTATTTCTTCTTGATCTCTTGTCCGTTCTTGTTTCGGTCAAACATTTCAAACCGCAAAATATCGTTGATGCTAATCATGCAATCAAGCGTGCACGATCCAATAGTAATTAGGTCTGATACCACTTATTTTCACTTGAGAAGTTATATTTGGGTTTTAAATAAATCACAAATAGCAATATTCGTTAAAAACCTTTTCCCCTAAAATTTAATCAATAAATTTAAAATTGTTTATTAAGATCTCAAAATCATCTTTTATCTTATAACGATGATTTTTTTATTTCACAAAAAAGTTAATTAGAACAACTTGCATGCCATTTACTTATGGAGAATATTAACGAACTTGAATTCCGAGCTCAGGAAAATGCAATAATTACCAAAAAAGAACTCGTTTTTACGAACGAACTGAAGCGATTGGCCAAGAACGATAGGTATTATGATTATTTTTGCACTTATGGGGCTCATAATAGTCTGCCTCGTGCTCCAATTGTTCTTAATAATTACGGCAAAATTAACTAAAAAAGTAGTTAGCCAAGTCCTTCAAGATTAAAGCGTTTTTCTACTTATAAAAATTCTAAACTAAATTTTTTTTTTATTTTTGCACTTAATTTTAATTGAAAATACTGGATTGGATGAATATAAAGATATAATTTGCTTCTACTAAATTGTTAAATATAATTGTTGTGTAACCACAACATATGAAATTGAGTAGTAACGATTTCAAACATAATGGGTTTTTGGACAGTAAATTTGGGTATAAAACCAAGAACATCTCGCCTCACCTTAAATGGGAGAAATTCCCTCCCAAAACGATGTGCTTTGCGTTGTCGTGCAATGATCCCGACGCGCCCTCGGGTAATTGGGTTCATTGGATCGTCATAAACATTCCTGCTAAGATCAACGAAATCCCTCAAGGTGGCCCCGTTCCTGGAATAGAACTCGTTAATGACTTTGGTAAAAAAGGTTATGGTGGTCCAGCCCCTCCAAGTGGGACTCATAGATATAATTTCAAGGTCTACGCTCTCGATTTAACTAAAATAGAAGGCGTAAATAAGAAGAATTTTGAGGAACTTATCGAAGACCACGCTTTAGATAGCGCCGAAATTACCGGACTTTTTAAAAAATAAATCTCTTTTGATAAAAATTCTTATATCCTATAAAATTTAAAAAACCATGAGTTATAATACTCTTTTAAGAGGAGAATCTTTCATACTATCAAATTTCGCCTATAAGATCTCTGTTATGGTGCTAGTAAAGCGTAAATGGCAGATAGAGTTAAATACGCAATATTCTTTAAATTCCTTGAAACCAATTAAGAATTTTAAAAATGGTTTTAACAATGAGTGAACAAATTCAAGTCAAGAAAGATAAAAGCAAAAAGAAAGAAAAGGAAGAAAAAGAACCCCGAGAAATTGCAATTAGGAGGGATCGCCCATTTTCGCTCTTTCAAGAAATGGATCGATACTTTGACGATATGACAAGAGATCTATTCGGAAATTTCATGTGGCCGTTTAGTTCGAGGCGTTGGGGCCCATCGATATTATCAGAAATGGAAAAAGAACCACTTTTTAGGACTCCCCTTTCAAATATTACTGAAGACGATAAGAATTTTAACATAGTTGCAGAAATGCCTGGACTAAACAAGTCGGACATTACCGTTTCCATTCACGATGGCAACTTGGAAATTAAAGGCGAAGCAAAGGAAGAAAAAAGAGAAGAAAAAGAGGGGAAGTTAGTTCGAAGAGAGTATCGTTCTTCTAGTTACTATCGATGTTTTAGCTTGCCCGAAAATGCAAACGAAGATCTTGTCAACGCAACTTTAGATAAAGGTATTTTAAAAGTAACAATTCCCAAAAAAGAGCCCGTAAAAATAGAAAAGAAGACCATCGAAGTTAAATGAAGAGTTATTTCGAAATTTAAAAGTTATATTATTGCTTTAAAATCCTTATTAGCTGCAAAAAATGGATTTTAAAGATTTTTATTTCATTTTTACATGTATTAAATTGTTTTCTACACATAATAAATAATAACGATATTAATGAATTCAATTATATTTATATTTGAAAATTGAATAAAACCTATTATAAAAAATGAAAAATACACAAATATGATACCAAAAAAGATTGTTGAAAATCTAGTTAATAACCATGTTTTTATATATCTCAGGCATATTGACAAAGAATTTGCGGGGGTAATTAGAGCTATTAACGAATCAGATCTTATCTTATTGGAGGACAAAAACGCTCACATAACTTACATTCCACTATCGGAAATTATAGCTATCACGGAACGGAAATAGGTTAATAAATTCGAGTTTCTTATCTTTTATTTAGAGAATGTGTGTCATGTAAATAAATATAAAGAGGTATAATAATGCAAAAAAAAGATAAAAAAAAATTAAATAAAAAAAAGGTAGAATCTGATGCTTACGGAGACGAATTCGAAGGTGATCAAGAAGCCATTGAAAATCTCGATAGTGATGTGGTTTTAATTTCAGAAGAAACTGAGAAGCCCTTAAAAGACGAAGATGAAGAAGAATTATATACATGATCGTTCTTGAATAACAAATGCAAAACAATGACGATGAGAAAGATTTTAGTCACGCTTTACCTGAAGCTCTTTTTCCCCTTTTTAAATCAGATTTAGAATACAATCTCATTAATTCTGTTCTTAGAGAGCGATTTAACGAGAAGAAAAAAATACTCGTGATGTACAAATACCTCGCTTCTTGAAACCTGCCAAAATTCGTTTTATTTTCGGAACAACTCCCTTACGGTATTGTTGTCAAGAGATTGCCTCCCGAAAAAGCGTGGAACGAAGTGTACTGTAACCAAATTTTATCCAAAATACACAATTACGATTTTGAAGTGGTATATCACCAATCGCTTGGTTGTATAAGTGAGAAATATTTACCCGGATATGACTTACTTAACCTGCCAAAAAAATTCTTAATCGACGAAAAAATCATCCCCCACATTTTCTTTTGGGCGGGAAAGTGCGCTTGCGTGGCTTACGTCTTTGGATTGGGAGATCGGGGTCATAACGAGAGAATTCACTGCAAGGAAATAGATGACATTTACCAGCTTTATCCCTTAACGGCAGTATCCGAACCCGTAATAAACATTGATTTCGAGGAATTTCCTTCAAAAAGAATCTTCAACCCTTCAATGGATTTAGACGAGATTGCGTTGGTTTTCTATTCCATTATAATACAACTTTCCGATAATCACCTAAACTTATTTGAAAAATTATTTTCATATTTTCAAAAAGGTTTTAAACGGAAATTCGGCAAAATTAAAGATATCTGGGAAAGCAATTCCGAATTATTTAGTGAATTATTCAATGAGTTGTTTAATCGAGCTCCAAGGGATTGTTCTCAAGAAATTCAGGATTTAATCCATAAAAGGGCTACTTATATAGGATTTAACGAGATGTTTGATAAAATTGGCATATTAATTGACGATTCGATAAAAAAATTTAAAAAACTACGGCTTAAAGAAAAGGAAAAAGCCCTTCTTAGGGAAAAGCGAAGGATGGCTCATTACTACAAAGAAGAATCGTAAGATTAAGTATTGGATGTTTTTTTTTTCTGTTCAATCTTTTCCTTGATAATTTCTGCTTCTTTCTGCTTTTCTTCGATCCTTTTTTCGAGAATGGAGCATTCTTCCAGAATCGTTTCTTTATTTTTTAATATTTCTTTTACTCTATCCTCAGATATTTCCAACTTATTCGATTCTTCCTCGAGCTTTATTTTTTCTTGATGTTTTAATTCGAGGTTTTTTTTCAATTCCTTGATATCATCTTCGCATTGTTTCAGCTCCAAGAAGTCCAATTCGTATTTGTCTATGTCGATTAGCTCTTCAATTCTTTTGATGTATCGCCTGATTGATTTCAACTTTTTATCGACCTGCTCTTCTTGCTTGAAAAACAACACTAAATTGCTGTCTTCTCCCAATTTTATAATGATTGTTGACATGTCTTTCGTTTCAAAAATGAGTTTTTTATAATCCTCTGCGCCCATTTTTAAATTACATATCTCGTATACATTTCGCATCCTTTGCACCGCTCTTGCCAAATTTTCGCCCATTTTTGGAATGTTAAACTCTTGATCGAAAGTCGTTTGAAAAATCGTCCCATTGTTGTAAAACATTGCGATATGAATGATTTCTGGTAAAGCGTTTTTTATTCGATTTATGTTTTTAAAAACCACTTTACTTTCACTTTATAATTATGTTTCTAATTTTGCTTATTATATGATTAATCTTTACATCAAGCCCTTTAAATTTTTGCCGTTTGAGGAAAAGTAATAATAAAACAAATGCAATTATCGAAACAACAATTATAATCCCTATTAAAAAATGGAACTTTATAGTATAATACAGCGATATAATGGATAATTGATATATTGTTGTTATAAATCCAAGTTTAAAGAATTGTTTAAAACTTATAGGTCGCTTGTTTTGCTCGGCAAGATTTACCACGAGGATATTATCACCTAAAGGTGTTAAATTTTCCCCCCAATTAGCTCCAATCGCTAAACTATAAAATATTTCTTTAGAACTATTTAATGTCACGCTTCCTGACATCGTTCCAACTATAGGGATTAAAACCTTGGTAATGGGTGCGTTATCTATTGCAGCAGATAGTACCGCAGATAACCATAAGATTAAAATTATTTGAGTAAAAAGATCGCCCCAATATTTTTCAAACCTTCGCCTATGGCTTCTAATATCCCTAAAATTTCAAGCGCTCCCGCTATTATAAAAATTCCGCACAAATAAAAGATCAATTCCAAATCAACTTTAGAAATTACGTCTCTTACATTCATTTTACTAATTAAAGCTAATATAATAGCAATGCTTAAAGCGATAATGTCTGAAGAAATTACAGAGGGAGGAACGAAAATAAACAATAACATTAAGATAACCAATCCAAACAAGCACCTATAAAAAACCTTGTTATCTTGTACTAGATTCCACGCATTAAATTCCTTTAAAATCGAAATTCCTTCTTTGGGAATTTTTATTTCGTTTTTGTATAACAAAATAAATAAAACGATTGTAAAGAAAAATAGCACTATGGAAATGATTCCTAGATTTACAAAAAAATCTATAAATGTTATTTGTGCGTACGCAGAAATTAAGATATTTGGAATGGATGAAATGACGAGTATGGATCCCCCAATATTAACGATTACCGCTTCCATGAGGATAAAAGGCGAGGGATCAATGGCTAAAATCCGCGAGATTGTTATTGTTAAAGGAATGAGGATGATTATGGCCAAGATATTATTAAGGATGCTAGCGATAAATACACATAAGGAGCATAAAATAATTGTCAATCGCATTGGTTTTCCCTTAGAAAATACAATTAATTTTATTGCCAAAAATTGAAAAATTCCTGCATCGTTAGAGATGGCTATTATTAACATCATGCTAATGATCAATAACAGAGAGTGCAAATTAACAAATCCATCCTCAAGCGTTCCGAACAATAAAGAAATTAGTACCGAATAGTCCAATCCTTCTAAAAAAATCAGAACGAAATATGTAATCATTGCGCAAGCCAATGCAGCTATTGCTCTATTCACTTTTTGAGATACTATTAAAACTATTACACTAACAAAGCATAGAATGATGATTATTGGACTTAACCACATTTTAATTCGAAAAATTGTTTTTAATTAATGAGAATATTATTATTAGGAAGGAGTTAAACTTTTTCTTCAAATTGAATAGTTTTAGTTACAGTTTTTAATCAATCAATTGATTTAAAGAAATTTTGCTAAATAATTATGATTTGTATTTGGTTATTTTATAATAATATTTTTAAATTTAGTTGATAAATTATTAATTTTTAAGCTTAATGATTTAGGTCCTCTTTTACTCAATAAATAAAAGAAAGTTAACCAACCATATATTATGATTATAATCACCAACCCAATAAATAGGTAGAATATCACCAAGAAAATCAAGGAAATTACTGCTAATTGATACAAGGTCGTTACAAAACCGATTTTAAAAAATTGTTTGAAACTAATTGGTCTCTTGTGCTTTTCAGCGAGATTAACGACTAATATGTTATCTCCTAAGGGTGTTAAATTGTCTCCCCAATTCGCACCAATAGCTAAGCTATAAAACTTTTGATTTCCTATCCCAACGGGCATTTCTCCGATAACAGGAATTAATACTTGAGTAATTGGGATGTTGTCGATAATGCTGCTTAAAAAAGCAGAAATCCACAATACAAAGATTAGTTGAACAAAAGCATTTCCACTGACTAAAGAAAGGACTGATCCCAACATTTGTGTTATTCCTAAAATATCAAATGCCCCAGTAATGACAAAAATTCCTAATAAATAAAAAATTAATTCGAGATCAACTTTAGAAATAATCTCTTTAGGATTTAGACGACTAACAACTATTAAAATTATTGCAACCGTTAGCGCAATCATATCTGGCGTTATAACACTTGTAGGTAGTAAAATAAACAAAACAAAAACAATAATTAGAGCGATCATGCTTTCGTATAAAAGTCTCTTATTTTGAACAAAGTTCCACACATTAAATTCTCTTAAAATCTTTGCGCTTTCTTCAGGGATTCTTAGAGAACTTTTGTAGAGAAATACGAAAAAAATAACAGTAAAAACAAAGATTATTAACGAGAAAACGCCTACATTGAGAAAAAATTCCAAGAAAGAAATTTTTGCATATGCGGTTATTAGAATATTAGGAATTGAGGAGATTGAAAACATTGTCCCTCCAATGTTGACTAAAACAGCTTCGGTCAAGATGTATGGTGAGGGATCGATGTTTAAAATTCGAGACATTGTAATAGTTAGGGGAATGAGAATAATCACCGTTAATATGTTATTTAATAAGGCAGAAATGAGCACGGTAATTGAGCATAATCCTATTAATAAGGGTACGGGTTTTCCTTTCGAATATTTAATAAACATTATTGAAATGAATTGAAAGAGTCCCGCCTCGTGAGCGACAATTACGATGAGCATCATTGAAAGTATTAGTATTAGTGAATGCAGGTTGATAAATCCATCCGCCAGCGTGCCAAACAACAGATCCATGATGAGCGTGAAGTCTTTTCCCTCGATCAGGATTAAAGTGAAATATGTTATAATGGCACCTAAAAGCGCTGCTATGGCCCTATTTAATTTGTCCGTGATAATTAAAATAATCACTCCAATAAAACAACTAATCACGATAATGGCGCTTAACATGGAAAAAAATTAGCTTAGTGAGTTTAAATTTCTAATATTTTTTCTTCAATAAAAAAATATTGATCAAAGTTTTGCATTTTCAAACAATTCATGATATATATACCAAAAGTTGATATTGTAATATTCCTTAATAAATTAAAATGCATTGTCTATATCCACCTTCGTCTCTTAAAGTACATGAGCATTATTAGAGCAATGATTATCATGATGCTGATTAAGATGGGGTATCCATATAGGGAAGATAATTCGGGCATGTGTGTAAAATTCATTCCGTAAAATCCCGCAAGAAACGAAATCGGGATGAAAGTCGTTGAAATAATGGTTAATACCTTCATTACTTCGTTCATCTTATTACTCACGCTAGATAAATAAATATCAAGCAAGCTAGATATAATATCTCGGAAATTTTCGAAATTATCAATTATTTGAATTATATGGTCGTAAATATCTCTTAAATAAATTTGAGTTGAATCTTTTATGAAAGCTTCCTCTCTCTGGAGACTATTTATCACGCTTCTTGATGGCCAAATGGATTTGCGCAGTGTAATTACTTCTCTTCTTAACGAATGAATTTCTTGTAAAGTATTTATTGTAGGATTATCGATCAAGTCTTCTTCGATTTTGTCTATCTTATTACCAATCTTTTCTATGATAACAAAATAATTATCAATGATGATATCGATAAGGCTGTAAAGGAGGTAATCTTCTTCCATTTTTCTTATTCTTCCTTTTGCTTGTTTCAATCTGTCGACGATTGGGAAAAATAAGTCGTTTTCAAACTCTCGAAAAGTCATGACATAAGATTTTCCCAAAATCAAGCTAACTTGTTCCGACTGGATATTTTTTTCTTTATTGTCCCACCAGATGATGTTAAGGATCAAGAATAAAAAATTTCCGTAATTTTCAATTTTCGGCCTTTGATCGGGATTTAGCACGTCTTCGAGGAGGAGTGGGTGAAGATCAAATTGCCTTCCTAATTCTTCAATCACCTCCATTTGTCCAAGACCAGTAATGTTGATCCATCTAACAAATTCTTTTTCTGTTTCTTTTAAATTTATCTTAAGCTCTTTTAATTCCCTAATATCGATCTTTTTATCGTTATAATCAATAATGGTGACCTTTTCTTGTTCTGGTTTTCTCTCACCAGTGTAAATCAATGTACCTGGAGGTAATCCAATTTTTTTATTTCTCTTTCTTAGCAATTTTATACTTTTTCTAAAGATCGACATGATTACTTTTTTAAATAATAAATAATTGAAACAAAACGGTTTTGAATTATAAAATAATATTTTCAAATTGGTTTTATTTCTTTCTACTAGGGAAGATTAAGATAAAAAATAATTAATTTGAAAAATATGTAAAATTTATAAAAAGAATTATTTCTAACTTACTAAAAATATAAAAATGCGAAGACTTGTTAGATCAATGGTTTTTAAACGGCTAAATCACTATTTCGCAAAACGCATCTAACTGGAATAAAAATTTGATAAAAATCAAAAGAAATACGATAACAATTAGGAAATAGTTTGTGGAGGTGTTTATCCTGTATGAACGGAATAAAACCAAGCTCACGAGAATATTTTAATATAGTTTAGTTTTGACTGATTAGCGCTACAAGAATAGGGATTTTTACCTGCTAATCGGGCGGTTTTTTAACGAGAAAAGCAAGCGTAAAAATCGAACGTTCCATTTTGTACCAATTGCCTTTATATGCTACCAAGAGATAATGAAACTTGCTTTTTTTTAATCAAAATATATAAAAAAGCAAAAAGAAAAAAGACGACGACTTAAAATGAAAAATAAAATTAAAACAATAGCAATTTTGCTTGTGATTCTTGGATCGATCTTACCAATTAGTACTATTTTATTCCAAAATGAATCAATTCCTGCTTCTTCAGAAGCTTCAGAACCACATACGAGTCTTTTTGCTCCATATTATTATTCTGAAGGATCAAGAACACCTTCGAGTAATAGCCATTCTGAAAGCATACCTTTAAACTTACACAGTAAAAAGACAGATCCAACAAAACCTTCGGGATGGGCTTCGACGGTAGATGGAAATTATAACGAGTATCTATACGAAGCAGCTTATCGAGTGGACGGCTTCGAAGTCGTGGATGTATATTATTTTGACATCCTTCCCGAGGCGTATCCCGATTTGACCTTAGACAACTTGAAAATAAAATTTAGCATCGACGCAAATTTATATAACCCAACAGGACATGTAGACATAATGATACGGAACTATGCAACAAATTCTTGGACGATGTTAACCAGTAACATTCAAACATCGAGTCGTATTTTTCTCACATGGCAATATGATTGGAATCAATTATTAGGCTTTGATCTCAACAAGGCTTCAAGCTTGTACGATTATGTCAACGAAGACGGACAAGTTGCGATCATGATCTATACATGGGCCCAGCATTGGATGCAACCAGTGTGGTGGTGGTATGTGAGATGGCCTCCTGCCGTTGCCATAAAGATTGATATGGCCACCGTGGAAGCGTGTTACGGTTCTTATGTTCCAATAAGGATTGAGGATCCCGAACCAAACAATTATTATCATTATGGTTCAAGCGGTATCGAAGTGAATTACGAGGTGGCTAAGAATGTGGGTATAAATCAAATGAAATATAAAATAGACTCGGGCGACTCAATTTCTCTTCCTGCGAACAATATAATTCCTATGCCTGATTTAGGAGATCATTCTCTTCAATTAATTGGATCCCAAACAAAAGTTTCTTCTGTTGTACCAATTCACATAATTGATGATTCAATCAAACCGGAAGTATCTATTTTATCCCCTGTTGTAATAAATGATCTATACTATGAGTGCATTTGTGAAACCTACACGATTAAGGTTACTGCAACTGATGATGTAGGTGTGAAAGAAGTAAAATTCTATATTGATGGAAAATGGGCATATACAGATTATTCCATGCTGTATCCCGATCCAAGTATTACGAGCTTTACATATCAATGGGATACTACAATATACGCAGAAGGACCTCACGAGATAAAGGTTATTGCCTACGATTATCTCGGACATGCATCTTCAGAAGAAATCACACAAGCAACCGTAGACAATCATGCTGAAAAAATCGCTGCATTTTTTTGGGCTTCTGATTTCATTTCTATGGGTGTACCACCAAATAATATAAATTTTCCATGGGAAGATGAGATGATTGCAATATTTAGGAATGTTCTTGCCAACGGTGGTTATTCCAAGTTTTTTATGCACGAGGACTTGAGAAGTGGTTTTGAAGAAAAGGTTAACGAGATTGCGAATTACGAAGGTCTAAAAGATACCGTGTTTATACATCTCGCTGGTCATGGTGGTTATGGTTGTGGATCTCATATCGCTCTTGCTAGAAACGGTGCAGGTACGATATATTCAGATATATGTCGCATTTATTTTGATAGATTTGACACCATTAGAAAAGGAGTTTTAGCCCAATCTTGTAATTCAGGAGGATTCGTAGAAGATTTTAGAGGTGGAGATTACTTCGTTATATCTTCTTCGGATATATATCAATTATCTCATGGTCCCATTTTTGCGTGGTATTATTACAGCCATCTAAATTTTAGATCTAATGGCGAGGAAGCCTTTTATTTAACCTGTAACGACCTGTTTCTATTTAATGATAATCCGCAAATGGCAACGCATGATTCTTATGTATTTTTTTCTGGATGATTCAAATTTAACTCGAGATTTAACTATCTCATTTTTTTTTTTATTTTTGTATTGATGCTTGGAATTTAAATCACTGTTTCAGCGCTCGAGTCGAATTTAAATGCTTGAAGATCAACAGTAAAAATGAGTACTATAAATGAAATTAACTTGTTCAGCGAATGATTGGTTTTTTATTTATCAATGCACAATAAATCATATTAAAAGGAAAGAATGTTGATTATCAAGTAGGAACAAACGCAATTAGAACGAGAATGATCGAGTGAAAAAAAGAAAGCAAGAAAAAGTAATAAATCGTTTATAGATGTGTTTATCCTATATGAACGGAATAAAACCAAGCTCACGAGAATATTTTAATATAGTTTAGTTTTGACTGATTAGCGCTACAAGAATAGGGATTTTTATCGGCTAATCGGGCGGTTTTTTAACGAGAAAAGCAAGCGCAAAAATCGAACATTCCATTTTGTGCCAATTGCCTTTATATGCTACCACGAGACATTCAAATATGCTTTTTTACTCAAATAAAAAAGAAAAAGACAATAAAAAAGACGATTCAAAACGATGAATAAATTAAAAAAAAAATACTTGCGTAGCGATTGTTCTTGCCTTTTTAGTTCCAGTCGCGTTTGTGTTAAACAAGAACTTTGGGGTCATGAATATCGTTCCAAGTAATTATATCGAGGAATTACATTCTAGCGCTGCAGGAGATCAGGTATTAGTAAGTTCTATTAATCAGGATTGAGATTATTCTCCTTCAACAGAATCTTCATTCACCTTATGCGCTGCCGATTGGAATGGATATCAATTCTAATGAATTTCGCATAGATGTAGACGAATTGGATAGTAATCATGTTGGTTTACTCGTTGAATCTTGTTTTTCTGGAGGTTGGGTTAGTTCTTTCCAAGACAGCTCGCACCAAGTGAAGTCTTCAGCTGATCACTTTTTTAAAATCTTCCTTGCTTGTGCTTCTTCCATGGATTTATTTACAATGCTGTTATATATCTTGATATTTTTATATGCGTCAACTGTTTCGCCACAGGCCATTCGTAACAATTCCAATACGGACAATACTTTGTACTTTTTTGCTTGTATCTTGTAATCCATTGAGAAAGTTGATATGCATCCAGGGCATGTGGTAATAAAAAAATCAGAATCAGCTTTTTTAAATTCGTTAAATCTTTTTTTTCTCGTCTGATCAGAGAGATTGCGATTAGTTAATCCCAAAGACAATCCGCAGCACAAGGAATTTTCCCGATTGTGTTCTAATTCGACGATCTCGCAACCAGCAGCTTCCACTATCTCTCGGGGATAATTAAGTAATTCGGGATACTTCTTTACCACGCAAGCGTCGTGAAAGGCTACCTTTAAGTTCAAAGGGTTTGATATTTTCAGCTCTCCGTTCTTAATTGCTTTAGCAATGTATTCCCATATAGAAATGATCTCAAATTCGTTTGATATTTTTTTATACTCGTGCTTATATGCCTCGTAACACTCGTTGCAGAATAAAATCAACTTTTTAACTCCTAAATCCTGAAATTTTAAAAGTAATTTATTTTCTAAATCATTCTTTAAGAGTGGAAAGCACGTCCTGTGATATATTTCGCCGCAGCAAAATTCTATACCTCCAGCAATAGCTTTTCCATTTAATAACATCTCAAGCGTTGGGTTCTTATAGAGATGTTGCATTAAATACGCAATTGAGCATCCTAAAAGAACAAGTTCTTCTGATTTAGCGGGGTTTTTCCATTCTACCAAATTTTGTTTTTCTTCGGGACTCATTAATAGATTCTCAAAAAACTCGAACACATTTGGCTTGTTGAATGGAAATATGAATTTAGCCATTCGGGGAATTTTTCCGTTTTTATCAAACTCCTCAATTTGCTTGTATTTTAGTTCTCTTATCAGATCTGATGGAGTTAAATCAAATGGACAATTTAAATCGCAGGTTCCACAACTTGCACATTCGTTCACAATAAAACTTGAGCCTGCAATGAGATTTTCAATTTCTTGCTTGGCTTGTTCTATTGTTAGATCGATAACAGGACAACTTTCGAGACAAATTCCACATCTGGTACACTTTTCTGCTTCAAACACGATTGAACATCTTGTATTGAAAAATTTACACCTTGAATAATGTATGCATAAAATAAATTATGAAAAAATATTAAACTTTACAAAAGATGCAAGTTATAGGATAGTCTCATTTAAAAAAATTTACTATTAAAATATAGTTTCCATCGGGAATATTTCATTTCTTAATGAACAACTATCATTAAGCCACGAATTTATTTAAGAAAAATTAAAATGATACATTAATCGTTCTGTTTGAGTCGGTCTAATTCTTTTTCAAGCTCGCTAATTTTACCCTCTGGTACGACGCTCGGTAAAGCTCCACCGACTTCTACTTGAAGTTCAGCATCTATTTCTCCTAAGAAGTTTTTTACATCGCCATCGGATACGGCAGTGTCGAGCGTGATGTTGCTCATGCCTTCTGCAGCGATTTCCTGAGTTACTGCAAAGTCTTCCATGTCCATGTCTAATTGTCCCATCATTTCGGTCAATTGAGGGATGGATAATTGACTTTTAAGTTGAGAAAGCGATTGTTGAATTCCTCCCATGATTTGGGCAACATCGTTCACGGCGTTCGCTTGCTCTAGCTTGAACTGGAGACCCTCCAGATTCGTCCGAAAAGCGTCAACTGCGCGAGCTTGCTTCTTTATTTGAAGGTAGTTACGAGCGTGAAATGTGGAACCGTCTGCGTCTCCTTGCCTCCTCAAGGCAACTGCCTTGTCTTTTGCTTGTTGAGCAGTCGTTTCTAATTTTTTTGTCTGTCGCATGAGGCGCTTGTTAAAGACTTTTAACTTGATTGCCGCCGAGCGCACATTGTCTTTTTTAGCTCTCCCACCACCAAGCCATTTTGATAAATCTTTTAAAAATCCCATTTGAGTCATCTATAGATTTTAATTCTATAGTATAGTAATAAACACGATATTATAAAATTATGTGGAGTCCGTTTTTTATGATTTTTGCGATTGAAAGAGAACTCAAAGAGAATATAAAATCGAATTAGTGGGAAAAATGGTCTAGCTTACAATTAAATATCATTATTAGTTAGATTTGTGTATGGAATGCTAAACATTTTTCAAGCATGATTTATACTTTAAAATAAATAAATATCAAGAAAGTTGCGAGGGAAAACGAAAAAATGTCAAGCTTCGATTCGAAACTATACTCATATGCAGTAGAAGAAGCCAAGCAAGCAGTAATATTAGACCGTCAAGGAAAATACCAACAAGCGATAAATAAGTATCAAAGAGCTGCAGAAATACTTATTCAATACATGAAATACAGTAAGAACGAAGAAATGAAAAAGTTATGTCATAAAAACAGCGAAGATTACATTAATCGAGCGAAAATATTAAAATCACATGTAAGTGGATCCCAACCAAGAACCGTTAGATCTAATTCTTCACCAAGTTCCACTGCTCCAAAAGACGATAAAGTGCGATCCGAGGGTGGAGAGCTTTCTCAAGAAGAACAAGAGATGGTGGATATGATCTCGGGGACAATCGTAACCGAATCGCCCGATATTCGTTGGAATGATATTGCGGGATTGGAGAATTGCAAACAAGCGCTCAGGGAAGCAATTGTATTACCAATGTTAAAACCAGAACTTTTCACGGGTAAAAGAAAACCGTGGTCTGGCATTCTTCTTTTTGGACCTCCGGGATGCGGAAAAACTCTGCTCGCAAAGGCCGCTGCTACCGAATGCAAAGCCACTTTTTTTAGCGCCTCTTCTGCGGACTTGTTGAGCAAGTGGTTGGGCGAAAGCGAGAAATTGATCAGCATATTATTTAAATTAGCTCGCTTGAGAGCACCAAGTCTCTTATTTCTTGACGAAATTGATTCCGTAGCTACAAAAAGAGGGAGTGGTTCTGAAAGTAGCGGCGAACGACGCGTGAAAACACAACTATTAAGCGAAATTCAAGGATTGAAAACATCTGACAAGAAGCGCTTGTTAGTTCTTGGTGCCACGAATCGCCCCTGGGACATTGACGATGCCATGCTAAGTAGGTTTCAAAAAAAAGTGTATGTACCACTTCCCGATTTGGCTGCTAGATCCGCCATTTTTATGATCGAAACGAAAGGAGTAGAGATGGATTTAGACGACGACGATTTTATAGAACTTGGTGTTAGATCAGAAGGATATTCAGGTCGAGACATATCAAACGCCTGTCAAGAAGTCATAATGATGCCCGTTCGAGAAATGGACATGAGCGGTTTATTCGAGGATCCAAACAAAGAAATCAAGGTAAGACCGATTAACCTCAACGATTTTAAAAAAACACTTAAAAAAGTTAAACCCATGACAAGTGAGAATTCTCTTCAACAATACGAAGAATGGGCAGAAGAATATGGCGAAACTACATGATCTAAGGTAATTATAAGACTATGGAAAAGCAAAGACCCCAAAAAGAGGACGAAAAACCAAGAGAAGTTCCAGCTGAAAAAGATAAAGAACTCAAGGAGCTTCAAGAAGAACTCCTTCGTTTAAGACAGCTCAAGAAAGAAAGAGAACTCCAAGAATTGGAAAAACAAAAAAAAAAAGAGAGTTCTCAAGTTTCAAATGATATACAGGATAGTTTACCTTCCGAAAGTTACTTGAAAGAAGAACCTGTCGAGCTCGAAATCGAAGATGAAATAGAGGCTCGATTCGCTAAAATTGATGATTTTTTAACCAGCAATTTGGGAACGATCGACGAGAAGGCTTACAAGCAGCACGCCACTCAAATAGAATCAGAACTCCAAAAGCTTGAAAAAGAAATCGTCGGGGAAACAGGATTGATAGAAAAGGAACTTTCACCCTACGAAAAGTTGCTCGAATCGTATCCATGGCTCGAAGAAAAGCGATATGAATTCATGTATTCTATACCTTCAAAAAAACAAAATCTCAACGATTATTTATCGTGGAGGAGGGAATGGTCTAAAGTATTTTTCGATTATGCACGATATGCCATCCTTCATGTCATTTATGTCAAACAAATTGCTGCCGAAAAGCCATTTGCCAAATTCGAAGACAGGGCGAATTGTATTCGCGAAATTGCTGAGGAGCTAGTTTCTCAAGGTCTTGCTACCTTCTTGACCAAAAAAAAAGAACAATTAAGGATTTATTGGAAATCATTGGATAATTGGGCAAACGAAATTTACAATTGGGCTTACGATCTTGGTCGGTTAGATCCGATAATGCTATTCGAAATTAGGGGCGCTCAACTTGAGTTTAGCACGCTACCAAAAGAAGATTTGGAAGAGATCTTCAAGATCCTGGCAAAATCCAAGAGGGCTAAAATAATAAAACTTGAAGAAGGACAATTAGCTTTTAGAATAAAGCTCGAATAGAATTATTAAAAAATTGTACTCCTTATTATTGAGACACATGATACTTTTTTATTCACTTAGCCATTTATTTATGTCCTGAGCGTAAGCGATTGCTTTTTCGACCTCTTCTGGAAAAAAAGGACCTTTTAGTCCTTGAACGCGAGCTGTTAGCAACTCGGAATATGAGCTTTCAATCATTGAGGAATTCTTTATCTTGTCCAAATACTTTTTGGCAAAACCGTGAACCTTGTTCGTTGGAAGGGCATGAGTTAAAAATCCCGTTCCAAACTTGATCTTTTTACCTGATTTTTTAAGTGCATCGTTAAATTTTTTTAACCATTTTTTAGATTTTGGTCCCCCTCTAAACGCTCGGATGGCTCCACCTATTATTAGCAGGTCAGGAAGTTCTTTTGCAATCGTTTCAGCTGATACATCTTTAACATCAGCTATTTTTACATCGTTATTGCCTGAAAACTCTCCTTTTAATGTCTCTGCGAGCATTTTTCCGTTCCCAAATTGGGTATCGGTCATTATTGTGATTTTCATAAACAAAGATAAGTAAACTTAGTTTAATAATCTTCATTAGACCGATTATTAATCTATAATGCGAAAAAATTATGCTGGAATAGTGTTGTATGGATTAAATTGATGGAAAAGACCACTGTTTTCCTTTTAAAATGGATTCTGAAAACTTAGCAACGCCAGATCTTTCCAATGAGTCTAATGCCCTCAAGGCTCTATCTTGTGACCATTCTAATTTCGTGCAAGCTTCTTCGAGGGTTATGTAGCCATTATCTTTCGCCAATTCCATTATCCTTACTTGATCACTGGTATATTGAATGGGAAAGAAATGGATGATAGTCGCTCCAGAATCCAATTCCATCATTTTATCGATTACATTTTTCTTGCTCAAATTTTTCATTGATTTAATCAAGTCCTTCAATTCCACCTTGTTTTTCAGCGTGCCCGTGTTCACTATCTCGAACACTTCAGAAATGGGTAAAATACCGCCTGTCTCGTCCTTACGCATGAGTACTCGTTGATATGCAAGCATGCCTAACTTGTCATGGTCAATCTTAGATTTTTTATCCAACACGTCTTGTTCTTGAATTTGTTCCGTTATTATTTTAGATGTTGGAATATTATATCTCTGCTGCAACTCATTGACTTCCTTTTTGAGCTCGGGAGTTAGCGCCAAGATGACGCCGTGGTTTTTTGCTAATTCTACAAGTCTCTCCTTTGTGAAGTTTTCAGTTGATGCTTTCGCTTTAATTTCTTTAATACGAAGCTCGGTAGCTCGCTTTTTCATGGCTTCTTTTAGATCGATCTCATCTTCAATTTTTCGTATGCCCATTTTAGAAAAACCTATTTTTTTATCATCTCAGTGACTATATTATGGTAACCATCTTTTTTTAGGTTATTTTTATAGAATAAAGATCAAAAAAATGTTTCGAGAAATTAATCCAGTAGAAGATAAAATCATACACAACTCTCTTTCCTTGATCACTCCCAAAATCCCCAAAGATTTGAAAAATATCAGATACGAAAAGTGGATTTATCTTGGAACGACTCGTTACAAGCAATTTTTTCCGAAAATATTTATGGTTCCTAACGAACTGATTAGTTTTTTACAAAAACGAATTTTCAATCCTCATCTTCAATATGCGGGAATATTCTTTGGCACAATAAAGCGTGGAGAATTTTTATTAAGCTTGGAAGGTGCCGAATTTTTGCTTCAAATAGGAAGCTTTCCCGAATCCCAAATTATCATTGTTAATGAATCTGGAGAAAAAGGTACTCTTTATCGAAATAAGATAACCAACAAAATGATTAGAAAAATATCTCAAGATTTATCAATGCAAACTATTGTTTTAGTTCAAAATCAAGATCGTGAGGTGCTTTCCCTTGCTCGATGTGAATACGATAAAGCACGAGATATTATTAACCCAAAGCTTAATTTAATTACTTTAATCGATAAAGGATATTATTTGCGTACGGAACAATAAAGTTATATTATTCAAATCACCAAATCATTTTAGGCGTTCGATCAAGCACACATAAAAGCCAATCGAATCTTGAATGTGAGGGTACAATCTCTGGGAGTACCTAATATCCTCAAGTAATTTTTTTCCTCCTACTTGAACAAGCCCCTTCGACCCGTACTGAACTCCAAGTTGTTTTATTTTAAAATTTTTTTTATTTCTCAATACTTCGTCGATTACGATTTCATTTTCTTCGAAAGCAATAGAACAAGTGCTATAAATGAGCTTGCCTCCTGGTTTTAACGCCGATAATCCCGCGTTTAGAAGTCTTTTTTGAACTTCAGATAGTTTTATGATATCTTGAAACTTTTTACTCGTTTTTCTCGAGGGATCTTGTCTTATAAGTCCCTCTCCCGTGCAAGGGGCGTCAAGTAATATTTTATCTACGAAGAAATTAGCTTTTTCCAGATTTACTGCGTCCATGTTATATATAGACGCATTTTTTACACCCATCCTACGCAAGTTCAATTCCAAGGAGGGAATTCTTTTTGCGTTCTTCTCTATTAAAACGAGTGTTCCTTCGTTGTTCATGAGTTGGGCGAGTTGGGTTGACTTGCTCCCTGGAGCTGCGCACATGTCAACAACGATCTCTCCTGGTTGCGGATCGAGAATTAAGGCAGGGAGCATGGATGCCACGTTCTGCAAATAATAGTATCCGAATAAATATTCGTGAGTTGAGCCTAAATTAGACGCTTCCTTTGTTACTAAGAAAGCGTCAGGTACCCGATCAATCCATTTTAATTGAAAATCCTTTTTTTCCAAACGGTTTCGCAATTTTTCGGAACTAATCTTGATGGTGTTGGTCCTGATTGAGGGGATTAGTGGTTTTTCGTTAGCTTCTAAGAGTGCCTTCGTTCCCTCAACGCCTAAATACTCCACATATCTTTCGATCATGTAGGGCAGATATCGATATTGATTTGCGAGTTCCTTAACGATTGCGTTTGTATCGGAAATAGTACCACTCCAATTAATATTAGTATAAGGTAAATAATTTAAAGAGTCTATTAATTATTATTCTTGCAAGAGATGATTGAAGTCGAAATTAAAGTAGAAATTACAGACCCAGCTAAGTTGCGTGAGGAATTTGCTAAAAAAAATGGCGTTTACAAGTGTTCTCTCCTACACGAAGATACTTATTTCAATATGCCTGAAGGCCTTAGAGATTTTAGAAAATCCGACGAAGCACTAAGAGTTAGAAAATCCTTGGAATTTGATATGAATCAAGAAAATGTTAAAAGTAGAATAAATTATTTTTTAACATATAAAGGTGCTAAACTGAGCTCTAAAGCAAAAACTCGAAAGGAATTGGAAACAATAGTTGAAGAAGGAGATAAGATCTTAGATATTTTAAAATTATTAGGCTTCCGAGAAGTACTTACTGTTAAAAAAGAAAGGGAATTATACGAATTTCACCACAACAGCCTTTTAATTGAAGCATTGATAGATTATATCCCGATATTAAACCGGTATTTTCTCGAAGTTGAGTGCCAGGTAATAGAAGGTGGAGAAATAGAGCATTTCCAAGACAAATTATTCGAATTTTTATTGGAATTTGGAATAAAAAAAGATCGTTCAATCACGCTTTCTTATCTGGAATTGATTGCACTTCATTTAGATCAGTAGTACTAATCAATGCTCCTCCTAACAACTTCGTGATGACAATAGGTAATGTGTTGATCTTTAGGAGAAATAAGTCTGATATTCTTAAGGACATGTACAGAGGATCCCAAGATTACCAGAGCGTTTTCGTTACCCTTTAATTCCACATTTTCTTCGAGCCTACAATTATCAGCAACGATTGCTTTTTCAACTATAGAATTTTCACCTATAAAGACCTTGTTATTTATTATTGAATTTTTAATCATTGCGTTTTTTTCGAGATATGAATTGTCTCCAATAACCGCATTCGGACCAAGCTTGCATCCGTATCTAACGATCACATGCTCGCCAATTGTTATAGGAGGAATTATCGTAGTGTTTCCCTCAAATTGAACGCTGGTTGCAATGATATTCTCTTCTTTTCCAGCCGTTTCTTCGATGAGTGATTTCATTAGTAAGATATTACCCTCGAGGAGATCCAAGGGCGTACCTATGTCTTTCCACATGCCCTTTAACGAATAATTGTATAAACATCCTTCTCGTGCCAGAATCGGAAATACGTCTCGCTCTATTGATAGTTTCTTTTTTGGGGCGATTTGATCGAAGACCTCCGGTTCAAAAATATAAACTCCTGCATTCACGGGCATAGGAACAATCATATCTTTGGGTGGATTATATTCCTCTTTTTCAAGGAATCTATCGATGCGGTTTGTTTCACCATTTACTATTAGCACACCGTATCTCGAAGTGTCTTCTACGGTTTTACTGGCGATAGTGACTGTTGCATTCACATTCTCGTGAAATTCGAGCATCTCTTTAAAATTGAAATTAATAATTTCATCGCCATTCAGCAAGAAGAAATTATCGTCCCTTAAATAGTATTCTGCTAATTTTAAGGCTCCTGCAGTTCCCATGGGGTTCTCTTCGTTAGTATAGTGTATTTTAATTCCTAGACTACTCCCATCACCAAAATATCCTTTTAAATATTCCGACATGACGCTAACGGCTAAAACTATCTCTTTCACTCCTATTGATCGTAAAAGAGTTATTTGTCTTTCCACCACAGGAACATTAACAACTGGGATTAAAGTCTTGGGTAAGGAACAGGTTAGGGGTCTAAGTCGCGTCCCCCAACCACCAGATAAAATTATTGCTTTAGTCATGAAAAATATTGTTATTTTTTTATTTGAGTGAGAAAAATTAAAAGTAATAAAAAAACATTAGTTAATAAATACTATATATCTTAAAGTATTGATGAAATATTACGCTCCACTAGCTTTACGATATTGTCCTAAAATTACTGCGTCAAATTTATCGTCGGACATATTTTTTCTCATTTCAATCAAAGTTTGAGCGTTTGGTGTTGCTGGATATCGAGTACTCGGTGATTCTGCTTCTATTGCATTGAATACGATTTTAGCTACTCCTTCAGGACCTTCAGCCTTTTCATATAACCTCTCGTAATATTTCTTGGCGTTCTTTACTAAAACCTCGTAGTCTGAGGTGTTTTCTAGGTTATCCATCAATCCAAACGCAATCGAATCAAATTCCGTTTTGACGATGCCAGGCTCAATAATCACGACTTTAATATTCAGATGTTGTATTTCTTGACGAAGTGCATCTGAGATCGCCTCTACTGCGTGCTTGGTAGCGGCGTACCATCCTAAAATACCAGACGATAAATGACCCGCAACTGAAGCCGTATTTATGATTAGTCCAGCTTTTCTTTTCCGCATGTGCGGTAAAACGGCCTTCAACATTCTCCCTATTCCAAACACATTAACATCGAATTGTCTTTTGATTTCTTCGAGGGGAACATCTTCTATTGGACCATAAACACCATATCCTGCGTTATTAAATAAAACATCGATCTTACCTTGTTCTTCGATAATCTTGCTCACCGCTTTTTTAATGGATTTCTCGTCAGTTACATCTAAAAAGAGTATCCTTCCACCATTTATTTTTAAATGTTCCATTTTATCAATATTTCTGGCTGTACAATAAACAGAATGTCCATTTTCAAGCAATTTTAGTGCCGTAGCTTTTCCTATGCCAGAAGACGCTCCAGTTATCAACACGATTTTTTTTTCCGCATTCATATTAATCACTTCAAGTCTTTATTAAAGGGATGTATGGGATGTTAAAATAGTTATCTAATCTTAATTAAAGATTAATAGCCCTCTTACTTGAAGAAAAATTATTATAGAACAAGTTCGAGGGTTAAAATGTGCGTTCTTCAATAAAATTGCTTTCTCTCTTAAAATTTATATGCTTCTACCCAATGATACCTGGAATCCAATTCGATTTTCCCGCAAGATCTATTCATGGCAATTCTAATTATTGAATCAAGTAATTCTGTACCTAGCCTACGATCCCTCTAACCTTTATCAATTATAATCTCGTCAAGATGTATCATGTATCCTTCTTGCTATAAACTATTTTTAATCGTTAAATTAGCAAATTCCAGGACTTGATCTTATATTTTTAAAATCCTATATTCCTGATTGGGAGAAGTCAACCCAATATTAAATGAATTTTTCATTTTCTCTTTATTTAAGTTCTTTTTTGGCCAAATTTGGTTGAGGAAAGAAAAAATTGCTTCAAAATCTTCCCTTTTTGGCTTTTTAATCTTCAATTCTTCGATGAGAGAATTAAAGAATAATTTATATTATAGATGATCTATATTAAAAATAGAAATTTAAAGCATTCTAAATATTGTAATTCTAAAAGAAAGAGAAAAAAGATGATCTGGTTCACGGCAGACTTTCACTTATCACACGCAAATATCATCAATTATTGTAATCGACCATTTAAGGATGTCAGAACAATGGACGAAAAAATTCTTGATAATTTAGAGCATAAGTTGAATCCAGGGGATACATTGTATTTTTTAGGTGATCTCACCTTTAAAGAAAGCACGGCCACCGCCTTCTTCGAACGATTTTCCCAATGCGATATTCATTACATCGTTGGAAATCACGATTCTAAGCAAGTAATTGAACTTGCTAAAGAATATTGCAAGAGTGTTAATCAAGTAAAGGACATAAAATTAAAAAATCAAAATATCACGTTATGTCATTACGCAATGAGGGTCTGGAATAAAAGCCATTTTAATTCATGGCAATTGTATGGACACTCTCATGGGCGTCTCGAACCTATTGGAAAACAACACGATGTAGGTGTGGATAATTGTAATTTCTCTCCAATATCGTTTCGAGAACTTCTAGATCTTATGGAAAAGAAACCTGATAACTTCAATTATATCAAACCCGAAAATCGAACCTAATAATATTATTTTGTTAGGTTCAGATTTAAATGGGGTAAATGAGTTTTAGAAATATTGGCGTCTGAGATACATCAAGATTTTTTCGTATATATCCTGATCTGCTCCACCTATTGAACTACTTTTTTTTGAAATTAGGTCTTTAGGAAGCGTTATTTTAAGATCTTCGGGAAAGATTTTTGGATTTTTTGCCACCCATTTAGGTTCGTTGTCAGTTCCGAGATTTTCGTATTCACATAAAATACGGGGTGTAATTCTAAATTTTTTTTGTAAGTATTCAATAAGTTCGTTTTTGATAAATATCTTTGACGACGAAATAATACTTGAATAATCCGTGTAAAATCTATTAACTATTTTTTTTTCAACCAGATTTATATTTCTTCCCGAATCAAGGTAGAGAGCACCACAAATGGCTTCAAAAACATCCGCTAAGACTTTTGTATTCTTAATTTTTTGTTTCTCCGATTTGAAGATAAACTTATCGAGATTCATTTTTTCCAAAGCAATTTTTCTAAGAATATTGTCGTTTTCGAGTTTTTGTTTAATTTTTGTAATTGTTCCCGGATCTCTAATACCTTTACCGTCGTTATAAAGTTTTGTGATAAATATAATTTTAAGTACTGCGTCTCCCAGTGTTTCCAAGAAATTATAATCGTTTATGCCAATTTCGTTTGCTAATTGAGGTGTTGTAAGAGCCTCTTTCAATAATTCTTCTTGTTTAAATTTATACTTGATGAGTTCTTGAAACTTAGAAAGTATAGTTGTGATTTCTGGGTTCATTAATTATTTTTTAACACATTTAGATTATAAAATTTTATTTTTTAGAATTTGGATGAAATAACGATTTTTCCAACAAGTTTAATTTAATAACTTATTTTTATGTTAATATTAATCTTAGCCTAAAAAACATAAATGTTCAAAATCGTTTATAAATTATAATGTTGTATTTTTAATTGATGTAAATGGAGAAAAAAGATTCTGAAAAAATTCAATCATTGATAGCTCAAATTGAGCAATTAGACGAAAATCTTGCGAGCTACACTCACGATTTAAGCTTATCAACGAGAAGTGATCTACTTTTTGACATTATTCTAGATGCTATTTCAAAAAACGAATTGTTTACTCAATTAAATATTCCTATTGATAATTTATGTAAAGATACATCGGAAGAAAAATCACTTATTCATACGATTATCGCTGATACTATAACAAACATCAAGCTAAATCCAAACAAAAAGGTGATATACTTGAAAGAATTTCTCGCTTTTTTTACAGAGATTGCTGATTCCGACAAAGAAGTGCTTTTAACTTCCTTAAAAGATGAAAAGATTGAATTATTAAAAGAAAAAATGGTTTCACTCGTTGAATTGTTTAACCTTAAAGTATGAATTTAATATTAAATTAAAAAGTAAAATAAAAAAAGAATAATTATATTTCTTCGCTACCGTCTAATAGTTCTAAATCATTCGCATCGATTATAATTAAATCGTTCAAACTCAGAATTTCCTTATTAATTGGAGGTGCGAGCATTTTAACTGTTTTTTCCTCTTTTTCAACGCCCGAATTAACCTTATTTTTAATTTTTCTGAGTAATAACTTTAAATTACATGAAAATTCAACTAAGTCTTCTAGATTATCGTCAAGTTTGTCGATCAAGTCTATAGCTTGCTTAAAAATGCTCGAAATATCCTTATTAGAAAGATCTTCTCTTTTTTTTTTCATTTAAACACCCGTTAAAAGATAAAAAAAAACCCTATACTCTTTTTTTTTTTTAAATCTAAGGGAATATAAAAAAAACACATTTAAATAATAACATTTTTTTCTTCACGTTATTTACAAGATAACGAACAATTATTGATATTTTAATGATTTTAAGATATTAACGATCAAAGCTGGAGCTATAGGCCTGCTTACAACTTTAAAATTAGCGCGGTTGTTTTTATTGTATCGCCATGAACTTTTATTTAATACCCTGATTCTTCGGAACCGCTGAAAAATTCTTCGAAAGCCTTGCGATCTTCGGAACCAATTCTTCGACCAGCGAATTCGCCTTTAACGATAATTGGGGATCCCTCGCTATCATCGTGTTTTATCTTCTTGATTATCTTGAAGTCGCTTTGTTCATTTTTTAAGTCGAATTCTTCATCGCAGGCTTGGCAGTAGAGTTTTCCGTTCCGTGGAAGCATTATGTTGTCGCAATTTGGACAGAATCTCATGTAATCACTTCTCCATATTTGTATTCAAAAACCTATTTAAAGTTTATGGTTTTGCGGCTTGTAATAAATATAACAACCATTTTTACTAAAATAAATTTAGATATTTAAATGTTGTTGTAATGGAACGAAATTCGTTCTCATGCGTAATAAACTTTTTGGTTTATTGCGAGAAGGGCGACTATTGTCCATTTAATAAAAGTTAAAATTGCTTATTACTTATCAGATATTTATGTGAATTAAAATGTAGCGCCAATTTTAGATAAAATGAATATTTAATTAAACTTTAAACTGTTTAACTAAACGCGCATTGACTTTCGATTTTACAAATTTGTATAAACCGCTAAATCGTTAAAATTTTAAATATGAGCAGGAATAAAATGGATAAAAAAGGTGATATTATCGTGATAGGACATAGAGGTGCCAATAAAATTGCTCCTGAAAATACTATCAAGTCATTTGAGAAAGCTATCGCTTTAAAAGCCGATTTTATCGAATTCGATGTCCACTTATCAAAAGACAACAGGATCGTCGTGATCCACGACGATAACACTAAAAGAACGACAGGAACGAAAGGAAAAGTGAAAAATATGACTTTAAAGGATCTAAAACAACTCAATGCTGGAGAAGGCGAACAAATACCTACATTGGAGGAAGTAATTGAATGTACGACAGGAAAGATTAACTTACAAATAGAAATAAAAGCAACAGGGATGGCAAAATATGTCGTGCGGTGCTTGGAATCTGCAAACTTAATTAATTCAACACTTATTAGCTCGTTTTATCACGATGAATTAATACATTTGCATTCACTGGAACCCAAACTCAAATTAGCACCATTGCTATTTGGATTTAAGAAATATAAAACATTAAATAATAGCATAAAAAGCAATTTTTACGCTGTCCATCTCAATCATAAATTTATCAACAAAAAATTTATTCAAACAGCTCATGCTCACCATATTAAGGTGAATGCTTGGACAGTGGATTCAAAAAAAGCAACTCGAAAACTAAATTTCCTTGGTATTGACGGGATTATCACAAACGATATTGAAATGGTACTAAAAACGGTACGAGCAAATGATTAAATAATTGCCAGAATTATTATAACACATGAACACTCCGTCTGAAACCTTTCTTCTTCTCGAAAAACTATTTCGTCCAAGAGCAATAGGGATTATCGGTGCAAATCCAGATCCAATTGCTGGAGGGTATTTTGCTAGAATTATGAAAGACAAGATAAAAGTACCCATGTACTTGTTCAATCCCAAATACGCTGGACAGGAGTTGTTAGGATCGAAATGTTACGCTTCAGTTTTGGATAAGGAACTTGAGGGTGTTATTATCGATTATGTCATTTTAGCAGTAAGAGCAGAGCTATGCCCCTCAATATTGGAAGAATTAGGGCAAAAAGGAGTGCATTTTGTCACGATTTTTGCTTCGGGGTTTGGAGAAATTGGAAAACACGATCTTGAACGAAAAATCCTTCAAATTGCTCGAAAGTACGGGATGAGGATAATTGGACCTAACTGTCTTGGAATCTATGTTCCTTCTTCGGGAATTTATAACGGAGGAAACCAGTCAAAAAAGGAGGGAAATTTTAGCGCTATTTTTCAATCGGGTGGTCTTGCTGTTAATACGGCCCAATTAGCTGTTTCCTATGGCGTGTACATATCGAAAGTTGTATCTATTGGAAATGCGATCGACTTGACATATCCCGACTTTATGGAATATTTCTTACACGACCCTAAAACGAGAATTATTGGATTATATTTAGAACACCTCAAAAACCAAGAAGTAGGGAGAAGGTTTTTTAACATTGCAAGGGAATGCAACTTGAATAAGAAACCTGTGATTTTGTGGCGTGCAGGTTATGGAGAAGCCACTAAAAAAGCAATCGTATCTCATACAGGTGGTTTAGCGGGAAATAATAAAATTTGGGAAGCTGTAGCTAAACAAACGGGCTCTTGTTTGGTTCATAATTCTACCGAACTTGCTGCTCTTGCGTCAGCTTTCAAGTTAACCAAGTTGCCTGCCTCAAGA
Organism: Promethearchaeota archaeon; assembly: GCA_016930515.1. Lineage (GTDB taxonomy): Archaea > Asgardarchaeota > Lokiarchaeia > Sigyniarchaeales > SOKP01 > FT1-020. The sequence continues at coordinate 20,594 of JAFGGO010000036.1, read as the reverse complement.
AAAATTGGACTTATTGGGATAGGAGGGGGAAGTACCATAGAAGCGGGTGATGCCTTGGAAAAAAAAGGGATACTTATTCCCCAATTGACAGATAAAACAATTAAAAGGTTTTCCCGATTTTTAGCGGAGGTTAATACCAGTTTCACGAATCCACTGGATTTGGGTGCGGAAGGTGCTTATCCTCACAAGTATTATAGAGTCATATCGGTTTTGGACAAGGATCCGAACATAGACGCAATAGTGTTTGTTAAAGATCCAGAACGATTTGCCACGGTTCAAGACGAGATTATAATCGATAAGGACATAGATATTGATGTGAATAAACTTTTTATAAAATTCATCAGTAAGGCGAAGAAGTCCTGTAAAAAACCAATGTATTGCGTTATGCTAAAGATTAACGAAGGATTCGAAGAATACAAGAGTAGGCTAAACTTTAAGTTGAAATTACTTAATCGTGGGGTTCCAGTATTCGAATCATTTGATTTAATGGCTACTGTTCTTGATCATCTGAACTCTTATAGAGAATTTCTTCAAAAAAACCTAAGACCTCGCTCTGGATCTTGAATTATCATTAATTAAAAACAGATTTTAAAAGATAATACCAATTTATTGGAAATTCTCTTGGAACATTCTAAAATGAAATAGAGAACTTCGGAAAAGATCCAAACATTTATATATACAATTATATATATCTCATCAAGAAGCATATAAGAATATATATCCAGAACGACAAAAAAGGAGGTTGATGTATATGGAAAAAAGAAGTGGTGGAGTAATGATCGTTAGATTTACTTTTTTCATAATAATCACTGCTCTGCTCGTATTAGGTTTCATGTTTTCAGATGTATTCGATACTACGCCTTTTCACATTCAAGGGTTCGTGATATTTTTCTTTACTACATGGGTTTTTATATTGGGTTTCATTGCTTTCGAAAAATTACTCCATATCTAGTCATTCATTTATTATTTAGATTCTTTAAAATACAATTAAAATCCCATTTTTATTTAAGCATCTTGAATTTATTTTGAGTGTTAATGAGCGAAGATTTAAAATTTTTTTACGAAAAACATAAGAATTTTTCCGATAGGAGATTGACAGAATATTATTTATCCCCTGGAATACGCTGTAAATTTGATCTATTGAGAAAACATATTAAAAAATTTCGTCATTTTAGTGCTGGCGTTGACTTGGGTTGTTCAGGAAATTCGTTTCTTTATTTTACAAATAAAGTGATTCAAAAGTGCTTTTTTGATATTGCTACTAAACCCTTAGAACAATATACAATTAATCGTTTTTGGAATCCATTATGTGGAGACATTTCCCGATTACCTTATAGAAACGCATCGCTTGAATTCGTCAGCGCTCTGGACGTGTTAGAGCATGTGTCTGATGATAGAGTAGCCATCTCTGAAATAAGCAGGATACTCAAGAAAGACGGCATCGTTTTAGTTACCGTCCCACATAAAATGGAGTATTATACCGCCCAAGATCGATTAATTGGTCATTATCGTCGATATGAACTAGAGCCGCTTATGATAATATTTAGACAGTTCAACTTGATAGCTTTCAAGGTATTTGGTGTCTATGGACAGTTAATGCGCGTGGAAAACATTCAATCGAGAGATCCTGAAAAATTAGAAACAAGTTTGTCCAAACTCCGAAACAGATACGAAAATAATTTATTATTTCAAAAAATTTGGAATGTTTTCGTATGGATTGCTGCTAAGGTAATGAGAATCGATGTAAAACACCAACATGTTGATAAAATAATGAATATTGGAATTTTTTTCCAAAAAACAGATTAAACAAACCCTTTAAGAACCTTCTTTTTTCATTTCTTCAAAAAGTGCTTTATATTCCTCTATATATTTTTCATCTTGCGATTCGTTTATTTTTTTTAACAAGTCTATGGACTTATTAACTAACGCACTTCGTTTTTTTATTCTTTCGAGGAATATCTCCTTCTTGCTTTGAATTTGCTTTACTTCAGTTTCCATTTCCTTAATAGAACCTTCTAATTTAATTTTCCAAGAGTTAACTCCTTGAGAAAGCTCCTGCTTAAGTTTTTCTAATTTAATACAATTATCACACACTTGTTGTTTCTGTTTTGCCATAAAAGGGTTTTTGCACTTAATGCAGGCCTTGAGCTCGCCGAGTAAATTACCGTTTTTATCGTTGCCAGACATCTGAAAAGAGTGGGTTCAATAAAATGTTTTAAATAAAACATAATTATCAAGTATTTTATTTTTTGGTATTTTCAATTACGATTAATTACCATCAATAATTTAGAATTTAGAAAAATTAATAGCATTTGAAGATATATTAAACATATTATTCAATTATAATAGAATTTGAGTGATTAGAATGAGTAAAGGACTTAAACTACTTCGTCTTGAATATCTTTTCTCTGTTATCGTTCCTTGCCTGCTCGCAATATATTTGAACGGATATGAGTTGGCAAATCACTTATTCTTATTGGCGGGATTTGGATTTTACGCAATCACGGGAAATACCCTCAACGATATGATTGATATGAAAGATCCTAACGAGAAAGAAACGCTCGAACGAACCGAAGGATATGGTCGGAAGGAAATAGGAACACTCGCGATTGCCTCTTTTTTTTTAGGAACCATTTGTTTCATGAATAATATAATTGAAAAACCCATATTGGGAATATATTTAATCGTTATAATTGTATTGGTCGTGATTTACTGCTTTTTTAAAAAACTTGTTATTATAAATCACATCCTATTAGGGATCAGTCATATTTTCCTTCCATACTTTATGATAAAAATTAACGCTGGAGATTCAATATTAAATGGTCTAATACCAGAAATGAATCTTTTAGAATGGTTGATGATAACATGTATTACATCAGTAGCGTATACGGGTCAAATGCTACACGAGATGATAGATGGAGATAGTTTAGCTAAATTAAAACCAAAAACCGCTCAAATCGTCATATGGGTTTCAGCCCTAATTTCACTCGTTATTGGTGTAGTCTCGCTTATTTTAACCCTTGAATTGTGGTTCTTACCATTTATCATTTTTCCTTTTGGCATAATGTATATATTTCGAACGCCTCGAAACGACATACGCGGTTGGACTTCGCTAAAAGATATAGGAATAATGCTTGGAAACTTTCTCCTTGCCTACTTTATAGTAATTATTTTAGCGAGTTAAATAATTTAATTATCTATATATTCAAAGAAGCGGAGCACGAAATTGCTTCCTTTAGAATAATTTCCCGATATTTTATCCTCGACCCAGATCTCTCCCTCGTAGGTTTCAACAATTTTCTTTACTAAAGAAAGTCCTAATCCCATACCACGAGTTCCTTCTAAACTATTACTTTCTTGATAAGTTCTTTGAAATATCTTTTGTTTCAACTGGTCAGGAATTCCCCTCCCGTTGTCTATAAATTGCAACTTTATGGCGTCCTGATTCTTCCACATGTCTTTCTCGAGTTTAATCTCTATAAATACTTTAGGTTCGCTCGTATATTTTACTGCGTTAAGAAGAATATTATCGAAGATTTCCCGAAGGAATTCATTGGCCTTGATATAGATGTATTTGTATTTTGGTTTAAAGTTTAGGACAATATTTTTATGTTGATAACTTTTGTCTACAAAAGATATGGAGTCCAATAATACTTTTATCAATTCTGTTTTCTTCAATGATATGTGTTCTTCCTCTATCTGAGATAATTTCCGTATGTTAGATACTAATTTTGCGCCCCTATTGACCTGTTCTTCAATGAGATGGTGCGATTCTAACAATTTAATGGGATTAACAAGCTTTTCTAATTCTGCATGGTTGAGTTGCACGCTAAGTTTGATGTTTTGAAGGATGTTATTAATATCGTGTGCAAATAGGTCCTTGTAAAATTCAGCTCGATTTAATGCTTTGCGATATTGTTTTTTAGATTCGATAATTTTTCTCTGGTGTTCGAGGCGCTCTCCACTGTCTATAAACGAAGCGACCATGGTATTGGGCGCTATATGGAAGGCTATAACTTCGTAGGCACCTTTTATCTGTTCGTATTCGTAATCGACTTGATCCCATCGCCATATTCCCTCTTCTAATGCAAGGTCTTTGTATCTTTCTGGGATATCTGTTTGAACTAATGGTGGAAAAGCCTCCTCGATTGTCTTACCAATAAATTGTGTTGTATCAACTCCAAGTATTTCATCAGAAGATCGGTTCGAAGCCATAAAAATTAGATTATTCTCTTCATCCAAATGATATAAATGCATCCCAATTGGAATCGATTCGAATATGCTCCTGAATGTTTCTTCAGATTCCTTTAATTTTCTTTCAGCCTGAATTTTTTCAGTTATATCCTCTACGATTGCTAAAACTCCCGCAAATTCATTTCCATCAGAAAAAAGCGGAGCGGCATTAACGGAGAGATGCAATCGATCACCATTAGGTTTTTCAATTGTATGTCGAATATCAAATACTGGTTTTTTTTCTCTTTTGACCTTTTGAAAGGGTAATTCTTCGTCTGGAAAAGAACTTCCATTATAACTGGTGATCTTCCAACTGGGGGCGTTGTATGACCTGTTAGTTATCTCGTCCTTCGTTAAGCCCAAGACTTTCTCTGCTTGGGTGTTTGCGAACACTATTTTCCCAAGCTCGTTTATCATGGTAATGCCTGTGGGACTTGCGAGCGAAATTTGTTGGAAGATATTCTTTTCCGTTCGTAATGCGTTTTCCATCCTTTTCCGTTCCGTTATGTCAAGAGCAGTAAAGGTTACCCCCTTGGCCCAATCTTCAATATCGATAGGGGTTGAACTTAGAATAACATCAATTATTGTTCCATCCTTACATTTAAATTTAGTTTCAACGGTGCCCGTTCCCTTTTCTCTTATCATATCGTATTTAACCTTTCCAACATGCTTGAAAACCTCGATAGAAGGATATATCATTGAAACTTTTTTACCTATTACCTCCTCTCTCGAATACCCGATAAGATCGCAAAATTTTTCATTAACCTCTTTAAATTGGAGATCCACGACAACACCGATGCCCGTTGGGGCTGCTTTAAATACGCTTTCCAATAAAGCTTTTTGATCGAAGGAATCTGTTATATCTAAGGCAAGGATATAAAAGACATCTCCTTTTTCTTTACTTTCTTCGAAGAAATATCTATTTTTAATATATCTTTTCGTCCCATCTTTTCGAAATGCCCAAAATTTAACTTCAATGTTTGCTTCCCTATTCTGTATTGCTTTTTCCTTTAAATTACGCAATTTCTCTCTTTCTTCAGGAATTGCTAAATCAACATCGCTTTGCTTAATTAGTTCTTCCACGGTATATCCATAAATCTCAGCGAATTTCTCGTTTACATATATAATCCTTTGTTTTTCAACAATAGCTATCCCTTCGTAAAAATGGGAGAGTATTTTTACTATTCGGGATTTAATCTCGATCAATAACTTTCAGCTCGTTATCCAAATCATGTCAATAGGAGTACATGTAATCGTAAGGAAAGCACTCGTCAAATCTAAATTGAATTTGTTCTCTAATTTAAGAAATTAGAAGCTCTATTTATATCTTTCTTCTTATTTTTTACCACAAAAAATTTGGTGTGAAAGTTTCTTTTATTTCTGGCAGATGAGTAATATTTTAATGAGTCATAAATATACTATCGATTTTATTAAGAACTTCTTGAATATCGAAAGGTTTTTCAATGAATAGAGTTGCTCCAATCGAAAGCGCCTCCTCTCGTATGGAAATATCTGCGCTTGCAAAAATAATCTTAACGTTGTGGTGAAGTTTTAAAATTTCTTTTGTTGCTTCTATGCCATTTTTTATGGGCATTCTATGATCCATTATAATAATTTCGGGCTTTTTATTAAAGGCTTTAAATTTTTCCACGGCATCCATGCCGTTATTTGCGATATCCAATACATTGTGTCCGGTTGATGTAAATAACATTCGATACAGGTTTTGTAAAGATATATCGTCTTCGACTATAAATATTGAAACTATCCCAAACACCATTGATTATTTTAAACGCTTTACAATTTTTAGAAAATAATTTCGATAAAAATTATTTCATCATCAATCTCAAGTCATTTATCGATTGAATTAACTTGAACTCAAGTGAATTGACTATATGTATTATTTAAATATTTTTATTACTCAATAAAATCTTGATAATATTATAAGAATATTAGAACAAGAACAAAAATTAATATTTATATGTTTTTATTTTATCAAATATTTCTTCTAAAAACATTTATCTAAATCGTTCTTATTTTTATTTCTAATTCATTCTAATATCGTAATATTAATATCAGGCAAAAATTTAACACTTATTATATGCCAGAATTTTTCGTGGAGTTAGAAGGAATTGAACTGTGTTGTGAAGTATCGGGTCAAGGAAAACCTTTGGTCCTAGTCCACGGTTTTGGCTCAAAAAAAGAGGTTTTTATCGGCCAATTTAAAGTATTTTCTGAAAAATATAAAGTCATCCGATTTGACAATAGAGGATCGGGAAAGTCAACAAGACCTGATTATAACTATTCCATGGATATGTATGTGGAAGACCTAAAACAACTATTGGATCGTCTTGAAATCAAAAAAGCACATATATTAGGTTATTCGCTAGGAGGAATGATCGTGCAAAACTTCGCAATTAAATATCCTGAAAGGCTGGACAAGTTAATCTTGATTAATACCGTGCCTAAAGTTGAATTTCCTGAAGAACAACTACAAGACTATATTAAAGGAAAGATTGCAAATTACGAGTTAAAATCCAAAGATCCCGTGAGTGCATTTTACGAAGGAGCAGAAGGAGGATATACGCCTGAATTCATCAATTATATGAAACAAAATCCAAAAACTCTAATTCACGATTTATTTACGGCAGAGGATCTGATTAGAGATGCCACCGAACTTCCAACAAGGCCGCAAGATTATTACAATCAAGCTCCAACGCTTCTCCAGCACGATGTTCTCGATAACCTTGCTCAAATTCAAAATGAAACATTGATAATATGTGCATCAAAAGACCCAATCACGCCCAAAGAACAATGTAAGATTATTCACGAGAAGATTAATAAAAGCAAATTCGTGGAAATAGATGGCATGCACAGCACCCCTAAGGAAAAAGCACCAGAAATTAATAAAATAGTTCTTGAATTTTTAGAAAAAAACTGATTTTGTACTACTTTCTTTAGTTGGTTTTTAAATCAACAACTTCTTTGATTTTGTGGTTCATATCACTTGATTTTAAAGTCATTATAAATGGAACGATGCCTATGAATGCCATAAAAAAGCCTATGACATAGAGGTCTATGGTGCCAATGGCATATAAACCCAAGAGCGTAGGTGCTACTATCGGTCCGATTATTTGCGACATACTATCCAATCCCGACGAAAGACCATTGATCTTGCCTTGTTCCTTTGGAGATACTGACTTGCTAATTTTGCTGCTCAACAAACCTCTTGTTAACGAGGCAGCGAAACTTACTATCATAAATCCTATAATGAACACGGTTAATTCGTAGGCGAATCCAATTATAACGAACGCCAGTAAAAATAATCCCAAGCCAACCTTGATGGATAAGTTCTCCCCGAGTTTTTTAACTGTTGGTTTGAAAACCGTAAACCTTACCATTGCCCTTAATATACCCGAGAAACTCATTAATAGCCCTATTTCAGTGCGAGTCAGACCAAACACATAATCTCCGAACCAAGAGATCGAAGCAATGCATATCATGAATACAGAGGTGTGAAATCCCCAAACAATCAAGTAAAACATTGCTTTTTTGTTCTTCCTTACTTTAAACTTTATTTTTTTTTGCTTGTCTTGAAGATGTTCAAGGCGACTTGATTTTGGCCACGATTCTTTTAAGATGAGAATTGTAAGAAACATTGTAATGATAGTTAATCCCGCAGCAGCTATACCAGGTAAAAATAATCCACTAAATCCCATATTGAAACCGATTTCGGAAAGCGTACCACCAATTGCTGGTCCAAAAAGTGAAGAAAGGACGTGTGCTGTTCCTACATTAGCCATTTGGATGCCTCTATCGCGAGGTGGAACGACGTCTCCTATCATTGCCTTCGCTATTGGAAAATTTCCTCCAAAGATACCATCGATTATCCTTGAAACGACCAACATTTCTAAGCTATTCGAAAAAGCAAGCATTAAAAATCCTATTAAAGTCCCGAATTGTGAAATGAGAAGTATTGGCCTCCTTCCATACTTATCGCTAATTTTTCCTAAAAAAGGTCCAAAAAATGCTGAAAATATTGCGTTTACGGCAAGAATGATGCCCATTGTAAAAGCTCGACCGAAGTCGTCCATTTGAGGTAAAAATTCTCTTCCCAGGTATGGAGCTAGGGGTAATATTAATGTCATGCCTAAAATATCGATAAAAACGGCGATCCAGAGCGGTGTTAATTCTTTATATTTGAATACCTTCTTATTCTCTCGAGACATGTATATGGTAACAATGGTTTTTAAATTTTAAAAAAATAAGATACTTAGCAAAATAAACTTTTAAAGAATAAACTTTGGTTTATACAACATTAGTTCGCGCGGAAAACTCCATGACTCCGAAAAACAACGAAATTCAAGACGACTTCCGAGAAGAAGAGCACCTCGTTGAGTTTAAGGTATGGTATTTTTTCATAATCTCGCTTGCCTGCTTTTTGGTCCCTTTCTACATCTGCCTTGCTTTATTTCTTACTTTCTATTTTTTTATCAATTATGTGCTTGCTTTAGGATTGCAACTCCAATTCTTCCTCTTTCCCGTAGTTTTATTCTTCCTTTATTATATATATTTGATCCTTTTAATAGAACTTGTAGCGCTCTGGACGATGAAATGGAATAAAAAATGTCCTCCTCAACAAGGCACCTTTGAACGAGACTTTATGGCCGTGAAGAATAAAACTGAGATTGGTAAAATCCTTAATTTTTATCACAAAAGGGGTTTTATTATAAAATTTCCAATGTGGTTGACTTCAAAATCACCTTTTCCTTGGCTCATCAATAGAACTTTGAGACGTATTGGACATAACAAGATCGCTAAAAACGTGATTTATTGTGATGCATATGCGGGTTTGGAGTTTACGGATATCGGAGAAAATACTTTTATTTATCCAACTTCTGTGTTATCGAGTCACGAAGTCAATAGTATCTTTGGAAACTTAAATATTCTGGAGATAAAGATTGGAAAGAACAACTCGCTTTTTCCGGGGACAGTGGTTGGTCCAGGTGCCGTTAGTGAAGACTGTAACGTGTTTCTACCAGGATCAATGATACCTAAAGGATGGAAGGGTGTTTATGGTTGTAATTATTATCGAGGAGCTCCCGCTAAACCCTCTGAATTTCGAAGAGATAAATAAAGGAAAAAAAGTAAAAAGAAATTATTTATTAATTGCTCTCCCAACGAAGAAGCCTATCAAGCATACGATGAAAGTAACAATACCAACAATGAAATAAATGGGAATCGTGTGAATTCCAATAATATTCACTAAAATACCCTTTACAATCCACATATACATGCCACCAATGATACCAAAAATAATGTCCCATATTGCATTTACAAGCGAATCGCGCCTGTTTTCAAATTTCGCACCATATTTGTAGAGTACCGTGTTTTCAAAGATTTCCCAGGCTACCATGATAATAATTACAACTACTATCATCATCCACCAATTGATAATATCCGTCTTGGTTTGATTAAGTATCGTGGGTATTATATTTATCAAGGAGAGTATCAAGAACGAGCCTAAGCCCATATCTATATGTCCCCAGGAGAAATAATCCCAAGGTGCCCGAGATACTTCTTCTTTAGATGTTGCAATAACCATTTCAAATCATTTCTTATTATATATTATTGGATATATTTTTTTATGATAAATAAGAAGATATTCTTCCATATAAATGAATTATTCTTTTATTTCATCAATATCGTTTTTGTAATATCCGATTAAGTCGTTATTCAAATGTCTCTTGGTTTTTAACGGAATATTTTCCTTTAGAATGCTTATAAATATGGAAAATTCTTTTAATGGAACGAAAAAAAGCAAGGGAACAAGATAATCGTCCTTTCCCTTGAATTTAAAACCAATTTGCCAACCCTCATCTATTTTTTCAACCAAAACCGTGTTGATTGCGCTTAAATCAATATATACTAAGTCTTTTGACAATTGATAACCGTTCAAATCCGTGATTGGATTTTGAGAATAATCTATTTCAAAAGCGTCGTAAGATTTTTTAATTAATCTCTTGTTAGAAATAATTTCGATTTCTTGATAATGCTGAAGCTCTTTAAAAGTTAAACCTAAATCGCGTGATATTTTAGATAATCTTAGAATTAACGGGCGTATGAAAACAATTCCAATTATCGTTAAAACTCCTAGAGGAAATAAAACCATAGATAAAATAGATATTAATGTTGGAAAAAATATGAAATTGATCAAGAAATTTCCTCCCAAAGAAACGAAAGCAATAAATATCAATCCAAGTAAGAGATTATAAACAGGTTTTTCGATTAGATTTTTACTTTTCACTTTTTTCCATAAAATTTCTTCTCCTTCAAGCAATTCAAGATCTATATCTTCCATCACTACTTCAACAGTACTGCAGTTATTGTATTATATATATAAAACAACTGTAAATAAATAATAGATTTTTTAAAATATCTCTCGAAAAATTAAAATAATTTCAACTTGAAATTAAATATTTATAACATATATTCAAGTTCAAGATTTTTAATCTGCCATATTTAATGATTTAAACTGTATTACTCTTTCTATTCAATTAAAGGCTTATGAACAGAACACCATGTGAGAAATTACTTAATTTCTCTCTTTTATTAAAGGACTGGTTTTATTTCTTAATACTAGACTGTTGTGCTCTTACTTTTTTTGAATTTGTGTGCGGAATTTGTATGAAAAAATTGTTTATAGGATTGGTTTGATGCCTTTCGATCTGATTTTTTTCCAAGATTCGGATAATACCCTGCAAACAGAATCCTTTTTAAATCATAAAATTGAAGAAAACTTTTTTTCGTAAATTAAACTCTTAAGTTTTTTTCGCTTTTTTTTGTAGATTATAGAAGTATGCTAAAAATGAACGCATAACTTAGCTGATATGTTGTTCTAGCACACTATTTTACGGATTAATTAAATAGAGCGTCCCTAAATTTGACCCAAACCTTTTTATATTTGAAAAAACATAGTATGATCAGACGAGAAAAAATCGTCCTCACGTAGTGGAATGTTATTTTTGAGCCATAATTTTATTCCTCCACAATAATGTATCGTTCAAATATCATAAACATTCCATTACCCTTCTTTTTTTCTTTTTTCTGTTAATGATTCAATTCTAATATTCATTAAAATAATTTATGGATGATTTTGTTTTAAACAAAAACTAGAAATTTTATGAAACTTAATACATTATTAAATGCTTAATGAAAAAAATAAAAAATTATTCACTTAATTGAGGTAATATAGTTTGAATAGATTTAAGGGTAAAGTCGCCCTCGTTACAGGTGGTGCTTCTGGTTTGGGCGAGAGAACGGCTAAAGATTTCGCACAAGAAGGTGCTCGCGTGGCATTACTTGACTTTGACAAGGCGAATGGTCTGCGAGTTGAAACCGAAATAAAAAACGCAGGAGGAGAAGTCATTTTCATTGAATGTGACGTCCGAGAGAGCTCCGATGTAGAAAAAAGTACTCAAATAGTATTTGAAAAATATAGAACTGTAGATTTTTTGATCCATTCCGCTGGAATCTTGCAAGATGGAATGATTCATAAACTATCCGAAGAGCGATGGGATAATGTCATAAACACTCATCTTAAAGGATTTTTCTTGATCTTACAAGCTTGTACAAAACGATGGATTTCATATTGCCAACAAAACCCAAAAGATACTATAGCAGAATATCCTGACAGGAGGGTCATCACGATTAGTAGCCAAGCAGCGGAGGGAAATATAGGACAACTAAATTATTCTGCAGCTAAAGCTGGAATGTTGGGGATGGTTAAAACATCCGGTTTGGAATTAATTAAATATAATATCAAAACGCACGCAATCATGCCCACACTTATAGAGACACCGATTCTTGGAGAATTATTGTCCAAGGAGGATGGAAAGTGGAGAAAGTATTACTCAGGTAGAATACCCTTGGGTATCGGTAAAAGCGAGTACGTGTCCCGCGTGATCCTTTTCTTGTGTAGCGAAGAAGCATGGTTTATGAACGGCGAAATAGTTGGAATTAATGGTGGTAGACTCGATAAAATTTAAAAATCTTTTTCATTTCTTTTTAAATCTGTAAATTGAATGGTTCAAAATCGTACCATGTAGAATCTAGAATCATGTTATTTACTAACTCTATGGCTTTATTGGAAAGTTTTTTTAGATTGTATCTTTGTTCTTACTTGTTTTCACGCCCTTTAGAAAATTCTTGACCATCAAACCCTTGATCTTCTTTTTATTCACTTAAACTCATCTACCTTGTTAATTATAGTCAAGATATAAGAGATTGGCTATAAAAATTTTTTCAGTCTTATAGGATCGTGCTAATATTAAAAAATATTTGATAATTACCACCAAATTTTCAGAACGGTGTTTTCTGCGTCTTCCCAGGATTTTTGCACGAATTCTGAATTGGTTTTTTCGCCGACGCTCGTTTCAACGAACTTTTCCGTAAAGCTTCTTATAATTTCGTAGAGCACTTCGAAATCTTTATCAAAATTCCTATAGGTTATCATTAATTCATTTTCAGAAGGATATTCAACGAGAAATTCTCCAAAATTATACACCATGCTTAAAAAGCGCTTATATTTTTCCATTGCCTTGTGTATTTCTTCACCTTTAATACCTTCTTTAAAAACTGTTGGAAGAAGCTCGTCGAAATAATCGACACCCCAATTTCTCACGATTGTCATATTTCCCTTTATAACTATTCGTGCTACAGCATTGAGACAATTCTTATAAATTTCAAACGGATACCACGAGGAACTTAGGATTCTCTTCGATATCAATTCCTTTGCTTCTTCTGATATTAAATCTTCGTATAAACCAGTTTTATCCGATCGTATGCCCCTAGCAACAGATTTAAACACCGATCCTTTAGCCATTCTCATATTTTCTCATCCTTTTCTTCATTTTTATATTATTTGATTAAAAATTGTTGATCTCATTTTATGGATTAAAACGATCCGAACTTGAAAAAATTTGATTTATGGACGACCTTAATTAATTATTTTTCTTAGCAGGGTTTACCAAGTCACCTTTAAAATGGTGGTTCCGCCTTGTTCCCAAGATTTTCTTATAAAGTCCGATTTTACCCTTTTTTCTAAAGCTTTTTCAACAAATTTCTCGATTAAACCATTTGTAATGTAGAAAAACGGTATAAAATCATCGTCATAATCCTTGTAGATTATGTTAACTTCTTTATTTGATGGATATTCTAGTATAACCTCTCCAAAATCGTATATCATCTTGATGAATCTCTTGTACATATCCATTGCGTTTTTTACATTATTGCCTCTTATGCTTTTCTTGTACACGGTGGGCAATATCTCGTCGTAATAATCTTCACCCCATTTTTTGAGCACCTCATAATTTCCTTTCGCCCCTACCTTAGATACTGCATTCATACAATTTTTATACAAGTCAAATGGATACCATGCAGAACTCAAGATTCTATTTGCAATGAGCTCTTTTGCCTCCTCTGTTATCAGGGAGTCGAAAATATCACTTTTATCGCCTTTAATGGCTCGAACAACAGGTATAAAAACCGAACCTCTTACTTTTTTCACTTATCGGTACCTTAATCGTGTTTATTTTCTTATATTATATACATCCCTCATAAAAAAACTTAGATATAAATATTTCATTTTTTCTCGGTTTAAATATGTCTTTAAAAAAGTGAAATATATCTTTATTGATTATAATTATAGTCGTGCTATTTTGAAAAAAGGTCATTAGATTCACCAAGAAATTCGAAACTTCGTTATTCCGTCTCCTTCCCATGATTTTGATAAAAAACAACTTTCAGGCATGACACCCGCGCATATTTCAACGAACTTTTCAATCCAACCAACTGCTAAATGGTAATACACTTCAAAATCGGGATCAAAATCTTCATAAGACACGTGAATCTCTCTTCCAGAAATATATTCGAGATTAATCGAATTAAAATTGAAAACGATTCTTGAAAAACGCTTGTACTTCTCCAAAGCTTTTCGAACATTACCTTCTTCTAGTGTTTGAGCGTATAGCTCTGTCATCGCTTTATGACCAAAATTACGCCCCCAATTTTGAACGATGTTCATGTCACCTCGTGCTTCAACCTTTGCGAGTGCGTTTAAAAGTTCCTTATAAATCTCGAATGGATACCAATCCGAAGCCAAGATATTTTGAGATATTATTTTTTTAGCGTCTTTAGACAGTAATTTCTTGTAAGCGTCAGTCTTGTTAGCCTTTATTCCCGTTACGATATAATGCATAAAAATGCCTTTTGTTTTCTTCATGATGACCCTTACAAGAGAGAATTATTAAGATTATTAATCTAATTGAATTTGTTATTGTTATAAAATAGACTAAAAAAAATTTAAAGTTTCACATAGTATTAAAAAAAAATTCAACATTCCCAATTATATTCTTTTAGAATTATTGGATTTTTTTAATATTAAAAAATGAACTGATTCTACCAAGAAATTCGGAACTTGGTTATTTCATCTCCTTCCCAAGATTTATTTAAAAAAATGCTTTTAGGTTTCTTTCCAACGCATAATTCTACGAACTTTTCTATCCATCCCATGGCTAACTCGTAATATTCCTGAAAATTTGGATCAAAACCAGTAAAAGAAATGTTTATGTCTTTTTCTGAAATAAATTTGATGTTTATTGACCCAAAATTAAAAATAATTCTCTGAAAACGCTTGTACTTATCTAATGCTTTCCGAACGTCCCCCTCTTCTATGATTTGGCCATATAAATCGGTCATGATTTTCTGACCAAACATTCTTCCCCAATCTCTAACAATTTCCATGTTTCCCTCCGTTTCAACGCGAGCAAGGGCAACCATGCATTCTTTATACGCTTCGAAAGGGTACCATTCCGAGGGTAAAATGTTTTGCGATACTAATTTCTTAGCGTCTTTAGATAATAATTTCTTGTAAGCGTCAGTCTTATTGGATTTTATTCCCTTTATGATATAAAGAATAATTGTCCCTTTTGCCTTTTTCATGATTTTTCTAATAGAAAATTAATTTAGGTGATTTTAGATGAATTGAATTTGTTTTATAATATATAAATCAATGGAAATTTAAATTTTCATGTTTTAATTCAAATAACTGCGACTAATTCACTCGAAACGAGAAAATTTGCCTTATTTTTATTGATAATATCGTGTCTTTATTGTTGATTGTAATAAAAATTATTAACTTAAACTGATGAAACAGATTTATTATTTGTATCACTGATTTTTACCACATAAAATCGTAGGTCGTCCAATCTGCGCCTTCCCAAGATTTTTTGTAGAACTTGAAAGTTATTGGTTTTTTCAAGCACAATTCCAAGTATTTATGCATCCAACCACTGGAAATGTAGTAATATAGTTCCCAATCGCGTTCGAAATCCTCGTATGTCACGATTAAATGATAATCTGAAAGCAACTCAGGCTTGATTCTGCCCCAAGTATAAACCAGCTTGTGAAATCGAGCGTATTTATCTATTGCTTGTGAAACATCGTTGTCTATCATAGAGTTTTTATAAATAGAGGTCATGATTATTTCACCGAATTTCTGTCCCCATTGAAATAGAATTTTTTGATTATTATTCGCTTCAATTTTAGCAACGGCATCGTAGACGTTCCTGTAGGCCTCGTAAGTATACCATATAGAATCAAATATCCTCTGATGAACTAATTCTTGTCCCTCGCTTGAGAGAATGTGGTCGTAAGCCCCTGTTTTGTTCAATCTGACCGATCTAACTAAAATTTTAACTAAGGAACCTTTTACTTTTTTCAATATTTTACCCTTTTTTTTTAAAAACCCCTTTAAATAACATGATAATTCAAGGATTTAAATTTAAGCTTTTTTTTACAGTTCTAAGCAGTATTGTTCATTAGAAATAATAATATTATTGTTTCTCTAAAAATAGAGAGATGTTAAAATGATTTATTACCAAGAAAAATCATAAACCGTCCATTGTGCGCCTTCCCATGACTTCATGTGGAAACTGAACGCTATATCTTTATTTAAACACAATTCCAAGAACTTATGCATCCAACCGCTGGAAATGTAGTAATATAGCTCCCAATCGCGCTCAAAACCATCATAGATAACTCTCAAATGACTACTTGAAAGAAAATCATGCTTTAATATGCCCCCGTTATAAAGTAAATTGTGAAAACGCTTGTATCTATCAATAGCCATCTTAATGTCGATAACAGAAACAGTATTTTTATAAATCGAAGTCATGAGAGCATCTCCAAATTTTTGTCCCCATTGAAACAGGATTTTTTGATTATTATTTGCTTCAACTTTAGCAACGGCATCGTGAACATTTCTATACGCTTCGTATGAATACCATATGGAATCGAATATCCTTTGGTTGATTAATTCTTGCCCTTCTCTCGAGAGAATGTCTTCGTAGACTCCAGTTTTATTAGATCTAACCGATCTAACTAAAATCTTAGCTAACGATCCCTTAACTTTTTTTTTCATAATTAAACCTATTTTATAAAATTAGGATTATAAACAAAAAGGAAAATTAACCTTGTGTTTAAAAAAATACTTTATTAAAGAACTTGTGTTCTAATAACACGAAATTTTTTTCATAAGTCAAATATGGGTCGATAATTTTGAAAATATATCGAAAATTAGACTTTTCAGCTAATTAACTCTGATTTTCGGGGCATTTCTTGTTTTATTTAATAAATCCTCTATTTAAATGCCTGTGATAATTTCAATCAGTTTAATTTAATAAAACACTATTGAAATATGGAACTTTAGAAAATATATAAAAAATCAATATAAAAATTAGTAATTTTGGTTATAAAAAACTATAAATTAGCGAATTTTTTTGATTGATGTATCAAAGTTTTACATCCTAACGAGGTGTTTTGATAAATCATCTCGTAAAGAATTATAAGGTAGAATTAAAATTAAACAATAAATATAGTCTGATATCACTTGTCGGAAAATAAATTATTGAACCAATTAGAAGAGCTTGTTAAGGAGTTTACTGAGTCTCAAGGAGATGTCCACGGTCAGATAGTTATCGCTTTTCCCGCAGGAGTTCCTATAGCAAATACGTGGAAAGGCGAAGTGGATCCCATCCTAGTAGGTGCCGTTTCGGCAGCAGTAAAACTTACCTTTCAAAACTTATGCATGAATTTGAAAAAAGGATTGATTAAAAAAATTATGGTAAATAGCGAGTCGGGAAGAGTGATAATCCAAAAAGTAGGAGAAAAGGCCATCTTGACTACCATAATTGCAGAAGAAGCGGATGTATTTCGAATTGCTTTTGGTATTAGCAATTTAGCAATTAAAATTAACGATCTATTCAAGGGTTTCAAGGGTAACCTTGACGATCTCTTGTTTATAGAGTAAAAATGAGGTGTTAATTACGACCGAAGGTATAAAATTATTAGACTACTTGCGAGAAATTGAGGATATAACGGATTTGAACGGATGTTTTTTTGTAAATGTAGAAGATAACACGGTTATTGAATCCACGATTCCATTTTTTATTCCAGAAGAAATATTATGGGAATTAAGCGTGTTGAGAGATACATTCCAACAATTTGCCTCGGGTTTTGGTCATGGGCCCCTTCAAGAATTAACAATAGAAGGAGATCGAGGGTATATAATGTTTTATAATATTCCTCCCCACCTGATTTTATTAGCTATGGGGGCACAAGAAATCAATCTTTCTTATGCAAAACTTGCGATGATTGACATTCTAAAAAAAATTCGCAAGCAAATATTTAACCTCGGAGATGATGTTTTAAAATTACCTGCGAAGGGATTTGGGAAAATAGGTATTGAAATCGAACAAGAAACTAAAGAAACTGCTGTTTCAAGGATCATTATTCCTGAACCTGTTGAGGAGCCTACTGCACCTGAAATGTTAATGTCTGAGACTGGTGAAGAACTTATTGATCTTCCAGTTACTCCAGAAGTATTGGTTGAATGCGAGGAGAACTTGCCCTCCATCCCATTAGAGCAATCTAAACCCCCAATAACATCTGAGGCGCATGAATCCAGAGAATCGGGGCTTTTAGACTTAATAAATTCAATTAAGGCTAAATCAAACGATGAAAAGTACATCGTAATTAAGAATATCTTTTCGATTCTAAAAACAGATCTTCCAAATTTCACGGGAGTTAAATTTTCAGAAATTTTAGAAACATTAAAAGACACTATTTTGGAACATTTGGGGACTTCTTTGGCGCTGTTCGATATTTCTCGATGTTCTCGCGATTTGAGCAAGAACCACGAGAAATTCTCTCCTAATGAGATAAAACGATTTTCTGAGAGAATCGATAACTGGGCAAGTCGAATAATTAAAATATAGTTGGTGAAAATTATGAGTTTAACAATGTATAAAATAATTGGAAGAGAATTAGTTCCAACAGACGAAAAAAAACTAGATAAAGACAATATATACATTATCATCGATAAACACGCAAAAAAATCCAAAATTTGGATATGGAGCGGTTCTGAAGCGAAAAATATGGATAGATACTTCGCTGGCGTGTCCGCAACGAAGATCAAGTCGAAAAAACGTTTATATGGTGCGAGTATCGAAGTCGTCGAACAAGGAAAAGAACCTGAACACTTCCCAGACCTCAACGCAATTGAAATTAGAGAACCTTCAGAAAACAAAATTGAAATGGATAAAGTAATCATCCCTCTTGCAACGGAAATTCCTGAAAAATCCCCGACCGTCAAACAAGTCAAGCGTGAAGAAATTCGAGCTCAAGCTAAAATTATCGAACCAAAGGCGTTTGAAAAAGAAACAGACGATTTTTCTTCATTTAAAAAGAAAATGACTTCTCTTTTGAAGGAAATTGCAGGGGATATTGAGAATTTACAATCCAAAATTAAGTCTTTTTTAACAGAACTATGATCTAATTAATAATAATAACAAAACCAAGTAGAAAAAATATGTTAGATGCGGGAGTAGGTATTACCACTGAAAAAGATGGGTATATCGCTGGTAAAGTAGTTGCTAAGCAGGCTTTAGAACATATGAAAACCAAACCTAAATTGGCAATACTCGCAGTTGATGCTCTTTCTCGAAGAAAATATAATTATCAAGAGATTCTTCGAGGTATTAAAGAAGAATTAGGACCAAATATTACATTAATTGGAAGCACGGTAAACGGTATATTAGTTAATGACAGGTTTGCCCTCAGGAGTGTGGGATTGATGCTAATCGGAGGTGATTTTTCGGTAGATGCCTCATTTAACGAATCAAATTCTAGAATGGAATTTGAAAAAATCGCTGAAACGATATATCAAAAAAACCTAGGGTTACAACCAAAAGACGATCGTTTCTTACTTTTATTTCAAGATGGCATCAAATTTCCTCCAGAAATCTTTGCGAAGCAAGCGACCTTAAACAGTAGAGTCGTTGTTTTTATGTCGGGAATCGTAAAACGATTTTTTAAGAAGGAATTGGATGAAATGAAAGAGAAAGGAATGGGTATGCCAGCGGTGCAAGAGTTACTTGAAAATTTGTACGCAAAAGGATGGAAATATCCCGTAGTGGGAAATGTAGCAAGTAACATACGAGATTACGATTCGGTTGAGTTTTATAACGACACCGTGGGTACGGATAATGTTGTCGGAACGATATTATCAGGAAGTGGTAATACAAAATTTGGATACGGTTTTGCCGCAGGGGCTGAAAGCACGGGCAAGACTTGCACCCCAACCAAAAACATAGGTAATTTCTTGTTAAAAATTGATGGAAAACCTGCCTTGTTGGGGTTGTGTTCGGCAGTTGGTATTACCAAGGAAGCTTTATATGAATTGAAAAGTGGGGGATATCTTAATTACCACATTATTATGGGTATGAGGGAAATAAAGGATAATGGTGATGATATCATTCATCTTACCGCAACTATTACCGATCCCGAGCTGGAAAGTCTTGTTAACACTGGATTTCCATTTGAAAGAGTGCCTGATAAAATAGAAATTTTCCAAAGTAATATGGAAATAATGCATAGGACCGCACGAGATGCCGTGAGTCAAGCATTGAGCGGAATATCGAATCCTAAATTCCTCCTTGGTTTTGACTGTGCAATTCGTTTCTTAGCATATGGAGATAATCTTCCTAGAATCGTAAAAACTATAGACGATACGATTGGGAAAGATATTCCAAGGATGATCCTCGGTTCTGGAGGGGAAGTATATGGAAGGATGGGTGTCGATTATTACTTTAACAATGTCACCTTCGTTACTTTAGCGGGGGGAGAATAAGTATAGATTTTTCGAAATATTATACAAATTTACCTGATTTTTTTTAAATACTTTTATTCTAACTAAAAACAATTCCAAAAGGATTATTTCCTTTAATTTAAATAAATTTTATATT
>JAFGGO010000035.1 GCA_016930515.1 Promethearchaeota archaeon | reverse complement strand
CGCGTTGAGCAAAGACTCCATCAAGGAGATATTTGAAGAACAAAGCGTTTCAGGCGACGCTTGATAGCGCGCCTGAACGCACTCGTTCGGTTTAAATAATACATATGCCACTTAATCATACATCTCAATTTGCAGAATTAACAGATGATCAATTTAAACTCATTGGTAAAATTGTCGTTGAATGGGCTAATATCGAATTTCTGCAAAAACAGATACTAAGTCGTCTTCTCTTTTCAGCGGAATTTATTAGTCGAACATATACTGATCGAATAAGCGCTGTTCAAATTCAGGAAGCTATAAGGGAGTCCGTTGATCTCCATCGTCATAGATATAATTCAAATATTGTAAGTGAGGATATTTTAACTAACATTGAAAATGTAAACAAAGAAGTTGATAATGCAAGAATACATAGAAATAAATTCGCACATTTTTGCTGGACTCGTAGCACTGATGAAAAAATTTTTGGCACAAACTTTTCTGCTGGTTTGCCAGGCAGTAAAAAACATAGAAGATCAGACACTGTTATAACCAATAAAGAATTGGAACAACTTTATAAAGAGTCATATGATTTGGTTGAAAAAATCAATCAAATCATTGAGAAGCTTCCAGAGCTTAAGGAAGAGGATTTCATCAACAGAAACCGAACAAGTCGCTAAACTAAGACTGGCTACTATCTTGCCAAATCGGCCATTTGTGGTTTGCAGTATAAGTTCTTTTAAAAATCTTTTGAGGTTGGCACCGCCAGCTTGTTAGCGTGCCGTTATCTTCAAAACGAGGAATTAAAAATAATGAAAATCTTTCCCTTCTTTTTCAGTTTTTTTCTAATTTTTTCTGCATTCTATTCACATACGATTAATGCACAAAGTGATTTTTTGGATCAGCCCAACAAACTTGAGTGGTACGATATTAAACAATATCCTGATATTTCGAGCTTGAAAGGAATTTTATCAGATTCGAAAAATAATAAAGTTAAGTACTATTTTAATTCTCAATTTGAAAATCAAGACTTATTGCTGCTGAAGAAGGAATTGAAAGTTTATAGTCAAGGAAATCCTGAGAACTACCACCTAGATTTGACATTCTTTTTTATTAATAATGGCTCTGTAGTTCACACAGTAGACGATTCTGATAGCACAACGCTCCAACATTACTCCATTGATAATACACTTTTATTTTTAATTAGTTTTAGTCATTATCCTTGGGATCGTTATTCATCAAGAGGTTACAAAATCTTAAAATGGGAAAGTGGAAAAACTGAAGAAGTAGTAAACATTGTTAGTGGGCATGGTCTCCCGTACGGCAAATATCTCTATAGCATTAACATAAAAAACTCAAGGCAGTTATTGTTTTCAAATAATTACAAAACAATTAAAATCGTTCCCGACTTTGAGTTATTTGGAACACCAGAAAAAGAAGAGCTTCAACTCCTGGAAAAACAAAAAACGTTATTCCACGAAAAGGAGATTTTTTTCAATTGGAGTGAAGGTAAATATATTCCAGACACAAAAGACATTAATTCACTATTCGATAATTTAGAGGAGATAATGTATATTGAACGGCCTGATTTAAAAGAGGACAACTTGAGGATAATCAAATTGTTGGATAAATAAAGCAAAAGAGATAACATCTGCATCTACAAGGAACGGGCGATAAAACGCCGCCCGTCCTGTAATGCAGGGCGTTATGGCTTTTAAATGGAAATATAATACCTATGATTTTTGTGTTCCTTGAAGATGGCACCCTTGATATCGTAGAAAACCTGGAAGAAATTTATACGAATTATAAGGGCGTAGATGTTGAAAATGAAGTATGCCGCTTTTTTGATGCGAATGGACAATATTTAGAGCCTCATTTTAAAAATCCAAATCGTTATTTAAATATTTTATGGATGTATTTATGGTGTCGTTCAGGAGAATATGAGCTTACACCTAACCCGGATGCTAATACTGATAGTCTCGGTTTATCACTATACGAAACCATTAAATTGTATCCAAATAAATGGTTTAAAGACTTAAATGATGTAAAACAGTATTTTGAGAAGAAGGGGATTTCTCTGGAGTTAATACCAGAGGGGCCATAACATTTAAATCAACAAGACCGCGTGGGGCCTCTTTCAATTTTCGCGAAACATCTCAGCGCGGCTTGTTATTTAACTCGTTAACCTAAAAGGAGAATTATATATGAAATGTAAAAATCTATGTCTATTGTTCATTTTTATCTTCATCTTTATCAGCGCAAGTTATGTCTTTGCAGAACCATATAAGAGTGCCAAATTTCCACCTGATGACGCATTAATTAAAACTCTCAATAAATTTTCTAAGAAATATCCCGGTGTAAAAAGTACAAAATACATTGGAAAGCGTCAGATAGAAAAAAATCTGTGCAACGTATATTTCAGTATTGAAGGTGCAGCTGTTGGAATTAATCTTGAAGAACTTGGTGTTCTTTCTGCTACCCTTTATAAACTTGATAATGACATTTGGATACTCGATGATGAAAATACAAAAATGGTAATACAAAAGTAAGGCACCTACTCGAACCTATAGACGCAAAAACAAGGTTAACAATGCAATCAAGCGGATTTGCTGGTTTTTCTTGCCGATTGGAACCCAATAGTTTCAATGACCTTCATACTTAATCGATCATTGGCACTATTAACCCGCAAACCCCTTATCGCAGGGTTAGCGTAAATTCACTTGTGGAAGAAAAAAATATTATAAAAGAACTAGCTAGAAAGTTCCGGAAAGCAATATTAGAGTGTGACAGTTCAGAACTACCATTATCATTGGCGAATTTTCCTTCTGAAAGTTGTGCTGACGCCTCTACTCTTTTGGGCTCTTATTTAAACGACAACAATATTCTACAGTTTGATCTCATAAAAGGAATACGAGGGGAAGGAAGTTCATTCGAAACTCACTATTGGCTTGAAAAGGATAATCTAATTCTTGATATTACAGCTGATCAATTTGATGAAATGGATGAAGAAATAATCCTCACAGAGGTTGACTCAAATTGGCACAAATCTTTTAAAAAAGAAAAAAGACAATATGCAGATCATAGAATAATAGGTGCTAAAGATGTAAGAGATCATTTATCAGCTGTATATGATTATATATTAGAAAAAATGGATTAAACTACTTAAAACGCTAACAATCCAATAAACGCAGACCCGGCAAGGGTCCTTGCCGGGCTGGTTATCGGCACGTTCACGGCGACTTCGTCGCCGTGAATCGTGGCGCTGACTACGTCAAGCACCTTGTCCCGGCGCCTTGCGCCAGAACAAGGCGCT
>JAFGGO010000034.1 GCA_016930515.1 Promethearchaeota archaeon | reverse complement strand
ATAGTAATCAAGAAAATCAGATTCCTAATCAATTTAAAGTATATTACTATCAATTATTATATAGATTATTGTTCAATTTTCGAATAATTATCGAAATTCTTTTTATTTTGTATATAAATTTGTATTGTTTTTTGAACGAAATTTGAAATTCAAGATAAAATTGTTAAAAAAATTATCAGATAAAATATAAAGATAAATGCATGAATTTCAGTTATTTATAAATAACGACGATTTTGAACGAATGAATAAGTTTAAATTGGTTGAAGATCCGACTATTATTTCTTTTCTATTTAAACCTGTTTTATTAGCGCGTTAATTTTGACAAGTTGCTAGTCTATTAATCCGATAAAAAATAACATTTATATGTAATACGAATTTATTATTGATCATAAAATTTTGCACCAAAAATTTCATTGATAAGGTTAAGTCTTACAGCATTGTCAATTAACTAAAAGCTAGATTACTTAAGGAAGATCTCTGCTAATTGGTTAAGAATGGTCGTGCCAGAAGCTTTATATCAATTATAATCAATGATCAATTGAAATCATCAAAAAAAAGAAGTGTAATACTCATGAAAATTGTAACAGTAAATGTACCAGAATCGTACATCGAAGCAATCAAGAAGTTGGTAGGAGAAGACGGCCTCTATCCTTCCAGATCTGAGCTTATTCGATGTGCAGTCCGGGATTTTCTCTTAAGAGAGTTTAAATCCGTCCATAAAATGTCTAAATACACCCTTGAAGAACAAGGATTCGAAGATTTTGACGATAAAAATTTCGTAAAAATTCCGATTGAAAGCAAGGGAGATGGGGACGAGCCAATAACGGAATTAAGAACCTTTAAAATTTTAAGGGAAGCTTAAGTCTATCATCCCAAAGTTGGTAAACAAATTAAGAGTAATTCCCCTTTTTTTTTATTATAAATTTTAATGAATAATTATTTATTAGCAAACTACCTTATTAATCTTTATAGTGTAATATCTACGAGAATATATGCCTTAAATGTTGGTTCTTAGCTATTTTGACACGAGATTAGGTCCTCGAGTATTTTTAACAATTCCTTTAGATTTAATTAGTAGATCTGGTTCAGCATCCGAAAACATCGATAATATCAAAAACTTATTAGATAGAGACGACGAGGGTTTTTTCATCCATAATTTTTCACCAGAACTGAAAACGGCCAACTTGGTTTTTAACATCTTTTCCAAATGGGCTCGAGGTCGGCAAGAGACTATCATGATATCTGCTATATGTTCCGAAGAAGAACCAGATTATTTTGTCTACGAAAGTGTGCTCACGGCGTTTAAAGAAAAAATATCTGCAATAACGGATATTTACAAAGCTTTTTATAGGGGATCAATATCACGAGAAGATGAAGCAGACGATATTAAAACCTATTATCGATTCTTGAAAAATGAGCTTAAAAATGTAGACAAGTCACTCTCGATAAAACCAATTGAAACACATGGACAACTCGTTAACTCATTTAATATATCTAAGAATCACCAAATAGACTTGCCAACAGGACTCATCCAACAAATTGGTGACGTTTCCAAGAAAAATTATTTTTTGGTTTATAGAACTCGGGGAAACGTAGTTAAAATTGACATGATCCCAATAAACGCCGACGAGGTGTTTAGCTTAAGGGTAATTTTTGGGGAAAAAATGACATTACCAATAATTCAACAAATTTCTGAAATCTTGTCGAAACACGAAAGTAAGAACCTCACTTTAATTTTTACCACTGGTATTTGTCAAGAAGGTTCAAAATGCATTTACGAAGCCTATATTAACACTTCAAAAAAAGTTCTCGAACATGTCATGAATTCCATAGCAAATATTAGCGGTATTTTTGAAATTGTTTTGGAACTGATAACTATTCAAAAAAATTAGTTAAAATAAAACAATATGTGATAAAAATTACGAATGAATATATTGATAAGAACCCTGAAGAACCATTTCCTAAATTCATGGAATGGGGGATAATAAATAAGGAAAATTTTAAATCAATTAATGAAGTACCTATCAAACGCTGGGATCCATTATCTACCGTTGTGATAAAAAAAAAGGGGTTTGGACTTCGAAAGGAGATTCGATATTCGGGAAGATTTTCGTATATATCCCCCATTCGAAGTGAACGTCCACATGATTACGGAGATGATTTAAAAGAAGATCAAGATTGTTCAAAAATTATGGGAATTTCAGATATCTTTACATCAATAACGGAGGGTAAGCCAATTTACAATAAAGATGGATCTCTTCTGAGGGACGGTTCCACGATCATAATAACCGAAGATGAGATTAGGAGAGATAATCCATTTACTTCAACACCTCGAAAGATAGACGTTCTAGATCCTTCTGTCAAAGCAGTAACCTTAATCAATCGATATCCTTCCATGATTCGTGTTATTGATCCAGAGTTAAAAAACACGCTTGAAAAAGAACTTCCTTTCAATTCTAAATTATCATTAGGAATAAATTTATTGACGATCTCAAGAAATTTTTATCCCGCCTTATGTTTTGATCTTATTCCCGAGGATGTTTTAGCAGGGATCTTTCTTTCAATGAAGGCAGCAATACTTTATTCAGTAGAGGAGGCTATTAATAACGATTATTACGATATATTAATTTCACCATTTTTTAATATAGGTCGAAAAGTAGGAGGAAGTCAACCTCGTATCCATAGTCAGGTTTACATCGATTTAAACGGAGATGGACATGGATCTCGGCTTGGAGGCTATTTACAGGCTTTTGAAGAAATGAAAGAATGCCGATTATGTCATACATCTCACGACGAGGACAACCGCATCGTTTTGAAAACTAAATACTGGACATATTACGCCACGGGAAGCCCAGTTAGGAACTATCATCTGCGTTTTTACCCTCACGAACACATAAGAAGGTTTGCCAATTTAAAACCTAATCAAATTCAGGACTTGGCAAAAACCCTAAAACTCATTTTTAGTGCTTTGGACGAATTAGGAGTTGAAAGAAATCGAAATATCATCTTTAATTGCTGTCCATACGGATACGATGCGGATTTTCACCTTTTTGGAGATATAATTCCCCACGAAATAATCGGTGGTGCTGAAATGGCAGATGATATGCGGGTTGCAAGAAAGTTACCTGAACATACAGCAATCGAAATTCGAAATTTATTGAACAAATAATACCTTCTTAATTAATTGCTTTTTTTAAAAAACTGTCTTAATGAAATTTAAAATATGTTTTCAAAACATTTACACTAAAAATTTTTAAAACAATATTATTTTAAGGTAATTTACTTACCATTATTATTCAATTTGAATTTTAGTCAATACACGGAAGAAATAATCAACGGATTTTACTAACAATGCGTGAATGGAGTGCCATAATCTTAGCGGGAGGAAAAGGATCTCGGCTCATGCCGCTTACAGCTACGATTCCAAAACCTTTAGTAAAAGTTACAAACAAACCGATGGTTGATTATTCGATTGCGCATCTAATTTATGCTGACATCAAACATATTACCCTCGCACTTGCTTATATGGGTGATAAAATTGAAGAGCATTTAAAAAAAACTTGGACGCAAGATAAGCTAGGAGATGTGGAATTGGAATGGCGCATTCACGACAGCAAGGGAACTGCTGAAGCATTTTGGTTATTAAAAGATCATATTGATTCGAAGAATGTGGTCGTGTCAATGGCGGACATCGTGACCAACTTACCGATGAAAAAATTTATGAATTTTCACTTGAAAAAGCGTGGAATTGCAACAATATCAATGAAAACTGTGGAAAGCCACACTTCTCAATACGGTGTCGTGTTATTGGACGATAAGAGAAAGATTTACCTTTTTTTAGAAAAACCTGCACCTATGGAATTATATTTAAGCAGCATGGCTCAAAGGGCTGATCTTTTCCTCCATACGAATATTATTAACACGGGTATATATACTTTTAATAACAAAATTACGAGTATCCTCGAAGAAAATCAGAACCTTATGGATTTTGGAGGAGAAGTCTTTCCTTTTTTATTGGATAACGAATACGACTTGTATGGATTTGTTAAGAATTATTATTGGATGGACTGTGGAAACGCGCAAACCTATTTATGGGCTAATTGGGACCTCTTAAGGTTGCACTCGTGGCCTGTCACGCCTAATGGTACTAATTACGACGATATATTTGTAATGGGTATTATTGATTCGGGACAAAATATTATCATAGATAGACCAACTTGTTTTGGAGAAAATGTAAGATTAAGCAACAGGATTAAGATCAAAAATTTAACATCCATAGGTAGTAATGTATCTGTTGGGGAAGATAGTATTATAGATAGGAGCGTAATATGGGACGAGGTTTCGATTGGACCCGGATGTCGCATAGAAGAATCCATAATTTGTAATAACTGCCAAATTGGAGCTAATGTAGTGCTTAAGAAAGCAATTGTAGCACCTTTTTCTAAGATTAACGATAATTCGCAAATAATAGATAAAACCATAGATCTAGGAATCTCACTCTAAAAGTGTTTTCCTAATTAATTTAAGGAATTATTTTTCAAAGTTTTACTATATAATAAATGAAAAAGAAATTATTTTTTCGCAAACGGTTCTAAATCAATATCAGCAAATAATCCCTCATTTGCTTCCAGTACGCCAAGGAAGTGCCATTCACCTTCATCAACATATTGTCCATTTCCATACTTCTGTGCCATATCGTATAAGCGGTTAAAGTTTTCGTAGTGCAAGGTAACTCGATTCTCTGCGTAATCTCTAGCAGACCAAGTAGATATTAAAAATTGCCAGTCTGAACTCTCCAAGAGTAATAATTCCCTCACCAGTTGTCTTAAAATCTTTTGCATGTTTTGATCAGAAGAATTTTTATGTCGTGCAACAATTTCTTCGCTTTTTGCCTCGCATTCATAAATATTTTTCCAAGTCCAAGTAGTCCATTCGTTCAACCAAACCCAATGCCCGCTTCCTTGTCCCCAAGAACCCTCTATAGGAGAAACAACCTTATTAGGGGGATTGTGCTCCATATAGATTCTCGTGTTTGTGAGCTCCACTTCAGGATCGTCTTCTAACCATCTAAATACCCTCGCCAGCCACCAAGTTCCTTCGAACCACCAATGACCGAAAAGTTCGCAATCGTAAGGAGCTACGATTATTCCGGAGGTTCCAAACTTGTTCTTGTAATCCCTTAAAATGTCTTTTATGAGGTTAACATAATGTCCGGCATTTTCGTCTAATTTTCGGGGTATATCATCTGGCCAGTATAACATTTTAGCGCCTAGGTCTACTTTCGGACCGGTTACTTTCCAATAACGAAGTCCTCCTGGATAGTGCTTTTTGTGAAAATCTAAGTATTCCGAGCAGCCAGGATATCCGTGTTCTCCGCTCCAGACTACAATACCCGTCTTTTCATCTCGAGTAAAAAAACCGACTGGAGCCGGAGTAGAAGGTGCTGTACTAGTTAAGTAGGATTCGTATTGTGATTTCTCAAAAGAGGTGGGAATTTCTTCGTATTGTGATTCGAATTGTTTCCATAACTCCTTTAAGAGTGGAAATCTCGCAGCGTATACTCCTTGAGATTTACCCCCTAACAACATTGAAGTGTCGATAAAGAAATATTTCAAACCGTTTTTTGCGAGAAAATATTCTATTCCAGGTCTGTCGTACTCTTCCTTAGTAATGGGATTTTTCCACCTATATCCGGGTCGATAAGCACATTCGGGGAGCCAGACACCTGTTGGAGCCATACCAAAATGTTTTTTATAGTTATCAACTGCTGTTTTAAATTGTGCGTCTATTGAAGTATCCTTGGAAAGCAAGGGACTATATCCGTGAGTCGCTCCGCAAGTAATGATGTCTATAAGACCCTGATCTTGTAACGATTTAAATGCACCTACAATATCCCTATTAAATCGATGGAGGAATATATCTCTCATTCGTTCGTAAAACTCTTCCCACCATTTCGTTAAATTTATCCTGCCTTCTTCGTAATTATTTTCCGTGAAATTGTCGTAATCGTTTAAAGCGGCACCGACTTTTTCGTCCATATATCCTAAAAACCCTTGAACGAACGAGGGATGCCGCAGCATCTCGCAAAGAACAGGTGTAAGACCAATCGTCAATCTTGGGTGATAACCATCGTCTACTAGCTTATATAATTCCATCAACAATGGTAAATACGTCTCTGCAGCGGCTTCGTAAACCCATGAAGTACCATGCGGCCAAACACCATGATTTATTACCCAGGGCAAGTGAGAATGGAGAACAATTGCAAATTTACCTAATATTTTTTCGTTCATTTTAATATAACTAATATTACTTTTTGAGATTTAAACTCTACCATGCTTATTTTACTATCCATCAATTCAAAATTATAAGAGATATTATGAGAAGAAATATATATTATCGTCTCTATGGTAATTAATATAAGATATCTACTTAATATCATGCATTTATTCATAAGTTAAAATGGTTCAAGAATTTAATAATTTGATACAGGACGGTCGATTTAAAGGAAAAGCTAATTTTGTTTTTACTCCCGAAATCTCAGCTTCGTTGGGTTCAATGTTTGGTACCACCTTTAACCCAGGAGAATCTATAGTTATGGGTAGGGATTATCACAACGATAGTAGGATGTTAAAAAGAGCGTTTACAGCGGGTGTTATGTCTACGGGAGTGAATCTTTTAAACCTATCCGATTGTACATTTCCCATGCTTCAATTCACCATAAGAAGATTTGGTGCAAGCGGAGGTGTTTTTTTTTCTGGTGGACACACTGCAGAAGGAATTTATCTACGATTTGTTGATGCTGGTGGTATTGAATTAGGACGCTCAGAAATCCAAAAAATCGTGAATGTTCAAGCTACGGGTGTCAGAAGAGTAGACCCTAACGAGATTGGTCAGATAAACGCAATTCCACAAACTTTAGATGTATATATTAAGTCTTTAGAACAATTCGTCAACAAGAAAAAAATTGGAAAAGCCAACCTCAAGATAGTAGTGGATTGTTCCTATTCTCCTACGGGGCGAGTCTCACCGATTTTATTCAACGACCTTGGTGTTGAAACGATTGCGTTAAACACGCACTATAGACAAAGAAGCGGGACACCAATTCCAAATATTAGTACTATTAGAAATGTTGCTGATATTGTTAAGGCTTCCAATAGTCATCTGGGTGTTTGTTTTGATATTGATGGTTCTCGAATATTAGTCATTGATGAGAATGGATTAGAAATAAGCTTCGAAGATTTATTGATGCTATTCGTGTGTTGCGACGAAAGAATCCAAAAATCTAAGCCTGGTTGCATCATTACCACGCCTTCGATATCTCCCGTTGCAAAAAGGTTTATCGAAGAGAGTGGTTTCGTCACTAAACAAGTGAAAAACGAACCAGGGGAAATTTCAAGGCAAATCAGGGAAGAGAGAGCTTGTTTTGCCGCAGCAGATACTTTAAAGTATTATTTTCCACAATTAGCTCCCATTAGCGATGGAAACTTCATATTGCTTAAAATTCTCGAAATCATGAGCCTTCAAGAGGATTTAATTAGTTCTCTCACAAGAGGTTTTCCAAAAGGAAAAAAGATCAATAAATCAATTACGGTTTCCCAAGAAGTAATCGACAACATCCATGATGAAATAAGGAGAGTTGTTCTCAAAAACGGATATAAGTATCACGATATATTGAACGAAGTAAAAATAATCTCAGAGGATGGTACTAGCGTTTCGCTGAAAGTCGCACTATATAGAACGGCTCTCCTCCTTTCGGGGGAATCTGATGATACGAATAAAGCAAAAGAGATGATATCTCACCTCGAAAAGCTCATAAGTGAATTTTAAACAATTGAAAATGAATTAAAGAAAATTATACAGATTAACCTGAGCTAAAAAAGATAAGAATTATATTATACATAATACAATTGATTGTCATATTACCATAAGTTTAATAAAAAATATAATGATACTAATATTAAAAAAAAAATACTAACTTGATGAAAGAATATGGAAACCGACATAACCAGTATCATACTGTTCATTACTTTTCTCGTTCTTTTTGGTGTTTTTTTATGTTTTGACCTATTAGAAAGGAACGAGAAATACGGATATTTTGCCTACATAATGGTTTTAGTTCCAGTGAATTATCTTTGGTATCTCACAACTGTTCCCGAATCTATATTTTATGGCGTTGATTCTCTAACAGTGTTCTTAGTGCTTTTCATTTTAATTGACATTTGTTTGGCGCGAGACTTTCTATTTGTTTATCGGGAAACCAAGGATTTCGACGATATCATTCTTTTTCTTATTTTAGGGCTTATTATCCAAGTCATTATAACAGGAATCTTACCAAATTCTGTTGGAGCTTTAAAAACTGATACAATGCAGGTAGGATTTTTCTACGTCCCTAATGTACACGATCCTACCTTTCCATTGGGTCTTCAAATTGCTTTTCAGCTCGTAGCGACTATTATGGTGTTGCTAGCCATTGCACCAATGATCCTAGATATAAAAGACGAAGAAATATCTCTACCAGTAATAGTTCTCATCACTGTTATCTTTTTCTTGCCTTTTCTATATTTAGGATTTATTTGGGCTGATATCGAAGCGATGTGGGTCACGGCTGTTTTATTATGTGTCGTATTATTCATCTTTTTATTGTTCATTACAAAAAAGTAATTAGAAAACAATAATTCCGCAAGAGCAACACTAATTTTTTTATTTTATCTCTATTTTTAAATTACCGTATGAATAAATAGATAGTAGCAAGAAGAGGAAAAGGAAGAAAAATGGCAAAAAAAAATAATAACGAAAAAAGAGGTTCTGAAAACTCCTTTGAATTAAATGACATACCTGGTATTGGTGAAGTAACATTAAAGAAGCTAAAAGACGAAGGTATAATTAACATTAAAACTCTGGCCTTATATCCTATTTCAAAATTGATTGAATCGGGAATTGGAGAAAAAACAGCAGTTAAAATCGTGAAAGTTGCTCAAGAAATGGAGAATCTTGGGTTTAAATCTGCTGAGATTATCTGGGAAAAAAGAAAGAACATGAAAAAGATCCACTCTGGAAGTTTTAATCTTGACGAGCTTCTTGGGGGCGGATTCGAACCGGGGGCTTTAACGGAACTATTTGGAGAATATAGGACTGGAAAGACCCAATTAACTCACCAATTATCCGTAAATGTTCAATTACCATATGAAAACGGAGGTCTTGAAGGAAATGCGCTTTATATTGACACGGAGGGGACCTTTCGACCTGAAAGAATAATACAAATGGCAGACAGTATTGACATGGACTACAATCAAGTTTTACGTAACATCACGATTGGCAGGGCATATAATAGTAATCATCAGGTATTATTAATCTCTGAAGCACCTAAAATAATCGAAGAAAAAAACATAAAGCTTGTGATTGTTGATTCAATAATAACTCATTTTCGAAGCGAATATGTAGGTAGGGGGACGCTTGCAAACAGGCAACAGGTTTTAAATAGTCACATTCACGATTTACTCAGATTAACCGAATCTTATGATGAATTAGCTGTAGTAATCACTAATCAAGTATCAGCAAAACCCGATGTTTTTTACGGGAATCCATTAATTCATACTGGTGGAAATATTGTTGCACATGGGGCTACTATAAGAATCTATCTAAGAAAAGGTAAGGGAGAACAACGTGTAGCAAGAGTCGTTGACGCACCTCACCTACCCGAGGAAGAAGCAATATTTTCAATAACGGAAGAAGGTATCAAGGATTAGTGTGATTCTAGCTTTTTAAGTCTAGAGTGAAAAAAAACATGAAAAAATATAGCCAATATATAGAATGTTATGAAATATATGAATTCTAATGCTAAATAAATTATTGATATAATCATTAGAACAAAAACAAACAATTCTAAAGATAAAATTGTTTTACTTTTATAGTATCGAAAATTAAAAAAAGAATAAGGATTGTTATAATTTTTTAAAATTTTACTAAATTCATCATTTTCATTTTTGGGTATTAATATTTTAAGCCCTACAAGTTTTTTTGGGGTATATAACAGATTTGTACCCCAATCAATTGTATCTATAAAAATATGGGATAAATAAGATAAAGAGCACGCAAAAATCAGTAAATTCCCTAAAAGAATTGAAAATATAACCAGTATTAAAAATGGAATCGTTGAATGGGTAATAAACATTCTATGATTACCGAGTCTAGCCTGTTTTTGAAAGAGTAAATCAAAATCTGCGAGAATAGAAAACATCAGTATCAAAAAAAAATCTAAAATAGAAAGTGGAATAAAAAAATTGAATATTGAAGCAATTAAAATTCCAAGGGCTATATGAGCTGTTAAGTGAACTTACCCTCACCTATTTGGATATAATTTGCTCTTTTAACGCGTTTAATAATCTTTTTTCTCGATTTAAATCCCTTTGGTCCAATTTTTTCTACAAGAAAAGAGGCGGAAGCAGAAGCTAAACTTGCGGCTTTTTTTACCGAGTTCCAAGATTTATTAGAAAGAAAATATTCGTATAAGAAAACTGATAAATAAATATCGCCTGCACCCGTTTCGTCTTTAACTCCATCAGACCGATAAGCGGGAATATATAACAGATCACATCCGTGTCGTATCAACATCGATCCAGCTTCCCCCAGAGTCATGATGTATATCCCCTTTAAGTCGAATTTATCAAATTCAGACATTATCTTTGATAAATCTTCGCTCCCACCCGCAACAAGTTTCATTTCTTCCTCTGAGCCCTTCAGCACCAATCGCTCTCCGCATTTTATAACGATATTCTTCAAATTTTCTAAATTTTTAATATTCTTTGTATACGAGACCGATCCATTTTCACTAATTTCTCTTACAAAACCTTGCAAATCCATTCCAATTAGTGCATTAGGGAAGTGTTCCAAAACAGACGATATGAATTCAATAGAAATTTCGCTACATATTGGTGCTAATACAATAATATCTGGAGGATTTTTGATTATATCTATCGGAATGTCTTTAAATTCTAAATTTGGACTTTTCGATTTCAAAATTAAGGATCTGGCATGATCATAATATTCTAAAATAAAGTGTGTATTGTCCATCTCTTTCCATTGCACACCAGATAGATCGATTTGTTGTTTGTTTATCTGTTCCAATAGATGTTTTTTAAGATTATTTGAGCCACATTTTGAAATAATTCTTATTTTCACATCTCTTGAATAAGTTTTTAATCCAATCGATCCAAAAGAAACGCTTCCACCTAAAGTGGAGGGATGAGTTATTCCATTTTTAATAATTGTATCGATTGATATGTGCCCCATAAATAGAAAATAAGGATATTGAGTTCCATTTTCTCTCATTTTAGTTTCTTTAAGGTGTGAATAGTTTTAACTTTTATGAACTTTCGAAACCTTAGACTTTAGCAATTTTTAATATTTAAAACTAAAGATAAAGGAAGAACTAAATATGGAGTTTAGTGTCCTCGAATGTTTTGAATTAGTTCGTCTTTCTCCTTAATTATAATTTTTAACTTATTAATTTTACTTTGAAGCTCTTCGACTAAAGAGGGCATTGAAATAGTCGTTTGAGTGGAGGGTTGCTCGGAGATAAAATGAGGTTTTTTTTGCAATTGTTCAATTAACTGATCTTTTTCTTGTAAGAGTTCTTTTAGTTCCTGAACTTTATTTTTTTTTGACTTTTTATCCGTAAGTTCTTCTAATTGGCTCTTCAAAGTATTAATTTCGTCATTTAGTGATTTCACGAGATCAGTTTCGACGATACCACCTTTACTCTCGATGGCATTTCTTAAATTTTGATTCTCGTCCTTTAGTTCTCCTACCTGTTTTTTATATCTATTAAGATCGGCTTGAAGGTCTTGAACTAATGCGTCTAAAGGAGATTTAGCTCCAGGTTTTTCTTTTTTATTTTTTTCCTTACCTTTTTCTTTTTCTAACAATTGACTGGTTAAGTTTTCATTTGCTTGCTGTAAGTTTCTTATCATCGATTCGTTTTTTTCGAGAAGATCTTTAAATTCGTTAATTTGGTTCTTTTTTTTTGTTAATTCCGATTGTAAATCCTTAATTAGAGACTGATTGACGGCAAGATCTGCTTGAGAATATCCTGGGGGTGGTGTGAGGGTTGGGGGAGGAGAACTTGTTTTTAAGGTTGAGACTTCATTTTCTAACTCGTTCTTGTTCTTTTTAGCTTGGTTTACAATGTCTTCCGTTTTTGCAATCAAACTCTCGTTCTGAGTTATCCTATTCCGGAGGTTAATGTTTTCTTCTTCTAATTGTTCGATTCGCTTCATAAAATCTCTGATTATTGATACATTATCTGGCGTTTCCTTTTTATCGCCCCACATGTTGGCAAAATCCCTAATTTTATCGTTTCCATTTTTCATTAGATCTTAAACATCCTTGGTATAATTTAATTCTTATTAAAAAAATTAGAAAATTCACTTCGTATCATTACCATAATTTGTTTTAATATATTTATAGTTTTATCACGAGTACATTTCAAATTTAATAGCAATATTAGAAAAAAATCAAAAAAATAATGTGATTGTAAACTTAAGAATTTTCTTTCCATTCGATCTTGCATCCATCGCAAGAATATTTCTTACCGTATAAGCGTGGGAATAGACAAAGCAAGTCAGACTTGTCTATAAGCTCGTGAATTTTATATTCACCGCGATTTCCACAATTGGGGCAGATTCTTCGTCCAATTGGTTTTTGAATGGTAAGCATTCCTGAAGAACTTTCGTTTATAATTACAGGACTAATATTCGCATTAGTAGTAGGGGCTTTTCTTCCATTTGAACCATAATTTGGCGTGCTTTTTATTGGTTTGGAACTTAAAATAGATTCTTTGGCTGATTGTGGGGGGTTATTTAGCTCTTGATGGGATACTGGGGGTGTTAATTCGTTCGGTTTGATATAATCCGCAGTTTTTATAAGCGTTGGAGTTCTAATAGTTTCAGGGGCTATACCAGGTTTAGGAACGATCGAAGTGGATTGAATTGGTTTTAGAGGTGTTCTAGGTGATGAAATAGCAAATGAATGCAGTTTGGGAGGTAAAATTGGAGATGTTAATGCCGCCTCCTCATTTTTAGCAGATTGAGTAAGAATATAGCCCTTGACGATTGGGAGGATTTCGTTCTCGTAAGGTAGTCTACCATATCGATTTTGAAAATTTTCGATAAATTCAATAGCTCGCAATGTTTCAATTTCAAAACCTTGTTTTTCGATCATGTCAATTATCATGTATGTTGCGTCTTCTCTGCATAACTGTTGAGTATTTTCTACAACTTTCCGTCCCGTATTGTTTATTGTGCTGGTAAGATCCCTCCATAATTCTGATATATGAACATCGTTCAGCTTTCCCTTAAAATTTATGTGACAATCATTATAAGGATCTTGGAGGATTAGAATTTTATTATTCCTTTGTAAATTCTCGTCTATTAATTCGTCGTAATAATTTATTTTGATGATATTTTTCCCTAATTTAGCTGTTCTCGTGTGAAATGATAATTTTTCTAATCCATCTTTTATGATTTTGGTAATGTCCTCGTGTGTGCAATTTTTAATGTCGTAAGATTTTAATTTTTCATGCATCAAATGTGTTTCTACCATTTAAGGTTCTTTTGATTCTAAAAAATATTTAGCCTTGATAATTTATAAACATATACTTATTTTTGTCGTGTTACAGCAAAAATCCTTGAATGTTCTATTCAATTTATTTGCCTTGGATCGAATAATGAGTATTAAAATGAGAAGAATAATTTGAAATAAAAAAGTGAATTTAAAGATTATTAAATATACGATTTATGATTTACTAATTATTCCTGAAAAATACCCAACTGTCCATGGATTGGCGCTGAATTCGATATCCTTGCTCGTATAATATTTTAAACATTCTGATTTCGTCAAACCTAAATTCTTGCATGTGAACATCAATGTCGCAATTGTATGGCGACCACAAACCGTTGGTCCTCCTCCCATCGCGAATGCCTGGTACATGCTTTTATCAATATAATCTTTAGGGTTGAGAAATTCTTCGCCTTTAATGTGTATAAATTGATTAATTTCCTTCTTGTCGATTTCTTTCATAATTTTAAGTTGCTCTTCATTGTAAATATTGTAATGAGACATGTCAGACGACGATACTATTACAATGTCTTTATTGATTTTTTTTATTGTATTGGCAATATCCAAGGAAATGGCCCCTAAAATCTTTATTTCGTGAGAAATAATTTTGATTGGAACTATTTTCGTATCGCTATCTTGAGAACAAAACTTAATAAAGGGCATCTGTAATTCGATGCTGTTCTCGTCTGAATCGATAAAAACCTTATCGTTTGGTTTGATTATTTCGCTTGTTTTGAGCAATTCTTCTGTAAAATTCTCATCAACATGTAGATTTCCTAAAGGTGTTTCCCACATGCCTTTTTTTAGCACGGCATTTGGTCCTAAACCTCGATGATAAAACCCAATAACAACAACAATATCAGGGATCTTTCCATTAAAAAGACTATAAAACGAATTTGCCGCACAAGGACCAGAAAATCGATAACCTGCGTGAGGGGAAACTGCCCCAACGACCTTTCTTTCGCTCGCTTTTGTTGTTGTTGGTAATTTTCCAGGACCAAATTTTTCGTTTAAAAAACATTCTTTAATCTCTTTTTCTAAATGTTCTCTTGAACTAGAATACCAGCTTCCGGCAAGTACTGCTTTCCTTACTACCATTTTAAAAACCACTCTTCTAATTTTATTATATTATACGAATTGCAGTGCTATAATTTAAACAATTTGATAAATTTGAAAAATTAATAAATCATCTTAAATACTCTAATCGTGATGAGTAATGAAAATGTTTTGGGAGCTATTAACGAAGAGGACATTCCCGATAAAATCCCTGCGAAATTTATCAATTCAAGGGTAATTGTTTTCAATTCCCTTCACGCTTCGTATCTTTATGTTAAATTTAATTTTTTTGGTTCTCCTATTGGAATTAATAAACCAAGGCTAGAGTTTTTTAATCGCCCCTCCGAATTGTCCTTGATAGAAGCGTATTATTTACTTCTCAAGGAAAAAATTACGATTGAAGATGTAAAAAATAACAAATTATTAACACCTAGAGAATTTTTTGAGATTGCAAAAAGCGTTCATCACAAATTCGAAGAAAAATATATCATTTACAATGATCTAAGAGAAAAAGGTTATGTGCCTCGTCCTGGACTAAAGTTTGGAGCTGATTTCGTAGTGTATAAGAAAGGTCCTGGATTGGAACACTCGTCTTTCATAGTTCACGTGCTTCCGTCTGACTCAAAAATTTCAGCAATAGACATGGTAAGAGCCGGGAGGTTAGCTACTTCGGTAAGAAAAAAATTCGTGATTGCCAATCCGTTAACAAGTAGTTATTACTTTTTTGAATGGTTTAAGCCGTAATTTTTATTTCATAATGGGCTTTCCACATTGCGGACATTTATCGGCAAAATTCGCAACTGTCATTCCGCAATACCTGCAGGTTCTGAGGAGCGGTTTTCGATATTCAAATTCAATATCTTGAGAACGAATGTCGGGGGGTTTTTTTCTTATTGGAGTCTTCTTAAATTCTTCACTTGATTGCTTCCCTTTCTTCGGAAAGAGTCGTGAATAATAGGATTTTCTTAAGCCGTTCAAAAGCGGTCCAATTACGAGTAATAATAAAAACAGTAACAATAGGACGATTATAAATAACGGTACTCTAAAATCAGTTAACAAAAAAAATAAGTATAATAAAAAGATCAAATAAAACACGAAAAAGATTATTTTTGGAGCTTCTTTTTTAGTGATTTTTTTAATTTCTCCGTCCTTTTCGTTCATTAGTTTCTCACATTTAATGAATTAATAGCAAGTTTTATTTAAAAAAATTTCTTATTGATATATTTAATTGCCTCAGAAACGCGAGTTTCGTCAGTTTTTGAGACCATTTCTTTTTCAATTTCTTCTGATATTATATCTTTTTCAATCTTAAAATTTATATCAGAAAATTTGTGCTCCAAATAGAAAGGAACAAATTCCGTACCAGACCCAGAGTAAAATTTAAAAAAGAACTCATAGAAGTGGAGCCTAATATTGTTAATGAAAGCTAGAAGCCCCTCTAACACGATTACAACGGCATTGCCAAATACCAATCCTATTGTTCTAAAGACCTCGATCAAGGGGCCCTCCCCTGAAATAAGCCCAACCAGGGCCTCAAATACAATCATCAATGCAATATGTGCAAGTGCTAACGCTAACAACCTAATATAAGAAGCTGCATTACTTAGAACAGATAAAACCGTTTCAAAAGCTTCCATTGTTCCCTCACCCATTAAGCTCCCGTACGATTCCTTTTTCAAGTAAGAAATTCTAAAAATTTTCCCCATTGGTTTTAAGAGTATGAGCAATATTCCTGGTACCAAGGGAAGTAATATTGGATAGGGATATTGGAACCAACTAGCAATATCAAAACTCCATATGAACAGTAAAATTGCTCCACCAGTTAGTAATGAAATTTTGATGAGTGAATCCGAGAAAGCCAAGTATTTTTTCTTTTGTCTCCAATAATTTATGGCCTGAATTGTCCAACCAAGGTTAATGTGAATAACACCAATAACAATAACGAATTTAAAAACATAGATTAAATTATCTAAAGGATTCTCCAAAAGGGGTATTAGACGCCAATTTAAGAATGATTCCGTTCCAAATGCCTCACCGTACAGGAATCCTCCTCCTATTGCTCCCCATCCACAGTAAAATATTATCCAACAAAAATTTCGGAAATCAGTCCCCTTGTTTCTAAAGATTAATGCTCCAAGAAGACCTGAAATTACGAGTACGATCCCGTGCCCAATATCTCCGAATATCAAACCAAATAAAATAGGAAATGTTATGGCTAAAAATGGTGTTGGATCGATCTCAGAATAAGATGGAGTTCCGTACATTTTCACTAAAGATTCAAAAGGTCTGATAAGGAAAAAATGCTTTTTCATTAGCGTTGGAGGTTCGTCAACATCATTACCAACATTATTTTCATTCGCATCGTTTTGTTCTCCTGCTTCTTCCCCTTCGCTCCTACTTTTTTCAAACTTATCTTTATTCGTCGATTTAACACTCTGTTGATTTTTATCGGGTCTTATAATTTGTCTAATGATCTTGACTGGATCGATTGCAATGTTTTCCTTGAATGTTACTTTAAGTCCTTCTAAAAGTTTTTGTTTAATACTTAAGGGTGCGTAAAACTTGAACAAAGAATGTTGGGTGGACATTTCTTCGAATTGATTATCGGCCCAGATATATTTCTCAATGTTTCCGACAATTTCATTAAAAGCAGCAAATTTTTTAATATTATCATCTCTAATTCTCATTCTCTCTTTTTTGTATTTTTCGAGCGTGTTTTCAATGACTTCGATTTCTTTTACAATACGCGTGAAATTAATGCCGTTAGAATAAAGATATTTCTTGAGTATGGGAATTTCTTCTGCTAAAATAATGTTTATACGCTTTTTTAATTCTTCTTCCAACTTTTTAGGATATATCACGTAAAATACAATGCTATCTAAAGAAATCTCAGATGTTTGATATACATTTGGAAATTCGGAAAAACTTAAAAGCGTTCTCAGGTTCTCAATATTTTTTTTAAAGGTAGTAAATATTTTAAAATCGAGTTGCTTGAATACTTGTGTGCTTTCTCTTTTTAAATTAAATCTCTCTAAGAATACATAACTATTCTTAATTAAGGTTAAATTTTCAAGTTCAATTTTTGCTCTAGCAATATATCGCTCTAATTCGCTATATCGATTCGTATAAAAATCAAGCTCGTCGGCGATTTGATTTACCAATTCGTTAAGATCGCTGACAATAAATTTCAATTTCCCGTAAGATTCTGGTTTTAACCCTTCAAAGGAAGATTCAGAGATATCTATATTATTAAAAAAAGAATCCAAATTATCTCTTAGTCTTCTGGTCCTTTCGACCAATAAATTTTTTTCTTGAAGTTTTTCCTCCACACGAGTTTTTTTCGAAGTTTTAACATGTACCATGTGAATATCCGAAAGATAATTTAACAAGTTTTCCTTGTAACTGTTATCAATTGTAATGTTAAACAGGCACATTTGATTTGCGTGTTTCATTACTCAATCAACTCCTATTTTTATTTTTTTTTTGTTAATTAAATATTTAGTTTTTTTTAGCCGCACGAAACTTTCTCTTTCCAGCTCTTCTAATATTTTTTTTATCTTTTTTACATCAGTTTGTAATTCTGGTATGATAATGTTTTCTAATCCATTTATTCTCCTATCAATTTTTTTAAAATCAAATGCAAAATTAAGCATCAAATCTTCTTTTTCAGCAAGAAAAATTATTAACTCAAAAAACTTTTTTAGGAGTTCTATTAATTCATCTAAATATTGGCTAGTCGTATCAAAGGAGTAAGCGGGTAGCTTTTCTTCCTTTATCAATTCGTAATTAATTTTTGAGAGAGAAATACCAAATTCTTTTATTATACCTATGCTCACGCGAGGTTTGTATTGTATCGTGCTAATTTGGCTAATTAAACTCAAATTATTTTTTCCCATTTCCTTATAGGTTTGATTTAATTTTAACATCGTTTCTCTGAATAAGGAAAAAAATTCTTTTCTAAGGTTTTTATAATTCTCAAAATTATTTTTAATTTGTAATATTAACAACTCTCGTTTAAATTCCAAGAAATTCTTACCTCGTAGGGCAAATTGTAATTTTTTCTTGAGATTTATTAAGTTAGTTTTTGTTGGTTTTGTCTCGCGAAAGCTCATTTAAGGATATCCTCTCTGTAATACTTGTTTATGAATCTTTGATGAATTCTAAAGAGTTGGGTGTCTGGTAGAACTGATAGTATCTTCCAAGCGTAATTTAAAGTTGTCTGAATATCGCGATTTTCTTTTTCTCCTTGATTTAAAAACTCTTCTTCGAATAGGGTCCCAAACCTGACTAAAGCTTTTTGTTCTTGATTCAATCCATCTTCTCCAACGATGGATATTAAATCCTTGACCTCCAAAGCACTTGAATAGGAGGCGAGTAATTGAGAACTCACATCTGCGTGATCTTCGCGAGTTGTTTTTTTCCCAATAGCATCTTTCATTAATCGTGATATAGATGCTAAAACTTCAAATGGAGGGTAAATTCCTTTTTTAAATAAGTTCCTATCGAGAACGAGTTGTCCTTCGGTAATATATCCTGCAGTATCGGCTATTGGGTGAGAGATATCGTCATTAGGCATCGTGAGGATGGGGATCTGGGTTATAGTACCCTGTTTTCCTTTAATTTTTCCAGTTCTTTCAAAAAGCGATGCAAAATCTGAATAGAGATATCCTGGATATCCTTTCCTACTCGGAATCTCTTCCTTGGCAGAGCTTAATTCTCTCAATGCTTCCGCGTAATTTGTCATGTCGGTTAAAATAACCAAGACATGCATGTTCTTCTCAAAAGCAAAATACTCTGCAGTTGTTAAAGCAACCCTTGGGACAATCAACCTTTCCATGATGCTATCGTCGGCAAAATTTATGAATGAAATGATGTTTTCCCGATTACCGCTTTTTTCAAATTGTTCTAGAAAATAACTGAACTCGTCTTTGATGATACCAATTCCGCAAAAAATGATCAAAAACGGCTCTTCCGTGAGTACTTTTGATTGAGTTACAATCTGGGCTGCTAACTTGTTATGGGGCATTCCTTGACCGCTAAATATTGGTAGTTTTTGACCTCTAATCAATGTGAACAAGCCGTCTATTACAGAAATTCCCGTTTGAATAACATCAGATGGATATTCCCGAGCAAAGGGATTTATTGGTGAACCATTTATGTCTCTCTCAACCTCTGTTATAACATCCATATTTAATACTTCTTTCGTTTTCACATTCATCGGTTTTCCAAAGGAATTAAAAGTTTTTCCAAACATGTCCTTTGAGATTTCAATTTTAAACATGTCCTTCGTAAAAACTACTTTAGAGTTCTGAGACGATAATCCCGATGTATCTTCAAATACTTCAATAACAACGAGATCCTGATTAATTCGTATCACCTGTCCATTTCGTATTTCACCATTATTCGTTTGAATCACGACACGCTCACCATAATATATATCGTGATGATTTTTTAGAAAAATTAATGGACCTATGATTTGGTCAATTTTATTATAAAAGACGCTCACGGCTTCCCCCAAACATTGATTTCATTTGATTAATTTCTTTTAATAGTTTATTTTTGATATCGATTATTTTCTCATATTGGTCGTTAGCGATCGATTGACTTATTCTTAATATATCGTTTATAACATTAAGTTTCGTAATATCTTCAATTATAAATCCTTTATTTAGAAGTTCTATACTTTCTTTATAGAGAAGCAAAATTAATTTGATGTGACAAATCAATTTCTCGACTTGAGTAAAACAATCGATATTATCAAAAGCACTTTGAATCAAAAAGCTATTTCTAATTAATTCTGCGATAAATATAATTAATTGTTGATCTTCTGGTAAATTTTCTTTGCCTATAAGTTGTGTTATGTTTTTTAATTCGCTCTCTTTTGATAAAAGCTGATTTACCTGAATTCGACAATTATTCCATGTTATATCTTTTAATTCTTCCCAATAAACATCCCTTTCCTTCCACCATTCAAAAATATAATCGGGATAATTTGAATATGAATTTAGCCAGTTTATCGCCGGATAATGCTTTGAATAAGCGAGCGATGCATCTAATGCCCAAAACGCCTGAACAAAACGCTTGGTTGTTGCTGTAACTGGTTCGCTAAAATCTCCAGATGGAGGAGAAACCGATCCAATAATTGACACAGATCCGATTCGATTATGAGTTCCATCATCGCTATCTCCGAGGGTTAATAC
The DNA here is from genome assembly GCA_016930515.1 of Promethearchaeota archaeon. Lineage (GTDB taxonomy): Archaea > Asgardarchaeota > Lokiarchaeia > Sigyniarchaeales > SOKP01 > FT1-020. Next base: position 2,993 of record JAFGGO010000034.1, on the reverse strand, counting down.
GATACCAGCTCTTTCGTAAAAACTCGAGAGTTTTGATGGTAAATAGGCGGGATATCCCTCCTCAGCGGGCATTTCTTCTAGTAATCCTGAAATTTCTCTTAACGCTTCGGCCCATCGTGAGGTACTATCAGCAAGAACGGCGACATTATATCCCATATCTCTGTAATATTCTCCAATAGTAACACCAGAGAACATGCTCGCTTCCCTCGCCGAAACGGGCATATTTGATGTGTTTGCAATTATTACAATTCTTTCTAAAAGAGGTCGACCACTTTTTGGATCAATTATTTTTCTAAATTGATGAAGTACATCAGCAATTTCGTTTCCTCGTTCTCCGACCCCACAGTATATTATGATGTCAGCATCGCTCCATTTAGCTAAGCTCTGTTGAATAACCGTATTATGTAGGACTATGGGTTGTTCTCCTCCAATGAAATTATGATAATCTTCTATAGTAAGATCGTAAACATTGGTTTTTTTTGTTTGTTCTTCTTTTTCTCTCACCTGATCAAAAAAAAGATTTTCATTAAGTGAAATAATGTGATGTAAGTGTTTTCTTAGATTTATATCATTATTTTGTCCAAATTCCTCAATAAGATCATAAATTTTTCTAAGTGTTGTTAATGAAGGTTTTTGCTTCTGGTTAATATAATTATCAATTCTTATCCCTAAATGTTTTTTAAATATATCATGTCCAAGATGATCTTTTCCTTGAGTTTTCAAATTCTTTAAAATACTAATATCTAAGGGGATATCCTCAAGTCCGTCAAAATGTTTAATATTTTGATCGCAATAATTGAATAAGGGAATTAATTTCTCATAAACATAGACATTTGATTTTTTAAGTAAATTTCCAAGATTTTCAGATAGTTTACCTTCAAGTTCAATATAGAAGGAATTTTTCTTTTCAGATACTCTATAAAGAATACCAAGTCTTGAAAGAAGATATGTTAGATCTGAGTGTAATTTTTTACTCGCAGTAGAAAAACCAACTGTATATTTGGAAAACCACCCATCACCAGCAAAATAACCATTTAAAAAATGTATAAGGATTTTCTCTGATGATTTTAAAATACAATCTGGAATTTTAACTTCATGTGTTTTGTTTTTTTTCGGAATACCTAACCAATAAAGAAATTTTTTGAATGCAGTATTTCTTAAGAACATAAAAGGTGTTCTATCTTCAGAATCTTGACCGAATTTTGTATTAAAACCAAAGACTTTTTGTGTTAGCTCTTTAAATCGGGTTAAAATTTGATTTGATGTATTATAAAAATATATACCATCATATTTTCCTTTAATATGACCATCAGCTATAAATAATCCTAACCATTCCGCCATTTCTTTAGTTAATTTTTTAGGAAGGTAAAAAGGTTCAGATTGATGCTCTGCTTTTAGAAGATTGATAGGTATTTCTTGTGATTTAGAAATATTTATTATGTCTTTAACAAACTTCAGAGGAGGTTCCTTTAAACCATTTTTATAATTATTTAATTCAGAAACCGACACATTAAGCTCTTTAGCTAACTCCTGAATCCCATATTTTTCTTGGAGAGTAATTATAATTTTTTTCACTTCTTTTAAGGGTTTGTCTTCTACGATAAGAAGAGAGTCATCTATATCATAAGCATTAAAAAAGAAATCTTCCCCTGGAATAGTGATTTTTCTTGGAACTATAATATAATCTCCTATTTCTATCTCATTTGCTGTTTTTTTTACAATTTCAATTCCGTTAAAAATGTGTAATTTATGAATGGGCGTCAGCTTTAATGATCTTCCTGTCCTTGTTTTAATCGTTATAATTTTGTCAGTTTTTCCCTTATAAATATGGGTTGCACTCTTTTTCTTAAAACTTGTTGAATTTAATGATAAAACTTCTAAATTACTCTCTATTTTTATCAGAGATTCTTCTTTTGTCTTAAATTCTATTTTTCCATTTTTTTTTTTGTAGCTATCAAATAACTCTTTAATGTTTTTCCTTAAACCATTTGATAATAATATGGGTGTATCAGGAGATACACATTTACCAGTTCCAAACCCTCCTGGAACAGCCACTGTGCCTCCTTTTGCTAGTGGAAATAAAAGGTCTATTACTCTTAGACCCGTAATTAAAGGTTCTTTTGATTTTTTAGACTCTTTAAAAGGTCTATTTTTGTATATAGGCCATTTTTGAAGCATTCCAAAAGTTAGTTCTTGTTTTGAATTTTTAATCGTGTAAATATCATCAATAACAGTATAATCACCTTCTTCTATTATGAAAGAAAGCGTCCCTGAAACTCCTGGAGGAACCATTATTTTATGTTGAATTAATGTGGTTTCTTGAACAATGCCAATAATATCTCCTTCGTTAACTTTATCGTTTTTTGATTTAGTAGGAACAAAACGCCATTTTTTAGTTCTTGATAATGAGGGTATTTTTGTTCCTCGTTCTAAAAAACCACTCTTGTCTAAATTTGAGTAAATCTTTTCTAAAGGTCTTTGAATTCCATCGAAAATATTTGATAACAAGCCTGGACCTAATTCCATGGATATTGGTTCTCTTAAATCAATCACTTTATTATTGAGTCTTAATTGATTCGTGTTTTCAAAACACTGTGCAATAATATGATCTGAATAAATTTGAATTACTTCCCCAATTATTTTATGTTCGACAACTTCAATCATGTTATGGAGTTGTACATCTTTTTCAATTCCTTTGACCTCTATCAAAGAACCATAGATTGCCGAAATATATCCTGTTGGTTGCTTTTGTTTTTTCTGCTCATTCATTATAACTAATATCTTCCTCCAATAATTTAAGATCAATTCTCTGCTTTTCTATGAATTGAGTGAAGTTGTTTTTTATTAGTTCAATTTTACTATCTTCAATGACTTTAGAAAGCTCAATATGAAATATTGTTGAGTTTTTAGATATTAAATCATCAAAGATATGATTATAAGATATTCCTGAATCGGGCTCCTCTAATTTAAACCCACCTATACAATCAATTTTT
>JAFGGO010000033.1 GCA_016930515.1 Promethearchaeota archaeon | reverse complement strand
ATTCATTATACAAAATCCTGTATTAGAAAGAATTGTTTGGATTTTTCAAATACATTATAACTTATTAATTAAGATAAAAAATGTTTGGAAAATGTAAGTACTGTGGAGAGATCAACAAGAACAGAGCAATTATTTGTGAAAATTGCGGGAAACAACTTAAGGATGTAAAGAAATACGAATCGCTCAATCTGGAGGAATTAAAGAAATTGCAATCTCATAAAATAGCTAGAGGGAGCATTTTATTACTCACATGCATCCATAGTTTAGCTTTGGCAAGAGTATCATTTTTTTTTATCACATTGCTCTCTCTACCTTCAATTATAGGTTTTATCATTGCAGGAACATTGATTACAATTGGACTTATCTCTCCGATTATAGGATTCAAGATTTTATATGATTTAAATCTAGTCCAATATAGCGTTAATCTCAAGAGTGAAAGTGATAAAAAATACAATGAAATTTTAAAGGAATTAATTTTTACAAAGGAGCGAAAAATAGCCTTTAAAGAAAAAATTCAAGAAATACGGTCCAAATTCAAGCCCTTTGAAGCAGAGTTAAACGAGGTAAAGAGTATCTTTTCGAAGAGAAATCGAACAATATCAATATTTTCTTTCATTTTTATTCTAGCGTTTTGTACATGCTTACCAATTAATTATATTACAAGGGATGTATTTTTATCTTGGATGACCGGAATTTCTTTCGGTCTCATTTTTGTATATCCATTCTTTTTTATTGGAAAAAAATGGAATGAACAATATCTCGAAATGAATTTTCGCCTACTAACTCTTTCTGATGATCCTAAAGATAAAGAAGACTTTATGTATTACTTGTCCTTAATATCTTGGAAAGCGCTTAAAAAAACATCGATTCTATGTATCATTTTTATGATTTTACTAATAGTGATTTTGTTTATGAATTCTGCCATTAATTACGACCTCTCTATTGGAATTGGCAGCGATGGGATGTAAATTACGATCTTCTCAAAAATTTAAATAGGACTTTTTTAAAGATTAGTAATTATTCTCGAAAATAATAGATATCTAAGAGTAATAAAAAAAGAAAAAATTATAAAAATGGTTGATTTATTTTGCCTCTTCGAGCATCTCCGAAAAGAGCTTTTTAGCAGCCTCTATCCTCGTTTCTTCGCCGATTTGGACCACGGTCTTGAGCGAGATGGCTTCTTTGGGGCAGACTGCTATGCATTGGGGCTCTTTCTTACCCACTTCAGGGTCGATAAATTCCTCTTTCATGCCTTCGCATAAATCGCAAACAATCGCTTTCTGGGTATTCAAATGAAGAGAAATAACTCCAAAATCGCACGCTCGGACGCAAAAGCCGCAGCCGTTGCACTTGTCATTGTCAACTAAAATGGAACCCTCCTCGTCTTTATCAAGCGCCTTCTCTGGACAAGATCTAATGCAAGGCGCATCGTCGCACTTTTGACAAGACAAGGCGACATTCAAGATGGGTTCGATACGAATCCTGTGGATCCTCGTGTTTATCGGGTTAAAGCTACCGTCGTGCACGAAAGAGCATACCGACTCGCACGTCTCGCACCCCGTGCAGAGATCTGCGTTAACTACGATAAATTGATGATGTTTTTGTTTTTTCGGTGCCATTTACTTCTTACCTCCTAATTTTCCAATCACAAAATCCATTCCGAGTTCCTTTAACTTGGCGTCGGTCGGTATTCCCGTGTCTTTGTCCCATCCCCTTGCCTCATAATAGCCGCTAAGAACCGATTGATACCCTTTTTCATCTAACGTGAATCCTTTTGCGGGACCCTTGGTGTGTGGTTCCTTGAAAAACCGTTCTGGAGGGTGATCGTCAGCCCTTGTCCATCCTTCTCTTATGTTGAAACATTTTGAAAGAGTTACGATGGCCTCTCCTCTTTTGTTTATAGAATCCCCGGTTGCGGGAATACCCGTGACAAGCTCATAGACTTTCGCCATTTCGTCGTCGTTCTCATAAATACCCCTCGTAAATTTACAGATTATATAAGAATCAACTATGGCGTAAATATCTTCCACGTCTTTTATTGCTTTTCCTCGTTCCACTGGTTTTTCGTATCCGAATCTATCGTAAGTTCCTTTAGTGTCTACTCCATATGCGCCATTTCTCAAATGACATGCGCCTCTAATTGACACGCTTTCCCCTACTGCAAAGGTTGTCATGCCGTGAATATCAAATGCGGGCATTTCCAATCCCTTGATTTGCATCCCATAATAACTTGCGTTTTTTCGACCCATTTCTTCGAGTCGCTTTCCCGCTTCTTTAGTACCGTCTCCAAAGATCTTTCCTGGAAAACCCTTTCCAAGTATCATCTCTTCGTTAAATTTCACTAAATTCGCTGTGGATCCGAAGGGTAATTCGTACCCAAGGTCTTCCTTGGTGATGAGTCCGACTTCGTACAACTCGCAAGCCATTGAACAAGTTACACCTCCCGAGATGGCGTCAATTCCCAAGTCGTCGCATTGTTGGACGCACTTGAACACGGTAGGCCAATCAGAACAACCGGTATTTGTACCGTATGAATAACACATTTCAACATCTATAGACGAGTAGAGATTAGGCCAGAGTGGATGGGTTTTAGGCACATGTGCTATGTGATCGCACGCAATTGAACACTGAGAACACGCAACCTTTTTAACGATCCAATCTGCGTTTAGCGTGTCTCCCGTGAAGGTCCCATCGTCTATTTTTTCCCAAGTTCCCTCGCGATAATTATGGGTTGGCATCATGCCTAATTTGTTGTAGCTCGTTAATCCCGCTGGAGTGCCCAGATCTCGATATTTTGCCGTGGCAGGTCCATTTGCCACTTTAATCAACTTTTTTGCCAACTTATAAAATTCTGCAGGTTGAGCAACATTTACACTTTTCGTTCCTCTAAATGCAACGGCTTTAAGATTCTTAGAGCCCATAACTGCACCCATTCCCGTCCTACCTGCTTGTCTGTTCCTATCGTTAGTAATGCAACCTAAGCGAGACATTCGCTCGCCTGCCGGACCAATTGACATTACAGCAAGTCGATGATCTTGAAATTCTTCTCGCAATATGTCTTCGGTTTCCCAAGTGCCTTTCCCCCAAAGGCTATCCTTACAAGGAACTAAATATCGATCATCGTCGTCAACTACCAAATAGACGGGCTCGGGAGCCTTTCCTTTAAAAACGATCATGTTGATTCCGGCTCTTCGAGCTTGCGCACCAACCGATCCCGAAGATATTGCCATTCCAAACATTCCCGTTAAGGGTGATTTGGCAAACACGCCATATTTTGAAGATGTTGGCAAAATCGTGGTTGGAAACGGTCCGTGAGCGTATACGAATACATTATCGGGGCTTAAAGGATCTACTCCTGGTTTTAATTCGTCCCATAATACTTTTGCTCCAAAACCGTATCCTCCAATCCAGTCGCGGCAGTACTCCTTAGGAATGACGCTTTCTTTTACTTTTCCATTCGTTAAATCGACGTCAAGTCGTTTTTGTGAATACCCTTTAACTTCGTCTGGTATTGGCATTTCCTTAGACTTACTCATTTTTTTTCACTTGTATGTTTAATCTATATTTATTAATACAACATGATATAATTTAAAATTCCCACCTATATAAATTGTCTTCTTGACAAATAGGAAAAACGACGAATTCCGTCGTTTCGTTAACAGTTTGCGTTATGATAATGTAATATCCATGACAAAATCGAATACACCCGAATCAATTTGTTTAAATTTTAAGGGATATTCTCCCTTGTTGATAATGTGTAACATCGCCTTATTCTCCAATAATATGCTACCGCTCAATGCCTTGTAACTAAGTTCCCTTGCGATCTTCACTAAATAATGCATCAAAAAAGTCGTGATCCCTTCGTTTCGCCATTCGTCATGTACTGTAAACGCAATTTCAGCAATGTTTGGCTGTTCAATCTTGAAAAATCCGCCAATCGCAATGATTTCTTTTTTATTTTCTTCGGAATATTCGCACACAAGAACCATATTCGTTGCGTAATCAATAGTTAGATTGTATTGAATTTTTTTATGTCGAAAATCCTTCACAGGGGTGAAAAACCTATAATATCTATCCTTACTATCCAAGGAATAATACAACTCCTGGAGCATTCGTTCATCAGTTGTTTTGATAGGTCTTACGAGTATTTTCTTGCCACTTTTAAGAGTTAGAGAGGTTTCATATTTTTCTGGATAAAGACTGATCCTTCCTTCTATTGATCTTGGTAATTTTTGATCTGAATACACATAGTTCCATTTTTTCGCTTGCTCTAGAAGATCCTCTCTAAAATCGGGATGGGCTATATTAATCATTTGCAAAACTCTTTCTCTAACGCTCTTTCCATAAAGATGAGCGATGCCCCATTCCGTGACTACATAATGAACGTCTCCTCTCGTTACAACTACGCCCGTACCTGGTTGTAAAGAAGCAACGATTCTTGAAACAACTTCTCCATTAGCCAATTTAACCGTTGAAGGTAAGACCATAATCGGTTTACCATCAACTGCTCTCGCAGCTCCTCTTACAAAATCTACCTGCCCCCCTATTCCGCTGTAAAACTCATGACCAACCGAATCCGCGTTTATTTGACCCGTTAAATCGACCGAGAGCGCCGCGTTAATTGCCACTTGTTTCCTGTTTTGACCAATAACGTTAGGATCATTCACATAATCGCAGGGATGGAACTCAACAAATGGATTGTCGTCAACAAAATCGTAAAGCTTACGTGAACCCATTACAAAAGAACATATCATTTTTCCATTGTGTAATGTTTTTTTTTTACAAGTTATGATGCCTTCTTCGACTAGATCCACGATCCCATCTGAAAAAACTTCACTATGAACGCCTAAATCCCTTTTACTTTCCAATTTTTCGATACACGCATTTGGTATTTGTCCTATTCCAGTTTGAATCGTAGATTCATCTTCGATGAGGCTGCTTACGAAACTACCAATTTTTTCTGCCACCTCGTTAGGCGGTTCGTAGCTAAATTCAATGATGTCGTGTTCCGAAATCACAAATACGTCGATATCATCGATGTGTATGAACGAATCTCCTAAAGTACGCGGCATTTTTGGATTAATCTCGGCAATTACCCGTTCAGCTGCTTCGGCTATGGGTTTAACTATATCTACATTAATTCCAAAGCTGCAAAATCCGTATTTATCTGGAGGACTAACCTGCACGAGAGCCGCATCCACGTGCATTTGTCCCGATTTAAACAAGCGTGGAATTTCGGAAAGTAGCATTGGTGTATAATCGGCTAAACCTTCTTTTATTGCTTTTCGCAAGCTTTTTCCGATAAAAAAAGCGTTATGACGAAATAAATCTTCAATACCACCTGCCGTCTTGTAATAATCTAAGTCGCTCAAGCTTAAAAAATGCAAGATCTCTACATCAGGTAAGGTTGGACCGAGTTCTATTAATTTTTGCGTCAGATCCGTCGGTTCAGCACACCCCGAATCAATAAAAATTCTATCTCCGGGCTTCACAAATTTATTTATTGCGTTTTCAAGCGATACTTTCTTATGTTCGTATTTTCTCAAGTTATCATCAAAAAAATTCACTTTTTTATTCCACCCAATATTTTATAATTAATTTTATGGTCAATGGTGTTAACTCCATGCATATAGACAAGAATTTAATTTGGACACGATTGTACACCTTTTAAGGAGTTTTTTCAAGAAAATTGTCCACAATCATAATGATTATTTTCAAGTTTTTATTTCTTACTCCTAAGACACCTTTTTTTGAAAAACACTAATGTCGTGATTAAAACAAGAAAAATTAAACATATCTTATAGGATTTAAATTTATCATACAAAGAGAGGATTATCGCTCTATAATTAAAGAATAAGTTAAGTTATTGATTATCTTCTCTCTTCTCTTTCTTAAAAATCTCTGGAATGTGGGTACTTTCGCATCTCCTCCGGGAAGACCAGTTATTCCATGTACTTTCAAAAACCTTTTCTATGTCATCGTTATCGGGACCCTTATCGTCCATTTTCTTCTCTTTTTTCACCATATGATCCCAATTAAATCAATTAACGATGGAAAAAAAAGGTTTCTATAGGTGATTAAAAAATTTTGTTAACAAAATCTTTTTTTTTACATTACCTTTTACAATTTTATTTAAAGTGTAAAGAAGATGAACCTTGGAAGAATATTGGAATGAGAGGTTTAAGAAGGGAGGTAAAATTTGGGGCGAAAAACCAAGTAATTCCGCCTTTATAGCATTTAATTTCTTTAAAGATTACCATGTCAAAACCTTGCTCGTTCCTGGAGCAGGATACGGGCGAAACACGAGATTTTTTTCACAACATGATATTGAGGTAACTGGAATAGAAATTTCCCAAAAAGCATTAAATATTGCGAGATTGTTTGATTCTAAAACGCATTTCGTGCGAGGAGATGTCTTGAATATGGTATACGATAACGAAAAGTATGATGCCATCTATTGTTTTAATGTGTTACATCTGTTGTTAAAAAACGATAGATATAGGTTTTTAAATAAATGTTATGAACTCCTCAAGGTTGGTGGAATAGCCTTTTTTATAGTATTTTCTGAAAAAGAGAAAAGTTACGGGAAAGGTCGCGAGATAGAACCACAAACATTTGAAAGCAAGCCAGGTCGTCCGGTTCATTACTTTTCGAAACAAGATCTCCTAAATCATTTTACTGATATGTCCGTTATTAAAACAGAACTTATTGAAGATAAAGAAGATCATGGAGAATTAGGAAGACACATACACTCGTTGCGATATATTATCGCACTAAAAGCGTGAATTTCCGAATTGTTAAATCGCGCAGATTGCCAAGCGACCGAAAATGTAAAAGAAAAAGTTTAATTGCAAATTTCGATTAAACACATAATATAACAAAAAAAGTGATGCAAAAAATGGAAAAAGTCATACCATACCTGATAAATCTCGGAGACGTCATCCCTGCTCGCTCAAAAGCAGCATTATTAAACGAGATGGCAATGGCTTTAATCGAATGCATAGGCATCTTGGGTAAGAACGTGAAAAAACTTGGAAAAATTAATAGAGTCGCTACTTGCTTCTGGCCCGTTAAATTAATTCCCATTAGTGACACCCGCGCTTGTGTTTGTTCCTATTTGGGAAATAAATCGGAAAAATTGAACGTTGGCAAATATTCTACCATTCCCGTAAAGCCTGATAATGTCATCAAGGGTGCTGATCCCTACTCTTTTTTGGAGGCTTTAAGTTCGTACAATACCACATACTTGAAAAAAACGAAAAACTTCAAGAGAAATACCGTTATACAAGAAGCCTTATTCAGTTCCAGCGAAATGGATTTTTTCAAGAACTTTTTCATCAATCAATACAACTTGAACTCTTTTGGAGAACCATATTTCATTTTGGAGGGTGGACCAATAGCTAAAAGCGTGGAACAAGCAAGAATGGCTCCAGAAATCAGCGATTTCGTATCTCAACGAGATACTCAGACGCTCGACGAATACGGAACGATCATAACAAAATTGTGCGAAAGATGGATTCAAAAAAGCGCACAAGAAGTAGACAAGCTTCGGGGCAAGAGAGTCGACACGAGCGAAGAAGAAAAGCAACTTGCAATTTTAAACAAGGAGTTAGAAGCGGAGAAAAACAAACACTTTGATAAAACGCCCGAAGACTTGGTAAAGACTGGAAAGTACAAGATCAGCGATAAAACAGGAGATTGCCTTAACGACATCAACAATGTAAAGGGCTCCGTAGATAAAATTAAGGGCGCTATTGAGAAAAAAGATTGGTTTTTAATCCAAGAAAGCGTGAAAGATTTGGATTTGAACTACAAGACTCTTGGAGATACCATTAACAGATATAAGATGGACATTAACAATGTAGAAAAAAGCATTAACAAGGAAATAAGTGACACTGAGAAAGCGCACCAAGCCAAGATGAGAGAGTTGGAACGTAAGATACGGGAAGTCCAGAAACAGATCGACGACAAGCACAAGTCTCAACAATCCGACCTATCATCAGCCGAAGACGTTGTTACCTTGATAAAAAGAGAAAAACAATCCTGCTTGGACAACATAGAGCGCGTAAAAGATATTGATATGACGAGCGTGCAAGCGTTCTTTAACGACTATTCGATCGAAGTGAAGACCAAGGAAGTCATCGTTGGCATTCCCATATTCATTTTCTACTTCATCGATCCGAACTCGAACAGAACTACCATGAGGTGTCCCGTGTTGCCCATTTTAATTGATAAGGGAAAGCCGGTGAACACGAAAATCAAGGAAGGATTCAGAAAACAAATCGAAAACATGATGAACAAGGACAATTCAATGATCGACTTGGTCGAAACAAGCGCTGAAAAGTGCAACTTGATGGAAATGAAGAATTTAGACACTCGATTAGAAGACGCCATTAACGATCTCAGGGTAAGAAAAGTCTTAGGCAAGAAGGAATCTGCGGCGGCGAAAGAAGTCATCGCAAACCTCATTTGGTAATTATTTCTCTTTCTTATTTTTTATTTTTATTTGTCTAAAAAGTATTTCTGATTGAAAAAATTACGAAATGAAAGTTCAATAATAAATTATATAACAATATAAAATCGAAAGAAATAGAAGATGCGAGATATATTCAAGGTTTTATATTGATTTTTAAGTAAGGTCGCTAATATTAATTATATTTATGAACTCGAGTATACATTCCCTCATTAACGCAACTCTTTTTTTCCATTCGCGAGCCGATTGAAATTGTTCCATCCAAAGGACATATCCCAAGTCGTTAATTTCCTCTTGAAACCTATCGGGTGTTTCCCATTCGAGCCCTTCTACTTCAATTAATATTTTATTTTTTGCTAATCTCCAACAAAGCACAGGCCACGAGCAATAAAAACCCTTAGATGTCTTATGTTTTATGGCAATCAATTTTTCTAGTATTTTTGGGCTTAAGGCGAAGCATGCGGAGATGACATCGATAATACGCTCGAATCCAAGGATTATAGATGCCATTTCGTTTACCACAATTTCAGTTTCTTTTTGTGTGGAAGGATGCGTATCAAACGCACGAGCATTCCGTCCAATATGAAGATAATCAAAGTCCGTTTTTTCGATGAGATTAGCGATTTCATTTGGAAAAAAATTAATCCAATGAACTAAGCGATCAAGATCGATGTATAAAATCTTTTGTAAAAATCTTTCTTCTACGAGTTCAAGAGCTAATTTGAGTGCTAAAGTATATGTCTCGACTTGACTCATTGATGGGCTGATTGATACCACGAATCCTTCTTTTTTTAAAAAAGATACCACCTTATCATCGGTTGTTGGCGTGCAGCAAGCAATTCGAAGTGGAAAAAGCCGTTTTATATCTGGAAGCGCTTTTTCAAAAGCAATTTTTAATTTAAATTCAGGCTCGTGAAAGGTGGTGGCTAAAATAAAACTTGGAATTTCCTTCATTGTTTCACTTTTCCCAGGATTTCATGACAACGTGGGTGTTCGTGTCAGTAAGGCCGTCAATCATATCAATTTGCGTGCAAAAAATATCAAACAATTCTTCGGAAGTTTCAGTTTCGATTTCGGCGATGGCATCGTAATCTCCCGTGAGAGACAATAATTTCTTTATTTGGGGGATTTCCTTGAGTTTTTCAATAACTTTATTCATTGCCTTCAAGTCTATCTTGAAAAATATGATGGCTTTTAACATATTTTTTTTTATCACCTTTGCGTGATTAAGCATTTATTTTCGAAACCTTGTTAATAAATAATATGGTAGTTTTTTTAATCTCTTCTAAGTTTTGCAATTGCTCGTTGAGGTAATAAAAGTCCTTGATCGAGCTTTTTATAACCGTTAAGATCATGTCGTACTTACCTACTAACATATCTATTCGGGTAATTCCACTAAATCCTAATAACTTGAGCGGTAAGTCTTCCATACATCCTTCTTTTATATCCAAGAGGACGCAGGCGTTGACCTTGACCGATCTTTCGTGAATATAGCGTAGAATGATGGATAAAGCAAGCAAGAAGAGTGTTATTACTAATAATTCCGTTGGAAAATATTCATTGATAAAAATTGCTCCAAAAAAAAGAGCGGTCATCGGTTCAACAACCGTTATAATAGAGGTCCATTGATTATAGGTGAGATTGTAGGGGCTCCAAAAACTATAAGCAATAAAGATTAATATATAGGGAAGAATCGTAGAAAATATTATTATGAATAGGATCTCCCACCTAAAATAGATGGACGCGTCAGCAAGTTGTGCGAAAAAAAGATGTATCTCCGATACTAAAATGGGTTCCACGGGAATTAAAAGCATTAACAACAAAAATAGGAACATTCCTGCGATACCGAGTAAAAACATGAAAGATAACTTGAACATTAACCTAATTACCTTGTAATTTCTGTTATCACTTATTATTTTTAGCTCGTCTATCGCTAAAGGATCCCTATTAATGTAAATATGAAAAAACAACAAGCAAACACCAAAACCAATAACGTAAACCAAACCAATGAAGGAAAGATTTGAAGATTCTGATGTCTTCACATATATGATAATAAGAATTGAAACGATTAATAAAGATAAATACATCAATTTAAACACATCTAAGCTTTCCGACTTCCCGTGCTGATACGCTGCCATGAGTACAGTTGAAACGATAAAACCAATCATAACAAATCCAATTGAGGTAAGTTTTAAAGCCAAAAAATAAAAAATAATTTGCATGACGATTCCTAAAAAACCTAAAATTCCAAAATATAGAATATTTTTAAAATTACGAAACAAGTTGTTCCTTGTCTTTAAAACATCAATAAAGATTTTTATGGGTATTCTTCGCTTAGAAGTATATCTGTTGTTAATCAACAGGAGACCAAAAGCGATTATAAGAAATACAATACCACAAGTGAAGAATCGAAAGAAAATAACTGTGAGAACGGATACTTCGCTAAAAATATCAGATACAACGACAGGGATCAAGCCCCATAAGATATTTGCAAAAAGAATGTATAGATGATGTTTGTTCTGCATGCTTGCATTACTATGGAATTCATGGCATTTAAATTATAATTTTCAACTATTTTAAATCAGATACGAATTTTTAAGAAAATAATTGTGTTCAAAATAATAAAATCAATTGTGTAAATTTTTTTAAGTAAAAATATGATTTGACGATATAATTCTTGAAAAAATAAAAAAGATTAAAAATAACTGAGAAATTTTAAAATAAAACGAAATCCTTTAAGAAATTCAGTTTTGCATATTTTATTATTCTTAACAAAATTTTTGGTGAAAAAATGTTTTTTCTTTAGTTAAAACATCATTGATAGAATAAATTTTAAAAACAATAATTTCTAATAAGATATTATTTAAATACAAATAGTTGAAAACAATTATTTTAACCGTTTGTATGAAAAAATTAATCAATAAACAAAAAAAAAGTGAAAAATTCACAATGTCTATAGACGAAATTAATAGTCAAATTAGTACAAAACAAGACGAAATCACGAAAATTGAAGAGGAAGCAGCAAAGAAAAACGCTTCTGCAGAAAAGGAAGTAGAGTCTGAATACGACTCGCAAATTAACGCTGCTGAATCGAAGTTGGCTTCTGAGCAAGGCTTATTGGACGAAGCTGTTGAAAAAGCCAACGAATGGGCCACCAAAAAGAAAGAGAGAGCTGGTAGCGTAAAAGCCTTATCAAAAGAAGTAGCCGGTTTAAAAAAAGCCAAGGCAGCGGCCTTAAAAACGAAATTAAAAGAAATTAGTAGCGAAGAAAAGACCGCCGTGAAGGCCGTTCAAGGCGAGATCAAAGGCCTACAAAAAAATTTGAAGGCAATTGAAAAACAAATGGCAATGGAAGAGTAATCCATTTTACTTCTCATAATTTTATTATTATTGTTTTTTTCTTTTTATTTATTTTAACCCGTACTAT
>JAFGGO010000032.1 GCA_016930515.1 Promethearchaeota archaeon | reverse complement strand
GGATTTTAAGTGTTAAATCTTGCAACTTGAACGATAATATTTTAATTTCCTGTTTTATATGTTTAATTCAGTTTTTTTCAGTATTAATAGTATAAATATTACTCAATAATATCATTTAAAAATAGAATAAAAATATAAATAATAATAATGCTATCTTAAAGCTTCCAGATTCCAAACGGCTAAGAAATTGTCACGCAATTTTTCTGCGAGGATTGGGTCCACAACATTCATAATTGAAAAAACTCTATATGGCTTTAAGGGATCTTGAATCTTAAAGATAACTCTTTTTTTATCGAAAATATCGTGGAGCGTGGGAATTCTTCTATGAATATATCTCGTATCGAATCCAGGATGGTCTTTACTCAATTGAAAATGTTCTTTAAGTATTTTTGAGAGCTCCAAAAAGGTTTCCGCGTTTCCATCTTTAGTTTCTTGAGTAATGGGACGGTGATCTAACTGAAAATTCCAGAGAATTTTTACGCTTATACCCCTATTAAGCGCCTCTCTTAAGGGATCGTAAAAAAACTTTCCATATGGGATAATTTTAATCGTTGTACTGGTTATGTATTCATTAAATAATAGTTCTTCCTTAGTATCCGTTATATTCTTGATATAAACGGGCATTATAGATTGAAAATCGTATGCCGTTGACCAAAATAATCTCGAGGAGGTTTTAAAGACAGAGGAATCGGACTCAAATAATTCAGACTCGAATAATTTCGCTCGATCGTATAAATAACCGACCTTGCGCTTATTTTCTTTCAATTGATACGATATTAAATTATTCAGTGCTTCGTTTACGGGAATTGAACGATATTTTTTAGGACGAGATTCTATTATTTCAACTAGACCTTTCGAGTGAAGATCTTCTAAGATTTCGTATATTCTTCCAATTGGAACGCCTGATTCTGACGAGATTTCCCGTGCGGTTGGCGGAGAACCTTTCGATGCTCCTAATAACATTATAAAAGTATTTATCTCATAAGTATTTAGGTTTGCGTCGTTAAGGAATTCTTTAAGTTCATTTAACAAATCTTTGGTCATTACAAGTGATATATGCTTTTTCACCTAAAAATAGTTCTAAATGATCGAAAAGCGTTTAAAAACACCTTTAATAATATCAAATAGGACTTGTTCTTTAAATGGATGTGAAGAAAAAATGATAGAATCGGATATATATGACATGTTAAGTTCTCATCTGGACAACATGCCAATTGGTTACCCTAAAACAGAATCAGGTGTGGAACTTAAATTGCTAAAAATGTTGTTTACTCCTAAAGAAGCGTTAATAGCGTGCGCTTTGAGTTTCTTCCCAGAACCTCTAATAGAAATTCATCAGCGAATAAAGGATAACTTGGATATTAGTCTCGAAGAATTAGAAGCAGCACTTTCTGAGATGGATATTAAAGGCACGATTACTTTTATTGAAGTAGACGGTGTAAAACTTTATAGAAACCTTCCTTTCGCTATCGGGATGTACGAATATCAGCTTGGACGATTAACTCCTGAATTTTCTAGAGAAGCATTTACTTATCTCAAAGAAGCTTTTATAGAAAAAGAGTATAATTTAACGGGCATTCCTCAATTACGGACTATCCCCGTTGAAACAGCCATTACTCCGGACCTTGGTATTTCTAGTTACGATAATGTTAGAGATATAATAAAAAACTCTGAAGGGTTTATTGGAATCATGGATTGTATTTGTAGACTTGCTCGCGATCTACTTGACGATTCTTGTAAAACAACAGATATGAGGAAGACTTGCATGACTTTTGGAGTAGGAGCTGAGAAATTCCACGAAAAAGGATTGGCAGAATACATTTCTAAGGAAGAAGCGTTGATTCTCGTGGAAAAAATGGAAAGAGAAGGCTTGGTTCCGCAACCCTCGAATTCTCAGAACCCATTCGTGATCTGTAATTGTTGTGGCTGCTGCTGCGAAGTGTTATCAAATCAAAAGACGCTTGTCGATCCTGCCAAGCATTTCGCTTCAAATTATGTCGTTAAGATCAACCTTGAGGAGTGTAATGCGTGTGGATATTGCGTTGATTCTTGTCCAATGGAAGCGCTCCATGTAAACCACGATAAATGTTCAGTAAGCGAAATAAGATGCATAGGATGTGGATTGTGCGTTTCTAAATGCCCAACTGATGCTCTTCGGCTCAAAAAAAAACAAATTGAAATCGTACCCCCTAAAACTTCCGGAGATACATATAAAGCAATAATGGAAAAAAAATTAGCCCTAACTAAAAAATAATTAAAGAGGAAAAAAAACTGCAAAATATAACCGAAATGAAAGAATTGATCCAAAATCATCTTAGATATGACGAAAACGAGGTGAAAAAGTTCCTAAAAAATCCTCGTAACCAAGAGATGTTAGCAAAAATCCCTGAAATACAAGATTCAACCTTCGTCTTTGAAGTAATAGAATCTCGAGGCTGTAATTCTGGACATAAAGTGGGAGATAAATTATACTTTAATTTTGAAGGTAATCTGCTTACGAAATTGTGTCCAAATAAAATATGTATTTACGCACTTAATCCAATACCAATGATAATAAGGGCTGCAAGCGAACTGATGTATGCGGGAGTGGATCCAAACGAGATGAAATTTAAAAGCGTGAGTTGTCCTGATGTAGGATTAAAATGTGATGGATGGGGACAGATAGTCTTAAAATTTAGCGCTATAAAAAAAATGTGAAATCACGATTTTTCACTACTTAATTCTTCTATTTTTATACTCAATAGAAAACTATTGATTTACTAGATTATTCTGAGATAATTATTAGATTCTCTCTTGGCTCTCTAATTTTATGACCTTCCAATATAAATTTTCTTTTTTTCATTTCAGTGTAAATTAGAAATCTTCTTTGGAAATCATAGATTTATATATAAAAATATTGTAAAATATTGAATAATCATGGCTTCTAAATTACAACCTCAGAAAACTAAATTCAATAGACATTTGATTATAATATTTATTATCATGTTTACTGAAGTATTAGGCTTCAGTATGGTCATACCCATAATACCCTTTTTAGGATTATCGTTAGGTTTAAACGCTTTTGAAATAGGTTTAATCATGAGTGTTTTTAGTTTTTGTCAATTAATTGCTAGCCCCGTGACAGGAAAGCTTAGCGATCGTTTTGGTAGGAAGCCTGTATTATTAATAAGCCAGACTAGTACCTTAATTGGTTTTTTACTTCTTGGATTCGCAAATTCTGTCTGGCTCTTAGTTTTTGCCCGCCTTATTGATGGCCTCTTAGGTAGTAATATGACGGTAAGCCAAGCATATATTAGCGATGTAACTCCTCTACAAGATCGAACAAAGATTTACGGATATTCGAGTGCAGTATTTGGAGCAGGGCTAATTTTTGGTCCCGTTATTGGAGGAACATTATCGGCAATTAACTACACTGTTCCAATGTTAGTTGCCGCATTTATAAGCCTAGTTTCAATAATTTTTGTGATCTTATTCTTACCAGAATCATTATCATTGAAAAAGGAAAAAATTAAAATTAAATTTAGCGACATCATTCCCATCAAGGAAGTAAAGCGCTTTTTCAAAGATTCGAATGTGCGAAAGATCTTACTGCTCTTATTTATGTATAATTTTGGCTTTATGCTTTTCATGTCAACTTTCCCTTTATTTGCTGAACAACAAGTACATGTTACTGCTCAAGAAGTTGGATTCTTGATGTCTTGGATTGGTATTTTGAGAGTAATTTTTCAGAGTCTTCTCATCAATCCCCTTCAGAAAAAATTTGGTGAGAATTCAGCAAATTCTATGGGTATAATTTCAATGCTAATTACCATGGTCTTACTCGTTTTTACAACAGAGTATATCTTTGCGTACATCCCCCTTATTTTTATCGCTTTTGGAACTGGCGTGTGTCGCCCAATTTTTACTAGTAAATTGTCTAAAAGCGTAAATAAAGAAGCAACTGGAAGTCTCATGGGGGTGAATAATTCTTTAACTAGTATTGTACAGATTATCTCTCCAATTTTAGGTGGAATTTTGATTCAATTTCTTCCTTCCTTATTTCTCCCCGCTCTATCAGCAATACTTTTCGTCATCTTGTTAATTTTATGGATAAAATGAACAAAAATTAGACTTAAAAAAATAATCGTCGAATCTGTTTTTTCTTATAGTTTACCAGCAAAAAAAGAACCATTCTTTAAAATTCTTTCAGCAAGAAAGAGGGAACTGATTATCTTGATTTTTAATTTCTAAATATCAAATTAATCAATTTTAAAAAAAGTGATTTAATAGCTTTCATTAATTTAGAACTATTATGGTAGAAAAACAATATTCACCAAATATCTTAAGTTTGGAAAGCAAGGATTTCAAAGAAATATTCGAAAAACTGAAGAAATTACCTAAGAAGACAGAAAAATTCTGTCCTAATTGTACTAAAAGTTTTGATTTTTCTCCCATTTTAATTTATGCCACATGTCCTAATTGTAAATATGAATTTAAAACCAGAGCTTTTAGTGGATATATTGAACTTGAAGATGTGATTGTCATGATATTGGATTGGTTGGGTAAAGGTGAAGAAAAAGAATTTATTCTAAGTGAGCACGAAAAAATGGGTGGAATTCTTGAAAATTGGCAATATTTTTTTGAGGAATAGAAATGATGAAATCAAGTAATTTAGTATCTTCTAACAAATAAAACAATTCATAATTAAGTTTGGGTCTTACCAATTCATAATACTAGATTTGACCTAATTATTATCCATATATTTGATTTTTTAAACCTTCCTATTCGGTAATCAAACATTATAATATTTTTTCTTTAAATCGATGAATTCTTTTCTATTAATTAGTGTTAAGAATTCTTCGCTTTCAAAAATGGTTGTTCTTTCTTCTTCGAAAGTCAAACATAAATATTCTAAGAATTCATAAAGTTGTTGATAATCTTCAGCAAGCAACAAACTATGGAAAATTCTGTAATGGATTCCATAATCTTTTATATTAAGCTCATGTGCTTTGATAAAAGCATCCGCAGCTTCTTCATATTTTCCCAATTCATTTAAACAAACACCATAATTAAACCAACTAGTATCAATCTCTGGATTAAGTTTAATGATTTCTCTTATTACTATTATGGCTTCTTTCCATCTTTTCTCATCTGCTAGATTATTGTATTTTTCAATTAAATTCATCTTACATGATCTCTAATTTATTTTGGTTTAAAATGTGTGATAACTAATTTTAGGAATAGCATACATTTCTTGAATTTTTTTCAGGTCTTTAAAATAGTGCTTTTGGTTTTTCGCAAATTCACGAGCAAAATTATCAGCAATTTGGTTTACAGACGATTTAATCTCCATTATATTTTTTGTTTTTGCGTATTTACACGAAGGACTAATTTTTAATTCTCCATTTACTTGATAAAAGGGATAAATTGCACAATTAAATGGCTTGATCTGAGGAAATCGACATCCTTCTTGCTCATCTTCCGAAAGAAATGGACATCCTCCTTGTACTCGTGGGATCGTTAAAAAATAATAGAACCCATCTTCCTCTATGGTCATGAGTTTTAGAAGGTTTTGATTTGGAAAATACCACCAAATTTCTGCGAGGTAATTTAGCATTTCTTCGTTGATTTGAATGATTCTTAATTTTTTAATTATTTCAGTAGGTATAATATCCGATAATATTGCCTTAATCACTCGATAATCGCACAAACAGACGGGAATACTTTTACAACATTCTTTACAAATACCACATTCCTCTAAAAAAATGGTGTGCTCCATATTAATTTATCAATTTAATAAATTATTGTACAATTTGAATTTTATAAGGTATTGTAGAATTGAAATTTTTTGTAATTGTTATAATTAAAAAATTTGTTAGGTATATTT
>JAFGGO010000031.1 GCA_016930515.1 Promethearchaeota archaeon | reverse complement strand
TTTTCCATATCCTTACCTTGTGTATGATATATATCAATAGGTAAATTCTCGTCTATTAATGCATTCAAAGTTAATATTGAATTTTTAATAATTTCTTGTTTACCAGGATTATTTTTAAGTTCTTTCATCAGATCCATTATTCGCGTGGTTCTATAAAGCTCTTTGTCAATAATATAATCATTATGCTCTTCATATTTAAGTAAATCGTCTAAATATTGTTCAATCAAATTCAAACTTCCATTCCATTCCTTCAATTTTAAGCCTCAATTAAAGATGGTAATAAAGTATCCCTAGATTAATATAGAAATTAACTACTATATAAAGCTTCTTTGACAGAAATGTAACGGATAAAATATATGATGCAGTATACAAATCATTTAAATTTTGAATTTAACTATAAAACAAAAATCATATTGGAAAGAAATTTTGAAATTTTTAACCTTAAGAACTTACAACATAAAACCATATAAGGTAGCATTATTACACGGAGGACCAGGTGCTCCTGGTTACATGGGACCTTTTGCTCAAGAACTTTCTAAGTTTTGTGGTGTATTAGAACCGTTCCAAACTAAAAAAAGCATAAAAGGGCAAGTGAGAGAATTGAAAAAGGTGATAAAAAAGTACGGAAAACCACCATTGACACTAATTGGACACTCTTGGGGTGCTTTTTTAGGTTATATCCTTTCAGCTCAATATCCTGCCCTTGTAAAAAAATTAATTTTGATTGGGAGCCCTCCTTTCGAAGAAAAATACGCTAAAAATATAATGGAAACGCGAATGAACCGAATGGGAGATTTGGAAAAGCATAAAGTGAATTCAATCATAGAATTAATTAATAGCACCCTCAATACGCAAAATAATTCATTACTCCGTCAAATGGGAGATATATTTCATAAAACAGATAATTATTTACCATTAACGGATAAATCAGAAGTTATTGAATATCAACTTGATATTTACAAAAATATTTGGAAACAAGCAAGTTTAATGAGACAAAAAAAAGAAATTTTACAAATAGGAAGCAAAATAAAATGTCCCGTTGTTTGCATCCATGGGGATTATGATCCCCACCCATACGAAGGAGTTTATGATCCCCTGGCGTCAATTTTAAGCGATTTTAAATTTGTTTTACTTGAACGATGTGGACACAATCCATGGATTGAAGAAGGAGCAAAAGATTTTTTTTATAAGATAATAAAAGAAGAATTGGATATAATTGGTAAAATATATTCTTGATTCTGCTTTTATCTCAATACCTAAAAAAATCAAAAATTAATTTGGTTTAAGTTATAGATCTAAAATGGATCACATTTCCCCGCCTATTTAGTTAATTATTTCTAAAAAATTCGTTCATATTTATCAAGTATATTTGAAACTGAATTTTCCCTTTTTGCGAATTTATATTGAGCAATTATTATTTAGTATAGAAATTTTTTTTTTTCATATAAAATTTACTCGATCAATTAAATAATTAATTTTTACAATCAATTCAGATGAAAAAAATGCAAAAAACAAAATATGCTCAAGCGATAAACGACGAAATCTTGGAAAAATTAAGCTTGAAAAATCGTTATGGTTTTATGAATGCTAACTTATCAACGCTCATGTCAGAAAAGCAGATGAGCATTCTAAATAAAATCCAAGAATTCTGCATGAATTACGAAAAAGAGAATAATATTACTCATAGCGCCGAAGAGGACATTTACGACTATATTCCTGCTTTTGGGAAGGAAGGATATGTGTGTAGAGTCCATAAATTTGACGAAATTGATATGAATTTCCAAGATTTTGGATTGACAGTTGAATTATTAAGAAGTTTGGCCTTGAGTCAATTTGATCCACAATTCCTGATGATGTGCAATGCTACGGTCTTAGCTATTAATCCAATAAAACACCACCACGATAATGTTCCCGCTAGACTTGAAGCTCTAAAGGATTTGGTTACTGGAAAAGCTCCAGGATGCATTATGATTACAGAACCGGAAAGAGGATCGGATGCAACCCATCAACTTACAACATGTGATCCACAAGAAGACGGTAGCTATGTCTTAAACGGCGATAAAATCTTTAATACTAATGCCCCTAAAGCTAAATGGGCAGTTGCTTACGCAAGCGAGGTGCAGAATAATCCAGGAAAGCTAGCGCAATTTCTCATAAACACCGAATGGGAAGGATGGAATTGTGAACGCGTTTATGTCCCATGGGGCCCAAAAATACATATTGGCAAGGAGAAATTAGTAAATTTAAAGGTTCCAAAAGAATATGTTTTAGGGGGTACGGGTAAAGGCCGCGAGCACCTTTTCGAAGGACTAGTTCCTGAAAGGATAATGATTGGAATCGAAAATGTGAGCGAAGCATGGGCTGCCATTTCCTATGGATTGATTTATGCCAATGCCAGAAAACAATTCAACACGCCAATTATGAATTTCCAAGGTGTATCATTACTCTTATCAGAACTTTGGGCAAGAACAAACTCTTTAACATATGGACTCATGAAGTTTTGTGAATCTTATGACGAAAAGATGGAAAATTATGGTGGAGAACTCCCTGGTAGCGTGTCTCGAGCACTTGTAGGTTCTGCGAGTCAATTTAAATATATGGCAGCGACATTAACAAAAGATGTTTGTTACGAAGCGGCAAATATTATGGGGGGGGCAGGTCTTGGAGATAACACTTTAATGCATGACTTGCTAAATGTGTCTCGAATCCAAGAAATAGTAGGTGGATCTAGACAAATACAATTATACATTATGTCTGGTCAACTCGGTTCGATAGTGAAGGGATTATAAAACCATTTCCTTTTTTTTATTTATTTAACATATTACAACTACATTCATATAATAAATCTGTCCTT
>JAFGGO010000030.1 GCA_016930515.1 Promethearchaeota archaeon | reverse complement strand
GAGAGTTCTTTTATTTAATCCATTTCTGGTTATATACTAATAGACAATAATATGTAGGCTCGCAAGTCAAGAGGCGACTTTCAAGCCTTTTCAAGGTTTTATAAAGGCTTCAAGGGTATTTAAATCTTTCCCTTCTTGTCTTTATTTTTAATAACGTGTTAATACCAGCAATAGTCAAAAAATGAACAATTCTTGCATCTATCGTTGGTTTGAGGGAGCTTAGGTATTTTATTCAAGCGAACTTGTTCTCGAATCGATTTAATTATCGTGAATAATTCGGATCTTGCTTTTTTATCGCATTTAATTTTTAATTTTTGTCGCGATCCAAGATAGAGGAGATATCCGTGGGTCAGGGGACTTTTAAGGTAATCTTCTAACAAGAGAATGTAACAAACCAGTTGAGCGATATCGTTTTCGAAAGGCCTGCCATTGTTAGACTTTCCGATTTTAAGTTCCAAGGGAACGAGAACTCCCTCATCTTCGATGACGTAATCGCACATTCCTTTCAATTTTAACTGTTCCGAAGTCATGTATAGTTCCTTATATTTATATCGAGTTAACTTGTGCTCTTGGTGAATTTTTTGTCCTAAAATTAAGTTATCGCGTTCAAGTCTTAATTTCAATCGATTTTGATAATACCACTTGCGGCGACAATAGACGAAGGAGTTGACTTGATGGGGTTCGATGTAATCGTGCGTGAACATTTTCAAAGAATCCTCTATTTTTACAAGGTATTAAATTCAATTGGTGCGTAATTACTTTTTTCCCGATTGAAATATTTAATGAGATTAAAGCATTCAATCTTGATTTGTTCTTGTATAGAAACCTTTCTTTTAAGCGGTTTGTAATCGAAAGACGATTCTAATTTATTTCTGAATGTCTCTATCCATATGTGCTTACCCGCAGGATTTAATAAGCATTTTATTTTATCGTGCTTAAAATGTTCTGAAGTAATATTTCTTTTTCGATCGAGCATTAAGATCGTGGCATCCACGGTTATTGGACGGAAGATCTCGGCCATATCAAGCGCAAGAGAGTTTCGATTCTCGTGAGGTTCGTGCAAGAATCCCACTAACGGATCGAGCGAGGTTCGATAAAGAACGGCTCGCACCTTGTTGTACAGCATCACATTCCCGAAGCTAATTAGGGCGTTCGCCTCGTCCTTGGGCGGTTGCGTGGACCTGCCGTTAAAGGACAAGTGCTTGAGAATTTTTGAAAAAGCCTCGAAAAACGCCTTCATGGCGTTTCCCTCAAATCCTCGAAGTTGGTTCGTGGTTTTGGCGCTCGCAGTCTTTTTCAAAAAAGAAGAAATTTCTCCTGTAATTTTTTTCAAGCTTCCCTTCTCGTCGTATTTATTTACGAGTTTTATCCGTTCTTCGCAGGCTTTTCTAACGATCGCCTTGGCAATGTGGAGCTTTCTCTCCTCGTCAAGATGGGTTTCGAACTGCTTGAGCCGCACGATGCTTGGTTTCGGTCTTTCGGGCACGAATTTCCCTATGGGATGCCCTCGATAAGTGTTAAAAAAGCAGGGTATTCCCAGCTCGTTGCAGAGCTTTAACAGGGGCGTGCTGATCTTCACGTTCCCATAGGTTTCGATAGACGCTAGTTGCATCACGGGAATTACCTGCGTGATGTTTTTTCCCGCGTTATCGGGATCTGCTCGCTCGTATTTGATCGTGTCGTTTTCCTTTTTCAATTCAAACTTCGAGCTCGTTATGTAAAGCGTTTTTTGCATCTTTTATCTCTCTCTCCCTTCGAATTCAAATTTTTTTGTTTGTTCACATGTCACTTAATTTCTAATCCTTTACGCTTTTACGATTCGTCCCCTTCTTTTATGAAAAACGGGTCGTTTTTCCTCTTTCCAAGCACGATTCTTTTTTTTATTGAGGAATTTTTTAAAAAATAAAACAAGATGGAATCCGTTTTATCGTCCATGATCGACTTCAATTCTTTTTTTAGCGAATGCAATTGGCTCGGCGTCAAATCTCCCTCGAACACGGACTTTTGAACCCGCGAGAGGTATTGCAGGCAAGTGTTTGCGACCTCTCTCAATCGCTTGTTATCAGTAATGTCGTAGGCCACGATGTACACGGTTATTTCTCGCGCTCCACTCTCTTGTTAATCAATTGAAATCGCTATAGTGCAAGGTGTATTATTTCTTTTGCCCGTCGCGCTTTCGGATTTTTCTCCGGGAACACTAACAGGTCCTTGCCTTCTTGCTTGATCGTGTACCCTAAAAACGTGAACCCTTCTTCCTTGGTGACGATTTTCGTCTTTTCTATGTTGAGAGAAAGACCGCGATGTTCCAGGAAATCCTTTATCTTAGGCAAGACCCAGGACTCAATGGCGTGTCTCGAAGGTGCGAACACCACGAAGTCGTCGGCATATCTGATCACTGAAACCTTCGATCCGGCTTTAACGAGTTTATTTCCGATTAATTGCGTGTCAAACAGATCTTGCATGCCGTGTAAAGCGATGTTCGAGAGCACGGGACTGAGAGGGCTCCCTTGGACAATACCCCTGCGATTTTTACGAGCTCTCTTGTGTGGCGTTGCAACTTTTATTTTTAACAAGCGCTTGACAAACCTTCGAAACACCTGCAGGTGTTTTAAAACTGCCTCGTGATTGATGTTTTCGAAAAAGTTCTTGATATCGGCGTCTAATACGATTTTATTGCCCTTTGTCAGCTCCTTGCAGGCCAAATGGATGCAATCTTGAACACTCTTTCCCTCGCGATAGCCCATCACGTTCGACTCGAGAAAAGGTTCCCATTTTGCCACGAGCGCAAAACTAACGATCTTGGTCATCACCCTATCCTTCAGGGTCATGATTCCTAACTTGCGCTTTTTTACGACGTTATTACCGTCAAATTTCTTTCGATTCCTATCTTTGTTTTTTTTTGGAATCTCTCTCACGAGAATTTTATTAAACCTGTACCACCTATAATCAAAACGCCTTTTAAACAAGTCCATTCTTGCTGCGGTCGTTTCGTATTTCTTGCCGTCGTTTCCTGCTGTATGCTTGCCCTTGTTTTTTTGGGTAATCTTGTAGATGGCAAGGAGCTTGGCCTCAGGGGATCGAACGAGCTCTTTCATGAGTTTATTTGTCTTCTTCATGTTCCTATTCTTCGAGGCTCTTGATATTTCTTCTTGAAACTCCCTGACGACGAATTCCATCTGGGACCAATTAATATCGTCCCACCAATCTCGTTTTGCAACGATTTTTTCGATTTCTTGACTCGTGTTAAATCACTTAAAAATTTTTTTCAATTTAAATTTATCAATGCAACTTTATAAACTTTCGCACGCGAATTTGTGATGGAGTACAAACCTTTAAATTTAATAGTATCATATCATTACCTTAAACCCAATGAAGATAAAAAAGGAAACCGTGGAAAACATGATAAACAATTACTTTACTTTTAGGTTGATTGAAAGTTTGGTAAAATCAATTATTACCGCTCGAAAAAAGCTACTTAACCGGAAAAAGAAGAAAAAATACGAGGAGTGCGACGTCATCGTTGTAAACCTATCTGGGCGTAAATTTAACGAAGACGCGCTGAAAACGATATCTCAATGGGGAAAAATCGAAATCGTGGAGATCGAACCTGCAACCCTGGACTTGACGAATCCCGCCTCCTACATGCAAGTGGTTGGAGATTATTGCGCTGAAATCCTCGATAGGCTCGTAAATCGAGAATCTCTCGTCGAAATCTTGGCGACTCAGAAATGCGTCATCGTTCCGCCAGGATTGAACTCCACTGCGATAATGTTCACGACCATGCTTCACGGAATGACGGGTCACTTTCCGATAATGTCGTTCTTTTACGAAAAAGACAACGGATACGATTTAACACCTCGAATCACGCTTCAATCCATTCGAAACCATTATCGAGATGTACAAACACCCGTGAATCAACCGCCGAGCATTGAAGAGGACCTCGTCTTTCTTAATCTGGCACGCCACGAGTTGTCCGACGAGGCACTTCACGAGATAAGCCAGTGGAAAGGGTATAAAAAAGTAACAAGAGCTACTCCAAGTTTAGATCTTACCAATCCGCTAACCTACCACGAAACGGTTAAAGATTTTTGCGTTAAGACCATTGACGATGTGATTAATTTAGAAGGAGTCCTCAGGCATTTAAAAATAGGCAAGTACGCCGTCCTCCCTGCGGGTTTGTCTTCTATTGGGATTATATATACCGTGTTACTGCACGGACTGTGCGGACATTTTCCACGAGCAAGTTTCTTTTATAGGGCGGGAAGCGTTTACAGTCTGACGAGACCGTTTGATTTCCAAGAGATTAGAACGAAATTCATCGGATCCTGAACGAATCCATCTCAAGTCAGGATCAATCCAATAAATCATTTTTCTATACTTTAAAAAATAAATTGCAAAGTGATAAACGATTAAAACTGATAAAAATAACAAGAAAAGTAATGAGGGCAAGCAAACAGTAAATATTGATTTCGTGTTAAACGCAGCCATCCTCACGGATTATGGTACCTACGAGTTTTTCGAATTCGACGAAAGCAAGATGACATTAGACCTTTCGAAAGCAATCTCGGCAGTAGGACACGAATCAACGGCAGAAATACTATCTGTTATTCTCAACACGCCGATTAAAGCGAATAGAATACAGGTAAAAATGAAGCCGAGCCAAATAGCGCTGGTATTTCGCTTAAAAAATCGACCTCCCGAGGGAAAGATTTTAAACATTGAAGAAATGCTGGCAGAAGAACATCAAATGGGTATTTTAAAAAGGATCAAATAAGAATCAATGAAGAAAATAATAGAAATATTCAATCTATAAATTATTAATCTTATTTTAGTCTGAATTGATAATTTTCATATCTCGAACCATGTTTTTCAGGATCGAATTCTCCGAATAGATCCGCGTGCGTTCCCGTTGCCAATCTTGGGTTTTATGTCCAGGCCAAGTTCCAAATAACACGAACTTGTCTTTACTGTCAACGTTTAGTATGATAGCTCCGAAGGTAACTGCTAAATAATAGAGGATTCTTGAAAAAGTGTCCCAGCTTGTTTTAATCGAGAAATTTTGTTCTTTCTTGTGAAGTACGTTTTTGTATAGAAATAAGTGAGGTGAAACGCCCGCAAATCCTGTTGCGCGACCGTAAAAGTTATCGTCGTGCGAGCACAAGTATAAATCAATATTATTTAATCGTTGAACTTCGGTTTGCAGGCCACTAATGATGCGACTGTCCATGTGGAGGGACTCTTCACCACCAATCTCTATCTCTCTCACGTTTGCAAGCGATTTCGTCTTCAAGTAGTCGCATCGCCCTAACTTGGTTAATCTCGCTTGAAGCGTGCTTTGATTTTTAAATTGTTCCACGATCTTTGGGAAAGAGGCGATCTTGGTCAAGTAGTCGAGAAAATCGTGAAATTCTTTATTTCCATACTTGTTTTCAAAATCGGATAATTCGTCAATAACTCCTTTTGAAACCAAAAAGTCTAATCGGTTGATTTTATTACCGTAAATCGGGTGGCTCGTGTAATATTTGTAGAGATGAGAGAAAGTCTGGTTCGAAAAGGTACACGTGTCGAAACTAAACACTTTATACCTATCGCCTCTAATCGGGTTTGAATTGACGATTTGATCGAGTTTCTGCTTGAATTGTTCCATGCAGGTCTCGTTAAAAAACACTCCAGATTTTCGTATCGCGTCCAGAAATTGGTTTTTATAGGGTATTTCCTTGAACACGATGCCCGGAATGTTTGAAACATTCCTACGCAGATCTTCAAGACATTTTTTTTGCCCTTTTTTATCCGGGAGGGATCTAAGGGAATTTTCAAATCGGAGATTGATTTCGTCCTTGCCTAGCTCGAGATCAACCCTTAACAAGTTGATACCATAATAACAATCGACCACGTGAAAGGTTCTAAGGTTATGAGAGTAAAGTTCGTTCAGAAAAACGACGAGCTTGTCTACTTCTAAATCGATGTATTTCTTATTTTTATTTTCGGCTTGCATGTAGATGTTTTGCAGACTCAATTCGTCAAGACTCGTGTGAGGCTGACGATTCACGTTAACAAGGGCTTCTGGAGGATGATCGGTGAGAAGTTCTTCAAGGATCTCTCTTAAATATTCGATACCTTCAGGAGTAACGATGATGATGTCTACTGTTGTGTCGTTTGAAATTCGCACGCTCTCGTAAAGATATCCTTCCATGATTCCGAGCCTTCTTACCGTGTTATTAATATCGTTTCTATTGTAATTTAGGTGATTTTCCCTGGCAAACCTGCTTAACCTCGTGATTGTATCGTATCCAAGAGCGAGAGCAGAAAGTACGAATATTTCCAGTTGTTTTTCGGGATTGTTTATCATTCTTAACGAATTAGTGTTAAGTACTTGATTGATCAGATCGTTCAGTTGTACCTGGGGATCTGGAGGCGTTTGCATCTGGAAATCGGCGTCTTCCAAGATGTTGTTGAGGCCCTGAGTAAATAAGGGTATTGTCGGATATGTCGAATTCATGTAAGTCAAGTCTTCCAAGGCGAGGTAAAAAACTTGAACAGGATTTTCTATTGAATTTACCTGCTCGCCCACATGCATGACTTTAGCCGACATGTATTTCCTTCCAGGCGTCATGTCGAGAATGATCAATTCCGAGTCTCCTAACTTGATGACCGAATTGACAACATCCTTGAGAGCTTCGGTATATATTTCAATATCTTCGCTTTTCACTGGGCAGGAATCGATTTGCGGTTGAAAATTCCGATCGTTCGAATAAGATTTTAAGATTTTAAAAATATTTTTCTTGCAGATATCTAAGTTTTCCAAAATCTTAATATGCGAGGTGTGCAATAGCTTTATTCGTGAGGGAAATCGCCCTTTATCCTTACAATACGCCCAGATGGGATTAATGACGGCAAACGGGCTCCATCCGACCGTAGTTATCCAAGTTATCATGAGTTAATTAACCATTTAGATTTATATCTTTTAATTTATGTGGTTATATTTTTATCCAGTATTTTATAACTATATATTCTTATTGTAGTTATGAAAATTTTTTTAGGATCCAAAATTTTTCCCTTATTCTAATATTTAAATGATAATATTATCCAAGTTATTGAAGAGGATTATTTTCACCTTATTTAAATCTTGCAATATCGCATGTAATTTTGAAATATACTATATCTTTATAAAATGCCGTCCGCTAAAGTAAATTTTAAGCAATTTTTTTTCAGTTGCAATAGACATTAAAGCAATAGATACGGGTTTAGTCCCTCCCGTGATGTCGCAGATGATCTCGTGGTTTTTCTCAATTTTATCAATAATATCCTTAAAAACGATCTTGAGTTTCTGGATATCTTCTCTTAAAACTGTTTGAAAGTCAAACTCGTAAATTTCGCTGCGTACCTTATCAAGATTTAGATCTCCTTTTTTAAATTTTTCGTGTATTTCAGGGCTAGTAATAAGCACATATTTTTTAGGAACGATTCCGTAATCTCGCTCGAGAGCATCCAATAAATCAACAAAAAGTTCAACATCCCCCAGACCACCTAACATACACGTGTTATTTTTATCCTTCAGTTCAGAAAAAACATCATTATCTAGCATGAATCATTCGGGTTGGTTTATCGTTCTATTTCAAATAAGAATTTATTTTTTTTTAAGGCTTGGAATTATACAAAATTTTCATAAAAGGTTTATATTTATTGTGATATTTATATACATAAACGCAAAGAAGGTACCATCTACTCTGCAAAGTCGATAATTATTTAAATAAGGTCCTTCTATTGTGAGATAATGAGATTAAAATAACGGAGCCTTAAAGTTTACCGCTCCGACAATCATTTCGAGTGAACTTTTAAAACGGTATACGGTCGTGTCAGGTAATTTAAACGAAGCATTGGAAAATCCTAATCGAAAGAAAATCATGTTCTATTTCTTATCAGAACGCAAGGCGCTTTATTACGAGCAAATAAAGGATCACGTCCGCAACGATACTTCACGACCCGATTTTCACCTGAAAAAACTAGTTGACGCTGGACTGCTCAAGAGAATTAAAAAAAGAGGATATTACAAGATAAACGAGACGAGTATTCAACCTCTCAGGTCTTTATTCCAGGAAATCGTACCAATATGCTTGATCGGAGGTCTTGGCCAACTGGATCTCTTTACTGCCGTGCTCGCTGCGTTAGAAGATATAAGCATCCTGCCAAAGAAGTACCTCCTTCTCACAAGTCCTGAATTGAGCAAGGACTTTAAGAAGTTCGATAAAGGGAAGTTTAAATCCGTGAAAACGGAAGTTAAAGCCGTGAATTTTCAAGAAATCTTGCGAGAAAATTATCCAGAAGTGCTTTCAAACCTTGAAGACCTCATAATAGAAAATATCAACGAGTTTGAAATCATCTGCGAACTAACGGGAGGAACGAAGCCCGTTTCTCTTGCCCTTCGAGAATTGAGCGATAAATACGGTTTGAAGCGAATGTATTTCAGTGGAAAGAAGGTATTATGGCTTTAAATCCTTCTTAACAATCGCAACAACGAGGCTATAAATCTTTGTCATGAAATCATGCAGACTTAATTTTTCTTTGTTTCAAAAATATAAAGAAACACTTTTATACGATCGACTAATGATCCGCAGCAGTGATAGAAATGAACGAATAACAAGAAGAGCAACACGAAGAGCGAGAACGAGAAAAAGTTTTAATCACGGTTTTAGGCAATTCGCAATTTTATTACGACACGACTTATTCTTTTGATGTAGCCGATTCTCACGAGAGTTTTTCCGTGAATCATTGGTGTTCTACATATGCTCTCGTAAAGTACTTAGACGAAGTCGAGAAAACAAGCTTATCCCAGATAATCGTTTTTTATCCCGACACGCCCGAAGGGAAGCAAACCTTTAACGGTTGGTCGATCCCCGATCCTCCTCCTGAGAGATTCAAGCAGCGAGAACCAGTTAAACAAATCCTAGAAGAAGCTTCTTCGTCCTCATGCAAAATTGTACCATACGAAATTTCAGAGATCAAGGAAGAAAAGGACATATGGCTTTTTTTAAACAAGCTAACTACCGTTTTAGGAAATATTAATCATTCCTCCGTCATCATCGATATTACTCTTGGATTTAGATTATTTCAAAGCTTGCTTTTTTCGTTTGTCTATTACTTCGAAAATGTTTCTTCAAACATTCTCGAAAAGATTTATTACGCAATCTCTCGTGGTCCTAATACTACCTCAAAATTCGTACAACTCGATCAATTAGTAATGCTCCAACACGAGATATCTCACATCAAGCTTTTGATAGAAAACTTAGATATTTCTGCGTTTGAATGGGCAAAAAGCAAGGTAAAAGCGTTAAGAAATGTAGTTTTAGAACTACAAAAAATCATGCTATTCCTTAATTCAGGAGTTGCGAGCGATGAATTATTGGGAAAATTAAACCGCTTTTTGAGCAGCGATCATTTTACGAGAAAACCCCAAAATATTTTTAAAGAATACGATGATTTTTATCGCAACTCGTTTTATCAAGGCATCATTCCTGAACTCGAGACGATAAAAAAAGAAATATTTGGAGAGAACGATGAAATAAAGAAATTATGGAAGAGACAATTGAATTTAGCAAGATTGCTCTTAACTCGAAAAATGGATTTTTCAACATCTCTTGGATTGGTTCGAGAGAGTTTCATATCTTGGTTATGTGAGGATATATTAGATCTTGATCCACTCGATACCGCTCAGAGGGAAAGGTCCGACGAACTTTTTAGGAGGTTTCGATTTGCAACCAGCACTAATGAACACGGTATAAACGAATCAAGCTTGTTTGGAGAAGTTAATTCTCTCTCGGTTGAGAGAAATGACTATGCACATGTCTTTACGACGAGCGAAAAAATTAATCGGCTTGGCAACAAATCCCAAAACTTAAACAATCATTTAAAAGTTATTTTAGATAAAATCGATTCAATCTCAATGTCTTGCAGTTTTAGCGATTCAATAGCCTTTTTCACTAATCTAGTTGCTGTGTTTAACCAATAGTTCTTAAGATACGATGGAATATCCTTCTTAATCTTGGGAATTAATTTCATATTACTATTTTTTAATCTTGGATTAAATGGAGTTAATTCGTATTAATTATAATCTGGATGTCTTAAATTTCATTTAAGTAATTCTATGGTGATTTTTCAATCCTAGAAATCCTTTCCATAACTTTAGAATCCATTCCAAATTGTGAATACAATTTTTCGCTCTCACCTAATCACGCAGATTATTGTGATAAAGTATAAATACTTATCACTACTTCTTATTACTTGAAGAAAAAAA
Source organism: Promethearchaeota archaeon (assembly GCA_016930515.1). Taxonomy (GTDB): domain Archaea; phylum Asgardarchaeota; class Lokiarchaeia; order Sigyniarchaeales; family SOKP01; genus FT1-020. The sequence continues at coordinate 5,738 of JAFGGO010000030.1, read as the reverse complement.
TATCAATGGGGGTGTGTGATTGAAAAAAGACAACAGGGTTAAATCAATTTCGAAAAAGAAGGTGCGTTATAGGAAATATCGGAAAAATCTAATGATTTCCGAAGAGCTGCTCGGATTTGGATTTCACGACAATGAAGGACGAATAAAGGAGAGGAATTGACCGTGCGAGCAGCTCTACTTTCTAACTCTTCTCATATTGTCATCCTTCCTAAAAAGGATGCAATTATAAAAAGAAGGAAAAAGGACGAAAAAGAATCTTCCCATGGCTTAGTTAGTATAAATAAAATCGAAATTAATGGCATCGTTAACAAAATACAGAGTTACTTTCCAGGATCGAAGGTGTCTGTAATCCCCATCGAGATCTTAAACGATAAGGTGTTTTTTCAAGAGCTCTACAATGTAATATTAAACGAGTTGGAACTTACAGTTTGCGAAGAAGGATTATATTTCAACGTGAATCAGTATAATTACTCGATCAAATCAACTATAGAGAAATTATCGCAAGTTCTGGGAGCTCGTTTACATTTTTTAACCATTTCAGGAGAATTGATACATTTTGCATTAGAAAACACCTTAAAGAAACGCCAAGAGACCGTACCCGGTGAGAAAGAACTCTCGTACGAGAAATTGCTTTTGAATTCTTTGGATCACTCCAACGCCCCAGTTCGGGAGGAGCTCGAGGCGCTCGTAGATTCAAAAATGCTTGCAGAAGCCGTGCTCACTACCAAACATGCCTTCAATGATGTGATAGAGCTAAAAAACCCTGAAGAAAGCGGAATAAAGTTCGAATACGTAAAACTCTTAAGAATTGACGGTTTAAGTTTAAAAAACGAGGATAACGTGAAAGGACGGCACATTTTTATGAGGAACATGCTCGAAGCGCTTAATTATTTCGGATGCAAGATAATTCGAATATTGCTAAACGACAAGAAAGGTTTTCGATTCTATTTGGGAATTTTACATTCTGGCAACAATCCTAAAGATGTTCTTAAGTCGCTTCAAGAGCAGTTCGATTTGTTCAAGAAAGTACTGGTTTCGGGTTTTCCAAACCTGAAGATATCGTTCTTGAACCAACAAGAGCACGAGGATATCCTTGAGTTCGTGGAGAATAGAGGAATTTATGGTTGCTTAACAGGTCACGCAACGGAGACTATTACAAACAGTGTCCTTTCCGAGATTAACAACGCTCTCAACAAGCAAAAATGGGGATTTCTTACAATAGGTGAAAGCCTGAATCAGGAACGGATCAAGGTCATTCTTTCCGACTTGAAGGATGTATTAGACGCAATAATCACGCCAGACGAGGAGTTTTATTTCAACGAAATAGATAACACGGAAAAGACTAGAGAGTTTACGATGAGGCACGCAAAATTCAGAGCGATCAAAAAAATCGGATTAATTAATAAATATATAAGAGAAAATGCAACACACGGCCTCTGGGACACGTTCAATTATATTTTTGCCGATAAAAAAAGCACTTATTATACCATCTACGCCATCATCAAATCCCATTTTAAGAACCAAGGCGATTTTTGGTTTCCCGTCGATGCATTTCAACTTGGCGAGCCGTTGAATTGGTTTCCCAAGTCCTTCAAGGCAGTTACGACCTTGGGCACGGGCTTGGAAGCCTCTTCCGAGTTTAAGCCATATCGAACCATTTATTCCTCGCACAGGTTAGGCGATCACATCAATTTACCGACAAGATCGATTTCGAATTTTAAAGTTCTTAAGATCCCTGATTTCTCCGAAGAACTTCCAGAGATGGCGGTAAATAAAATGGCAAATCCCCTTCGGATCGGTCGCATTAAGCGAGGAAGTGACGTGGTAGAAGATTTTTACCTGGATTTGGATTCTCTTACCCGACATTGTTTAGTCATAGGATCAACGGGATCTGGTAAGACCAATACCGTCCTTAATATTTTGATGAAATCACGAGAAAAAAAGATTCCCTTCCTAGTCGTGGAACCCATTAAAAAAGAATATCGTCACGTGCTCAATCACTTCAAGAACGTGGAAGTATATTCCGCTGGAGCAGCCACGAATAGATTGAAGATTAACCTTTTTGAAGTTCCACGCTTTTTGAATTATACTCAATGGGTAAACGAGCTTCTTGAGGTAATTTCGAACACCTTTTACATCTGGTACCCTTTTAGGGATGTCATTTATACCTCTCTGGTTGAAATTTATCAGGTAAACGGCTGGACCGAAATTAAGAGGGGAAGAACGCCAACCTTGGAAGATTTTTTCAAGTATACCGTCTTGAAAATTCGATTCTCGAGTTATGACTACCGCACGAAGGACGGTTTCTTGGGAGCGTTTGAGGCGAGATTTGGCTCGCTACTCAAGGGTACGAGAGGACAAATCTTTAATTCGTCAAAAAATCATCCAAACATCGATCGAATCTTAAAAAAAAATGTCATCTTGGAACTTGATAGTCTCAGAAACAACGAAGAAAGAGCGCTAGTTTTTAATTACATCGTGAGGTTATTGTACCTTTACCAACAACAAAATAAACCTTCCACCTCCTTGAGACATATTACGGTATTAGAAGAGGCGCACAGGCTTCTATCATCGGCGAGGATTTCAGATAGGTCCAAAGATAGCATCGCACACAAGTCGCAAGAGGATTTCAGCGACATTCTGGCCGAAATTCGCGCTTACGGAGAAGGGTTTATCATATCGGAGCAAAAACCTCGACAGCTCAATCAAGTTGCGATCACGAACACCGAGCTTAAGATATGCCACAAGATACCCTCAAGATATCAAATCGAAGACTTTCGAGATTCTTTGGGTTTATCCGCCGAGAATCTTGGACACGTGACCCGCCTTGCTCCTGGAGAGTGCGTCATTAAGTTGGAACAATACGACCAGCCTTTTTTAGTCGTAATGGATCTAGTAAAACCAAAAGATTGGGGCGTGAAAGATGAGATTAGGGACGAGGAACTCGAAAATAAAAGTTGCAATAAAGGAGTCATCGAACAGCTGCATTATCAGATAAGTGGACAGAAAGACTCCAACGAATATTCGTTTATCATCTCTGAAATATCGATTAATCGAGAGGGAACAATCGAGAAAATTAAGTTTCCCTCTAAAAAAGCATGCTTTGCTGTTCAAAACTTTTCGGACAAGTTATGGGAACGACTTCGAGGCTTTCACGCTAATTATGTTTTCTGTTCGAATTGTCCCAAGGTATTTCGTTCGTCTGCTGCTTCCAAGGCGCGTTGTCCGAAATGTAATGATCAGGTAAATCAAGACATCAGTGTGAAAATTCCAATCCTCAACATGCAGATCGAGGCGAAGATTTTAGAAAAAACGAATAAGTTACACGAATTATTCGAACGGGCTAAGGGATTAAGTACTACGGACACCACGGGACGACTCGCAACGCTTTTAAAGCAAGAGTTTTCAGACATTCTTTTAAGTCAAGACAATAGCGAAAATAAACCTTAGAGAGAAGAAGATGTTCTCGAACAACGATAGAAACAAGGTTGGGGATAAAGTAGCTTTCTATCAGGAAGTGAAATTGGTCCTCGAAGAGGTACAATTTCTCGTGGCCTTGGAAGTAATGCTTGGTCAGTCAATTCCGATCCTAGCGGAGTCAAATCCTGGGAATGCCATTTTTGGATTTACAGCGAAAGACAGGCACGTGACCGGGCTGTGGTTAAAGGACAAAAATTTATATTCACTGCCAAACTCGATACACCTTTTAACGAAAGTTGAGACTCTTGAATTAAGCGGAAATGCGTTTAACATTCACTCTGAATTCGTAAATGCATTCAGGAAGTTAATGGAGGAAATTTTAGGCCGCCCAATTAGGAGCAATGTCGTGAAAAACGAAGTTGCATTGAATTCGCAATCGAAATTGATCTCATCACCTGCACCTGAGAACCAACGAATTAAAACCATCACCATTATATTTAATTCAAAAGAAAAAAGACTCCTTGAAGAAGAAATAAATAAAGAACTACACGCTCGCTCAGTAACACATCAAGAAAGAAGATGTCTAAAAGATAGATTACATGACATTCTTGAAATGAGAAAAATATTTGAGGACACCTTAGACGACGCTAAGAAGAAGCCCTTGCAAGGGCATTCCATCGGGGATAGCTCCCCAACCAACAAGGAGGCGTGTAGTAAATGCGGGGATCAGAACTTGAGGTGCAAATCTCTCTTGCTCGATCTCGTCCGGAAAAGTCCTCGCAAGCTCGTGTTCGTGATATTAAAGCTAACAATCACATGTGATAGTTGCAAGTTCGATGAGATTGTTTCCAATATCGACGCCGAAACTTTTGGAAGCTTGTTGAACTCAAGTGAGGTATTAGCACGAGCATTAAGACATCAAGCAAGGCAAAATTTTTACTGTAGTGAATGTGACCAATACTATAAAGAACGCGATCAGTGCGAGGTTCACAAAACGCCCATAAAACCTCCCAAGTTGCTTTTTATTCGAGGGATCAATATGCAATATGCAACCTCCAAGATTTTATAATCACATTCGCTTGACGCTGCTTACGCTGTTCTCTTGATTATAAAATCATATTAATTGTTTTATGAGTTATAAGAGAAAAATTTTTTGAGTGTTGAATACTTTAGAGATCGTTCATGTTCGTATCGCAATTTCATGCCCTTTACAATAAAGAAGGACTTAGTGCTCAAGTCATAGAAGTCTTCCAAAAGATCATCAAGTCCTATTTCAAGCGGCATGGTAGGAATTTTCCCTTTCGGAGCAACATCACGCCTTACAACGTGGTCGTTTCCGAAATGATGCTCCAGCAAACCCAGACCGGAAGGGTGGCCGAGAAATTCTTGCAATTTACCGCCCAATTCCCTGATTTTGAATCGCTTTCGAAAGCGCCTTTAGAGAATGTTCTAAAGAGCTGGCAAGGGTTAGGATACAATCGCCGAGCGATCGCTCTAAAAAAAATTGCAGGCATTATTTTAAACGATCACGGAGGGAAGCTGCCAAGCACGGTCGAAACGCTGAAAAAATTACCCAATATTGGCCACAACACTGCCTCGTCGATAATTGCTTTTGCGTTTAATAAACCCGTAATTTTCATCGAAACGAACATACGACGGGTATATCTTTATTTTTTCTTTCCTAGAAAGCTGACGGTGCAAGATAAGGAAATTATTCCCTTGATAGAAGCTACTTTGGACGAGAAAGACAGCAGGAAATGGTATTACGCACTCATGGATTACGGGGTCATGCTGAAAAAAAAACACCCGGAATTGAATAAGCAGAGCGCACATTACAAGAAGCAAATCCCCTTTAAGGGATCCAACAGGCAATTGCGGGGAAAAATCCTGAAACACCTCCTTTCGGTTTCCGGAGAATCACAGAGGGGACTGGCCGCAAGACTTAATGTCGACGAGAGTAAAATTTTACAAATCCTAACACAATTAGAAAAGGAAGGATTTATTACCGTCTCGGAAAAAATAGTGCGAATAAGAAAGATAACAGATTAATTAAATTTATTTTAGTAATTTTGGCTCCACAAGATTAAAAAGCCAAGCACGAATTAATCGACTTGATGAAGTTAAACGCCGTTTAAAATGTGCCTATTTCATTGTTATAGTTAACAGGTTAATATTTTTAGTTCGAAAAGAAAGATTTAAATACCCTTGAAGCCTTTATAAAATGTTGAAATGGCTTGAAAGTCGCCTCTTGACTTGCGAGCCTACATATTATTGTCTATTAGTATATAACCAGAAATGGATTAAATAAAAGAACTCTC
>JAFGGO010000029.1 GCA_016930515.1 Promethearchaeota archaeon | reverse complement strand
GCGTCTGCATGCGACTAACCCAAGCTTATCGCAGCTTGCCACGCTCTTCATCGGTGCCCAAGCCAAGATATCCACCAAATAGCGGAGGCGTATTGGCGTCTACTCGAGGAAAGGTTCAGATTGCTTGCACAAAAGCTTGTAAAGATATCAGTTTGGTAAAAGGCATCTTATCGATGCTGGTAATAATTAAAAGCTAGTTTTTACCTTGACGATTCGAGACTTTAAATTACATTACGCTTTTTTTTTTATTTCCAAAGCGTAAATGCTATGATTATTTGAAGACTCAATATATCAATATATATAGGGAGAATGTTCCTATGAGCACATAGTATTTCTTTAGTGCTTGGCTTTTAGCTACTCGCGTCCCGTATTATTACCGTCGTTGTATTTTGACGCTAATATTTTCAAATATCGCATTTGATATCGTCATTACCTTGAAATATATTCGAAGGCGTCTAATGACGTACTTTCACGAGGCCAATGCCAGTTATTTAGGACACATCATCCGAAGATGAGATGTTTTATTCCTTGATAACTTTAAATAATCGTTTATGATCGGAATTTATTATCATCAACGACAAAATATTAAAGTAAATGCTTAGTTAAAAATTTTACTGTGCAACGGAGTAAAGTTTAAAAGGTGCTTTATGGGTATCGATAAAAAGATCCTCATGTTAAAAATTAATTATTTTTTTAAGGTCAAGTTATTTAAATACTTACTTATACTTTATTAATTTGAATTTTCAAATGAACTATTTTTAATTATTGTGATAAAAGAAAATGCGAAGTAACATCTTAATAGGCACATCTGGATGGGGATACAACGAATGGGTTGGTCCTTTTTATCCAAAAAGCTTCAATTCCAAGGATTTTTTATTGTATTATTCACAAATTTACTATACAAACGAAATTAACACGAGTTTTTACAACATTCCTTCAAAATGGGTCGTAATTAGTTGGGTTAAGCGCACTCCAAACGACTTTTTTTTTACCGCTAAGCTTCCAAAAATTATTACTCACAAATACAAACTCGACATTTCCAACACTATGGAACACCTGAATTCTTTTCTTGATGCTTTTGATCCTTTGATTCAATCTAAAAAGTTATTATCGTTCCTAATACAACTGCCACCGTCCTTTACAAAAGATGAACATTTTAATAATTTACGCGAATTTATAGATAATTGGCCTCAAGAAAGGAAAGAACAAAATTATTACCTCGCAGTAGAGTTCAGACACGATTCTTGGATGGATAATCAGGTATTTGAGTATTTAAAAAAAAAAAAACTCACATATTGTTCCGTCGTGGAACCCTTATTACCCCCCAGGATGGACGTAACGAATCCCGAATTTGCTTATATTAGATTTCACGGTTATGGGAAAAAAATCTGGTTTGATTATTGCTTTAGCGACGAAGAGATAAAACAATGGGCCATAAAGATCCAAGAGGTAATTAGTAAGGCGAAGATTGTTGGAGTATATTTCAATAACCACTTTTCGGGTTATGCAACAAAAAATTCACTTAGCATGATAAAAGAATTGGGATTAAAACCCCGAATTGAGCCAAAACATGTGAACCTACTTGAAATCAAAAAAGAATCGGGAAAGATTTCAAAAGGACAAAGGAGTATAAACGATTTTTTCAAGTAGTGCTTAAAGAGGATTATTGACCGTTTTTATCATAAAATAAGCGTTTTCACCGTCTCGATAATATTTTTTCTTAATACTGTCGATCTTATAGCCAAGCCTCTTGTATAAATTAATTGCTCCATAATTGGAAACCCTTACTTCAAGCACATATTCAGAAATCTTCCTCCTTCTAATTTCTGGCATGCTTTTCACTAAAAGTTCCCAAGCAATTCCTTTTCTCCGATAATCCTTTGAAACTGCGATCGAAACTAAATGACCCTTACGAATTAAATTTAAGCTGTTTAATGCAGGTAAACGCTCAACCCGCCACATTATATAACCAATTATATGACCATCCTCGTTAATAGCAACCAAAAAAGATTCGGGGAATGAATCAAGAATGCTCTTGTAAAAAAAGTAAGGGTAATCTTCGGGGAGCTCCTTTTCGTTTACATTTATTACGCCTTCTAAATCTTCAAGACAACAAGGCCTAATTGTATATGTACTTTTTTCCATGATATCGTTCGAACGCGATTGCGTTTCTTTATCGGTTCCCATGATTATTCTAATAATTATAATAATATTAAAATGTAGCTAATAAAAAAAAAAATGGAATACTTTTATTTTTTCTGAAAAATCGAAAAATTCTAAACTCATGATTCCTTACTTTATTTGGTAGATAGAAATGAGCACTGATGAGCCACATAAAAGTAACGATTTAAAGGTATATCGAACCAAGAAGTTGTTAGAGGAACTCAAGTCAAAAAAAGGATTCCATACAGAATTAATATCGCTTTACATTCCTCACGATAGGAAGCTTTCGGATGTTACAAATTACCTCAAAAACGAAATAAGCGAAAGTCAGAACATAAAATCAAAATTAACAAGAAAAAATGTATTAGATGGCATTTCGACCTTATTAGGGATGCTAAAAAATTACAGAGATGTTCCCGAAAATGGGATCGTTATGTTTGCGGGAGCAATACCTCAAAATAATACTCCCGGAACAGAAAGAATGGAGAAATATATAGTAGATCCTCCAGAAAAAATTAAAACTTTCAGGTATCACTGCGCAAGCGAATTTTTACTATGGCCATTAGAAGAAACCCTCTCCAATAAGGAGACCTACGGATTGATTTCTATAGGAAGAAAGGAATCCGCTGTAGGATATATTAGAGGGAATCACATGGAGGTCGTTAGAGAATTTACATCTGGATTACATGGGAAACATCGACAAGGAGGACAATCACAAAGAAGATTCGAACGCCTTCAAGAGGAGGGAGAGCTTTATTTTTATAGAAAAATTTCTGCGGAAGTTAATCAACTTTTTTTAGAAATGGAAGAATTACATGGCATTTTCATTGGTGGTCCGGGACCTTCGAAAGAAAAATTCGTTAGCGACGATGGTCTTGATTACAGGCTCAAGGATAAGATAATAGATGTCGTTGATTTAGCTTATAGTGGTTCTGAAGGTCTTAGGGCGTTAGTAGACAAGGTTAAAGACCAAATGGAAAACATAAAATATGTGCGAGAAGCAAAAGTCATGAATCAATTTATGAAAGAACTCTCTACCGATAAAGGATTGGCATTATATGGGTACGATGATATTAAGAAAGCATTAAATTTTGGCGCCGTGGACATGTTAATTGCTTCGGAGAAATTAGACGACCATAATCTCAAAATAACCTGCTCGAATTGTGGTTATTCAGAACAAAAAAAAGTACGAGAACAAGAATTGATTGCGATGGAAGCTCATATACAAGAACAGATTTGTCCAAAATGTAGTTCTAACGCATTTAATATTTCTAGTAAGCAATCAGTTATCGAGGAACTTGGAGAAATTGCGGAATCAATGGGAACTGATGTTGAAATCATATCAAGCGAGACAGAGTTAGGAGAGACTCTTTATTCTACCTTCGGAGGAATTGTTGCTATTCTAAGATATAAGTTAAATTATTAAATATCATTAAATTAAAAATGTTGATTATATGGAATTAAAAGAAGCACTATTAAGTTTGAAAATGGTAATGTTTGGTGGAAAGGGAGGCGTAGGTAAG